>NZ_JBMAWR010000011.1:0-170356 GCF_048586865.1 Pseudomonas bharatica | reverse complement strand
ACCTGTGGGAGCGGGTTCACCCGCGATGAGGCCCTAGAATCTCAGGGTTTTGGACTGACCAGCGAATCGTTCCCGGTCACGGTGGCACTCTTGGTCGCCGCCTCCGCCGCATCCTTCAACGACTTCAGCTCGCTTCCCGTGCGCTCGATCTTCGCCCGGATCCCGTCCAGGTCCTGGCGTCCCTTCTCCAGCAGGCTTTTCGCCGAACAATGCCCGGTGACCCCGCGGGCCAGTACGGCGCCGCCAATGGCCATCTGGACCAGCCCGAACAGACCGCCACGACGCAGGCCCTTGCCCAGCATCACTACCCCGGTGAATACCGAGCCCGCTCGCTCCCAGCCCTGGACGTTGTGCTCGGGTTTGCTCTGAAAGGGCGTTGCCGGAATCTCTGGCTTCTGGCGCATGAGCGCTTCTCCTCTTGAGTGACGTGATAGTCAGCAGACCGCCGGCTTGCGCCCGGCGTTCAATCGCTTACTTGAAGCGCGGCCCGGAGCGGGTGTTCAGCCCTTTGGCCATGCGGTCGTAAAGCACGACGTTGACCGTGGCGGCCAGGTTCATGCAACCGTTGGTCGGGATGTAGATGGTCTCCTCGCACCAGGCGCGGACCTCGTCGTCCAGGCTGCCGTCCTCGGGGCCGAAGATGTAGATGGCACGGTCCGGATGGGTGTATTCCGGCAGGGGCCGAGCGCCGTCCACCAGTTCCACGGCCACCGGGGTACAGCCCAGGGGAATGATCTTCTGCAGGTCGTCGATGCCGATCAGCGGGATGTCGTAGTGAACCCGCTTGGTGTCGGTGACGAAGTCGCGAGCGCGTTCGTAGCGCTTGCCGGTGTAGAACACCGAGTTCACGCCATAGCAGCCGGCGGCGCGCATCACCGAACCGACGTTTTCAGGGGATTTGGGGTTGTACAGGCCGATGCAGCTGTACCTTTTGTTCGCCACGTGCCGGGCCCTTCGCAAAAAAGACGCGATTATACGGGCTCGGCGCGGCGTGCTGCGACTTCAGTCCTTCTTGTTGAGCATTCCGGCGAGGGCGGCGAAGGGGTTGTGCGTGGCCTTGGCGATGGATGGCGTGCTCAGCGAGCCTTCGCTGAAGTACTGCTGGTCGGTATAGCGCGAGTGCTCGTTGTCGTGGCAGTACAGGCACAGCAGTTCCCAGTTGGAGCCGTCCTGGGGATTGTTGTCGTGGTTATGGTCGCGGTGATGCACGGTCAGTTCGCTCAAGCGCTTGCCGGAGAACTCCCGGGCACAGCGGCCGCAGACATGCGGGTACATGCGCAGGGCTTTCTGCCGGTAGCCCCGTTCGTCGTCGCGCTTGGCGTCGGCGAGGATGCGGTCGAGCCGCGCGGTGGCAGCGGCGGAGGAGGCGTCAGTCATGTTCTTACCTGTTCAGGCTTGGGTTGGCACGGTTTCGCCGTCAGTTTAGCGCCAGTACCGCTTCCTGGGCAGGCAATCCGCTACATGGCGGAGTAGTCTGTATGGCATGACCTCGACCAGGAGCCCTGCATGCGTCTGACGAGCATCCTGCTGTATTGCGTCGCCAGCCTGGCTACCGCCCAAGCCGACGACCTGCAACCGCGCGTGATCGCGCCGGTGCCCGGGGCGCCGGGTACCGCGACGCCCACGCCCTATCCGCAGATCACCCCATCGATGCCACCGAAGGCCGGCGACGGCAGGCCGGGCGGCCCCTTGCTGCCGCCCATGCCATTGCCATCGCCGCCCAAGGATCAACCGCTGCCGGGGCTGATGCCGACGCCGGACAAGACCATGGACAAGACCAAGGACTAGGCGCTCGCCACACCCAGCTCGTTCAGCACGAAGGCGTACTCCAAGGCCACGTCGCGCAGGCCCTGGTAGCGGCCGCTCATGCCGCCATGGCCGGCGCCCAGCTCGGTCTTGAGCAGCAGCGGATTGCCGTCGGTCTTGGTGACCCGCAGCTTCGCCACCCACTTGGCCGCTTCCCAGTACTGCACGCGGCTGTCGTTATAGCCAGCGATCACCAGCAGCGACGGGTAGGCCTGGGCCTTCAGGTTTTCGTAAGGCGCGTAGGCCTTGATCCGCTCGTAGACCTCCGGCTCCTGGGGGTTGCCCCATTCGTCGTATTCGGTGACGGTCAGCGGCAGGTCCGGGTCGAGCATGGTGTTGAGTACATCGACGAACGGCACCTCGGCAATCGCCACCTTGAACAGCTCGGGACGCAGGTTGAGCACCGCGCCGATCAACAGGCCGCCGGCGCTGCCGCCGCTGATCGCCAGCTGCCTGGCGCGGGTGATGCCGGACGCGATCAGGTGTTCGGCGCAGGCGATGAAGTCGCTGAAGGTGTTGGCCTTGTGTTCCTGCTTGCCGGCGCGGTACCAGGCTTCGCCCAGCTCGCCGCCGCCACGCACGTGGGCGATGGCAAAGGCCACGCCGCGGTCCAGCAGGCTCAGGCGGGCATGGGAGAACCACGGATCGAGGCTTTCGCCGTAGGCGCCGTAGCCGTACAGGTAGAGCGGCACCGGCTGGCCAAGGTCGCTGCGACGCTGGACCAGGCTGATCGGCACCCGCGTGCCGTCGCTGGCCTGTGCCCAGAGACGCTGGCTGACATAGGCGTCGGCATCGAACTCGCCAAGCACCGGCGTTTGCTTGAGCACCACCTGCTCGCCAGTGGCCAGGTCCAGCTGGCGCACCTGGGCCGGGCGGTTCAGGGCTTCGTAGCGCAGGCGAATGCGCGTGCTGGTGAACTCCAGGCTGTCCTGTACGTACAGGCTGTAGGCAGCGTCCGGCAGTTGCACCCGGTAGGCCGGCAGCCCGCAGGGACGCACTTCGATGATCGGCAGGCCGCCCTCGCGCAGGCTCAGGGTCAGGGCGCCGGCATTGAGGGTCAGGCCCTCGATCATCACCGTGTCGCTGTGGGGCACCAGTACCTGCCACAGCTCGCGGGTGGGCACGCGGTCACCGGGAGCGTGATAGAGGGCGAAGTTGATGCCGTCCTGGTTGCTGCGCACGAACCAGCGCCACTCACCGTCGAGCTTGCCGTGGTCGGCGTCGTATTCATGGCCTTCGACCCGTGGCGCCAGGCAGGCGAACGTGCCGTCCGGGGTGTCGGCATCCAGTACCCAGGCTTCGCTGGTGGTCTTGCTGTTGAGCGACAGCAGCAACTGGCGCTCGGAGCTCGAGCGGTAGCAGTGCAGGAAGAAGCGCCCGTCGTGTTCCTCGAAGACCGGCTCGGCCTTGGCGCTGCCGAGGCGGTGGCGGTGCAGGCGGAAGGGCCGGTGGGTGTCGTCCAGCTCGGTGAAGAACAGGGTCTGGCTGTCGTTGGCCCAGGTCATGCTGCCGTCGCAGTCGTCGAACGGCAGTTCGCTGATCGCGCCGCTGGCCAGCTCCTTGACGTACAGGGTGTAGATCTCGTCGCCGCTGGTATCCAGGCTGTAGGCCAGGCGCTGGTGGTCCGGGCTGACATTGAAGGCGCCCAGGCTGAGGAAGCCGCCGGCAGCCAGTGCGTTGGGGTCGAGCAGCAGTTCCTCGCGGCTTTCGTCCACCGTGTTGGAATCATCGGCCGGGCGCGGGCAGCGATAGTGTCGGGCGTATTCGTCGCCGGCGGTGGTGCGGGTGTAGTACAGATACGGGCCCCAGGGCGAGGGCAGGGACAGGTCGGTTTCGAGGATGCGGCCCTTGATTTCCTCGAACAAGGTTTCGCGCAACCCGGCGTGGCCGGCCAGTTGCGCCTCCTGGAAAGCGTTCTCCGCCTCCAGGTAGGCCATCACCTCGGGAGCGTCGCGTTCCTGCAGCCAGGCATAGGGATCCGCGCCTTCGCCCCGGCGGGCGATCGGGGCGGACAGGGCTCGGGCGGAAGAGGACATATGCGGTTCCTTGGCTGGGGGGCGCCTGCGCGCGGAAAAATCGCTATCATAAGCGCCTGTTTGCCTACCTACCACGGACGCCATGACCGAAAACGACTATCTGTTCGCCTGGGGCCTGTATGCCCTGGCCGCCCTGGGTTGCCTGTGGGTGGGCTTTCGCCTGACCGGCTGGATGTGGCGCTGGCTGCGCGAGCCGCTGCGGGTGTTGCTGGCCGTGCTGCTGTTCACCCCGACCATCGTCGATCCGGCCAAGGACATCTTCGCCCCGGCCATCGCCATCAGCGCCCTGGACCTGGCCTTCAAGGTCGGCAACAACGTCTGGCGCGCTGCCGCCGACCTGGCGATGTACGGCATGATCGCCTTCGCCCTGTACCTGATCTTCGTCGCCATCCGCATGCCCCTGGAGGCTCGCGCCCGGGCGCGCCGCGAACGTGTTGAAGCTGCGAAGAAGCGCGAGGCCGAGGAAATCCTGGCCGAGCCCGCCGATAGCCGTGCGCGCTATCGCGACGAGCCACCCGAGGCGCCGTTGGGCGGGGCGCGCCAGCGTCTCGAACCACGTCTGTAACTGGAGGCCCGAGCATGTGTGAACTCCTGGGCATGAGCGCCAACGTCCCCACCGACATCGTTTTCAGCTTCACCGGCCTGATGCAGCGTGGTGGCCGTACCGGCCCCCACCGTGACGGCTGGGGCATCGGTTTTTATGAAGGCCGCGGCCTGCGGGTATTCCAGGACCCGGCGGCAAGCTGCGAATCGGAAGTCGCCAGCCTGGTGCAGCGCTATCCGATCAAGAGCGAAGTGGTGATCGGCCATATCCGCCAGGCCAACGTCGGCAAGGTCTGCCTGTCCAACACCCACCCCTTCGTCCGCGAACTCTGGGGGCGCAACTGGTGCTTCGCGCACAACGGCCAACTCGCCGATTTCAATGGCCTGACCAGCTTCTACCGGCCGATCGGCGACACCGACAGCGAAGCGGCCTTCTGCGACCTGCTCAACCGCATCCGTGAAGCCTTTCCCGAGCCGGTGGACGTCGAGCAACTGCTGCCGGTGCTGGAGCAGGCCTGTGCCGAATACCGTGGCAAGGGCGTGTTCAACTGCCTGCTGAGCGATGGCGACTGGCTGTTCTGCTTCTGTTCGACCAAGCTGGTGCACATCACCCGGCGTGCGCCATTCGGCCCGGCGCGGCTCAAGGACGTGGACATGATCGTCGACTTCCATGCCGAAACCACGCCCAACGATGTGGTCACGGTCATCACCACCGAAGCGCTGACCGAAAACGAAACCTGGAACCGCTACGAGCCCGGCCAATGGGGCCTGTGGCGCAAGGGCGAATGCATCGCCAAGGGCCAGACCCGCTAAGGACGAGCCAAATGCTGAGAAGCTACCTGCGGTTGATCCTGTTCACCTGTGGTCTGTTGCTGGGCGTCCAGGTGCCCGGCCTGGTCAATGACTACAGCCAGCGCGTGCAAGCCCACCTGCTGGAGTCCCGCGAGGGCCTGAAGGGCTTCCAGCAGACCGCCCAGCGTTTCTTCAACGGGGATCTCCAGGCCCTGGTGCGGCATTACCGCGCCAGTGACGACCCGGTGTTCCAGAGCGATGCCGAGAGCATCGACAGCCTGGTCGCCCGCAACCGCATGTTGGAAAGCGAATGGCAGGCGTTGCAGGCCGGCTGGGCCAGTCGCACCTGGCATGTGCTGACCCAGCCCGACCCGGCGATCCGCGAGGAAACCTTCAAGGGCTACAGCTACCAGATTCTGCTCACGCCCGAGGCCGCGGCCTGGGGCGTGGGCTGTGCGCTGATCTTCGCCTTGGTGGTGGAGAGCATTCTGCTGCTGATCGGCTGGGTGATCATGGGTGGCCGGCGCAAGGCCGTACAGCCAAGCTGGCGTTAACTTCATCTCTTCAACGGAGCCCGCCATGAGCCGTCTGCTATTGAACTGCGATATGGGCGAGAGCTTCGGCAACTGGACCATGGGTCTGGACGCCGAGGTCATGCCCTTCGTCGATTGCGCCAATATCGCCTGCGGCTTCCATGCCGGCGATCCCGGGATCATGCGCCAGACCGTCGCCCTGGCGGTGCAGCACCAGGTGCGGATCGGCGCCCACCCGTCCTACCAGGACCTGGCCGGTTTCGGCCGCCGCTCCATGGCCTGTAGCAACGAGGAAATCCGCGACCTGCTGCACTACCAGATCGGCGCGCTGGACGGCATCTGCCGGGTCCAGCGCACGCACTTGTCCTATGTCAAACCCCATGGTGCGCTGTACAACGACATGATGGCCGACCACCGCAAGCTGCGCGCCGTGCTCGAAGCCGTGGCCGCCTATGACCCGCCGTTGCCGCTGATGCTGATGGCCACGGCCGACGATACCGTTGCCCGGGCCCTGGGCGCTGAAATCGGTGTGCCGCTGTGGTTCGAGGCCTTCGCCGACAGAGCCTACGACGCTGACGGCCATCTGGTTTCCCGCCGCCTGCCGGGGGCGGTGCATCACGACCCGGCACTGATCGTCGAGCAGGCCCTGCGCCTGGCTCGTGGCGAACCGCTCACCGCCATCGACGGCAGCGCCGTGACGCTGCACGCCCAGACCGTTTGCGTGCATGGCGACAACCAAAGCTCGCTGGCCGCCGTGCGCCAGATCCGCCAGGCCCTGGATGCCCTGAAGACGCCATGAAGCCAAGGATCGAAGCGGTCGCCATCGACTGCCTGATGCTGCGCCTGTTCGAGTCCATCGACGAAGCCCACATGCCCTGGATGCTGGCGGCCAGCCGGCGCCTGCGGCAGGTGTTCGGCAAGCGCCTGGTGGAACTGGTGCCGTCCTACACCACGCTGATGATCCAGTTCGATTGCTCGCCTGGCGAGGCGCGCAGCCTGATCGGCGAAGCGTTGCGCGATCTGCAGCCGGACAGTGGCGGGGCAGGGCGGCGCATGGACATTCCGGTGTGGTACGACGCCAGTGTCGGCCCGGAACTCAAGGTGCTGGCGGCGCGTTGTGGCGTTGCGCAAAGCGAGATCGTCCGGCGGCATACCGGGCGCGAATACCAGGTGTTTGCCCTTGGTTTCGCACCCGGTTTCGCCTTCATGGGGTTGGTAGAGGAATCCCTGGCCTCGCCCCGCCTGGCGACGCCGCGCAAGCGCGTAGCGGCGGGCAGCGTGGGGATTGCCGAGCGGCAGACGGCGGCCTATCCGGCCTTGTCGCCGGGGGGCTGGAACCTGATCGGGCGTACGCCCGCTGCGCTGTTCGACCGTGACCGTGATGGCTACAGCCTGTTGCAGCCGGGCGACCGGGTACGTTTCGTGGCTATCGGGCGGGATGAATTCATCAGGCTGGGAGGTGACGACTCGCCGCTGGAGGAACAACCATGAACCACCTGCGGATCGAGGCCAGCACGCCCCTGTGTCAGCTTCAGGACCAGGGCCGTTTCGGTGTACGTCATCTTGGCGTGACGCAGGGCGGCGCGCTGGACTGGGTGTCGGCGCGCTGGGCCAACTGGCTGCTGGATAACCCGGCGCAAGCGGCAGTGGTGGAAATCACCCTGGGCGGTTTTGCCGTGGAGGCCGAGGCGGATTGTGTTCTGGCCC
Organism: Pseudomonas bharatica; assembly: GCF_048586865.1. Lineage (NCBI taxonomy): Bacteria > Pseudomonadati > Pseudomonadota > Gammaproteobacteria > Pseudomonadales > Pseudomonadaceae > Pseudomonas > Pseudomonas bharatica. Next base: position 162,939 of record NZ_JBMAWR010000011.1, on the reverse strand, counting down.
TGGCCGGCGCGGACCTGGACGCGCGGATCGACGGCGAGCCGCTGAAACCGTGGCGCAGCTTTGCATTGCGCAAGGGGCAGCGCTTGCAGTTCAGCCAGCCGTTGCTCGGTGCCCGGGCCTATTTGGCGGCGCCGGGTGGTTTCGATGCGCCCCGGGTGCTGGGCAGTTGCGCAACCGTGGTTCGCGAGCAACTGGGTGGGCCGGATGGCACAGGTCGTGCCTTGGTCAAGGGCGATGAGTTGCGCTTTGCAGGGGCGGCGGCGGGGCGGGGGGGCGTGCCCGAGTTGCTGCGTCCGCCACTGGAAGGCGAGGCGTGCCTGGACCTGGTGATGGGCGCGCAATTGGGCGAATTCAGCGGGCAAAGCCTGTTCGATGCGTTCAACAGCCCGTGGCAACTGGACAGTCGCGGCGATCGCATGGGCATTCGCTTGCTCGGGCCGGCCTTGCGCTATCAGGGCAGGCCGATGATCTCCGAGGGCATCCCGCTGGGCGCGGTGCAGGTGCCGCCGGACGGGCAGCCGATCGTGTTGCTCAACGACCGGCAGACGATTGGCGGGTATCCGCGGTTGGGGGCGTTGACGCCGTTGGCGCTGGCGCGGCTGGCGCAGTGCTTGCCCGGGGAGCGGGTGAGGGTCAGGGCGGTGGTGCAGGAATTGGCCTGGGCTGAAATGCAGGCCTGGCTCAAGAGGTTTGCTGGCTGATAGGGCCTCATCGCTGGCAAGCTCCCACAGGTTCAGCGATCCCTGTGGGAGCTGGCTTGCCAGCGATGAGGCCCTCAAGAACACCCTCCTACTTGGAGAGGAACCTCATACCTTCCTCCAACCCGCGCAAGGTCAGCGGATACATGCGGTCCTCGATCAATTCGCGGACGATGTTGGTCGAGGCCGTGTAGTTCCAGGTGTCCTTCGGATACGGGTTGATCCAGATAAGCTTCTTGAATTTCTCCATGAAACGCTGCATCCACACATACCCGGCCTCTTCGTTCCAGTGCTCGACGCTGCCACCCGGCTGGGTGATCTCGTACGGCGCCATGGCCGCGTCACCGACGAACACCACCTTGTAGTCGGCGCCGTACTTGTGCAGCAGGTCCAGGGTCGAGGTGCGCTCCGAGGTGCGGCGCAGGTTGTTCTTCCACACCGATTCGTAGACGAAGTTGTGGAAGTAGTAATACTCGAGGTGCTTGAACTCGGTCTTGCAGGCCGAGAACAGTTCCTCGCAGATCTTCACGTGGGCATCCATCGAGCCGCCGATATCGAATAGCAGCAACAGTTTCACGCTGTTGCGTCGCTCCGGGCGCATCTGGATGTTGAGCAGCCCGGCGTCGCGGGCGGTGTGGTCGATGGTGCCGTCGATGTCCAGCTCGTCCGCCGCGCCCTGGCGGGCGAACTTGCGCAAGCGGCGCAGGGCCAGCTTGATATTGCGCGTGCCAAGCTCGACCTGGTCGTCGAGGTTCTTGTACTCGCGCTGGTCCCAGACCTTGACCGCCTTGCCCTGGCGCTTGCCGGCCTCGCCGACGCGGATTCCCTCGGGGTTGAAACCGCCCGAGCCGAACGGGCTGGTGCCGCCGGTGCCGATCCACTTGTTGCCGCCGGCATGGCGTCCCTTCTGTTCTTCCAGGCGCTTCTTGAATTCTTCGATCAGCTTGTCCAGCCCGCCCAGGGACTGGATCTGCGCGCGCTCTTCATCGGTCAGTTGGCGCTCGAACTCCTTGCGCAGCCAATCCTCCGGAATCAGCGCCTCCAGGTGCTGGTCGAGGTTTTCCAGGCCCTTGAAGTAGGCCGAGAAGGCCCGGTCGAACTTGTCGAAATGCCGTTCATCCTTGACCAGGATCGCCCGCGACAAGTAGTAGAACTCGTCCATGTCGGCGAAGGTGACGCGCTTTTGCAAGGCGTTGATCAGGTCGAGCAGTTCGCGCACCGACACCGGCACCTTGGCGGCGCGCATTTCATTGAACAGATTGAGCAGCATGGCGTTCGCCCCCTGGCCTCAGCGGTTGCCGCGGCGGCTCATGAAGGCCAGGCGTTCGAGCAGTTGCACGTCCTGTTCGTTCTTCACCAGGGCACCCGCCAGCGGCGGGATGGCCTTGGTCGGATCGCGCTCGCGCAGCACGGCCTCGCCGATGTTGTCGGCCATCAGCAGCTTCAGCCAGTCGACCAGTTCGGAGGTGGACGGCTTTTTCTTCAGGCCCGGGACCTTGCGCACGTCGAAGAACACGTCCAGCGCTTCGCTGACCAGGTCCTTCTTGATGTTCGGGTAGTGCACATCGACGATCTGCTGCAGCGTCTCGCGATCGGGGAAGGCGATGTAGTGGAAGAAGCAACGGCGCAGGAAGGCGTCCGGCAGCTCTTTCTCGTTGTTCGAGGTAATGATGATGATCGGACGCTGCTTGGCCTTGATGGTTTCGTCGGTCTCGTAGACGTAGAACTCCATCTTGTCGAGTTCCTGCAACAGGTCGTTGGGGAACTCGATATCGGCCTTGTCGATTTCGTCGATCAGCAGGATCACCCGCTCCTCGGATTCGAAGGCTTCCCACAACTTGCCCTTCTTCAGGTAGTTGCGCACGTCGTGGACCTTGTCCACGCCCAGTTGCGAGTCGCGCAGGCGGCTGACCGCATCGTACTCATAGAGGCCCTGGTGGGCCTTGGTGGTGGACTTGATATGCCAGGTGATCAATTTGGCACCGAAGGAGGCGGCCAGTTGCTCGGCGAGCATGGTCTTGCCGGTGCCCGGCTCGCCCTTGACCAGCAGTGGCCGCTCCAGGGTGATCGCCGCGTTGACCGCCAGTTTCAGGTCGTCTGTGGCGACGTATGCGCTGGTGCCTTCGAACTTCATCTGTCCATCCTCATGAATACGGATGCCGGGAATGATCCATCCGGCAGAAAAATGTCATACGCGACTATACCCGCCGCCCTACACAGTGGGAACGCAGACGGCCCATTCAGTCTCTGAATGGGCCGTCACTCGGTGACTCAGTCAGACTTGGGCGCGGAACGCTCGTAACGTGCGTTGAAGGCCTGAATAAAGCCGTTGCGCAGGATCTGCAGCACGGCTTCGAAGGCGCTGACATCGCTCTGGTGCACGCTGCCGGACAGTTCGACCCGGGTGGCGAACTGGTTTTTCGGCTGGTTCTTCAGCACCGTCTCGGTGGCGCCGACCAGTGCTTCCCAGACCGAGCGGAAAATGTTCTTGTCCTTGTTCTCCACGTCCTGTTGCCAGTCGAACACCTCGACATCGCGCAGCAGCGGCTTGATATAGCCGGTCAGGCGGCCTTTCTCGGCCTGGGCCTCGATCACCACGTCGCCGTGGCCGGCCTTGAAGTCGAACTTGCCATAGGCGCTGGCGAAATCGTTGAGGCGGCGCAGCTGGATGTCGGTGGCCCGCAGGCGGAACTGGAAATCCTCGAAATTGCTCAGCGGATCGAAGGTGGCCTGGCTTTCGACAGGCGCATCGCCCACCAGCAGGGCCTTGCCGTCGAAGGTGGCGTCGCGCCGGCCTTGCTTGTCCACCACATTGGTCAGGTTGTGGATGCTGGCGTTGAGCTGGGTGGCCTTGAGGTCCACCGCCGGTTTGGAGTTGTAGTTGCGGAAGGTCAGGGTGCCGTCCTGGATCAGCACCTCGTTGAGGGTGATGGGCAGCAGTTTTTCCAGCTGTTGCCGCCAGTTGGTGCCCTGGCCGGTCTGCGAGGCCTGCTTGCTGCCGCCGTCGACGAAATTGAGTTCGGGGTTGAGGAAGGTCACTTCGCCGACCACGGCATGGTCGTACCACAACGAATGCCAGCTCACCGACAGGTCGATCACCGGTGCATCGAGCAACGGCACCGGCACCTTGCCTGTGGTCTTGACGATGGTCAGGCCGTTGATCTTGTAGGCTCCGCGCCACCAGGCCAGGTCAACGTCGGCGATCTGGCCGCGATAATCGCCCATGTCGGCAAGCTTGCCGTTCAGGTAGTCGCGCACCAGCCAGGGCAGCGACAGGTGCAGGGCCAGCAACAGCACGAGAAGGCCGGCCAGCGTGGTCAAGGGCCAGCTATAGCGACGTTTCATCGGAGTCTCCAGGTCCCGGATGAAAGGTTGACCGCGCTCGCTTGCATGGAGTTCGACCGGGGTAGACGCACCCCCATGGCAGGCTTACCCTTGGTTTTTTAGCTCGGTGCCAAAAGGACCTCCTGCCATGAGCCGTATCTTCGCTGACAACGCCCATTCCATCGGCAACACGCCGCTGGTGCAGATCAACCGCATCGCCCCGCGCGGGGTGACCATCCTGGCCAAGATCGAAGGGCGCAACCCGGGTTATTCGGTCAAATGCCGGATCGGCGCGAACATGGTCTGGGACGCCGAAAGCAGCGGCCGGCTCAAGCCGGGCATGACCATCGTCGAGCCGACTTCGGGCAACACCGGCATCGGCCTGGCCTTCGTCGCCGCCGCCCGTGGCTACAAGCTGCTGCTGACCATGCCGGCGTCGATGAGCATCGAGCGCCGCAAGGTGCTCAAGGCGCTGGGCGCCGAACTGGTGTTGACCGAGCCGGCCAAGGGCATGAAGGGCGCCATCGAGAAGGCCAACGAGATCCTCGCCAGCGATCCGCAGAAATACTTCATGCCGGCGCAGTTCGATAACCCGGCCAACCCGGCGATCCACGAGAAGACCACCGGTCCGGAAATCTGGAACGACACCGACGGTGCGGTGGATGTGCTGGTGGCGGGCGTCGGTACCGGCGGCACCATTACCGGGGTGTCGCGCTACATCAAGAACACCCAGGGCAAGGCCATCCTGTCCGTTGCCGTGGAGCCGATCGCTTCGCCGGTCATCTCCCAGGCCCTGGCCGGCGAGGAGATCAAGCCCAGCCCGCACAAGATCCAGGGCATCGGCGCCGGTTTCGTGCCGAAGAACCTCGATCTGTCCATCGTCGACCAGGTGGAAAAGGTCAGCGACGACGAGGCCAAGGCCATGGCCCTGCGCCTGATGCAGGAAGAAGGGATTCTGTGCGGGATTTCCTGCGGCGCGGCCATGGCTGCCGCCGTGCGCCTGGCCGAGAAGCCGGAAATGCAGGGCAAGACCATCGTGGTGATCTTGCCGGACTCGGGCGAGCGCTACCTGTCGAGCATGCTGTTCAGTGACTTGTTCACCGACCAGGAGAACCAGCAGTAAGAGCGCCGCGTAACCTTGTGGGAGCGGGTTTACCCGCGATTACGATAGTGGATTCACCGACGCGATCGCGGGTGAACCCGCTCCCACAAGGTGCGCGTCGCGCTGTTGATCCCCGGCAATGCCCTGTTGCCGGGTTTGTTGCAAAATCCCCAACACTGTCTATCAGGCCCCGGTTGTTCTTGCCTGGGCCTGTTCGGTTTATCATGGCCAATTTCCGGCCCTGAGCCTGAACGAGACTTCCAGGAGCATTGAATGACTTTTTCCTTTGTCGCCAAGGCAGGCGTGCTGCTGCTGTTCTTCGGCAGCGTCCTGTTCGTGCACCTGCGCGGCAAGGCCCGGTTGCCGGTGCTGCGCCAGTTCGTCAACCATTCGGCGCTGTTCGCCCCCTACAACTCGCTGATGTACCTGTTCTCCGGAGTGCCGTCCAAGCCGTACCTGGACCGCGAGCGCTTCCCTGAGCTGGATGTACTGAAGAACAACTGGCAGACCATCCGCGAAGAGGCCATGCACCTGTTCGACGAGGGCTATATCCGCGCCGCCGAGAAGGACAACGACGCCGGCTTCGGTTCGTTCTTCAAGAAGGGCTGGAAGCGCTTCTACCTGAAGTGGTACGACAAGGCCCTGCCGTCGGCCGAGCTGCTGTGCCCGAAGACCGTCGAGCTGGTCAACAGCATTCCCAACGTGAAGGGGGCGATGTTCGCCCTGCTGCCGGGCGGCAGCCACCTCAACCCGCATCGTGACCCGTTCGCCGGTTCGCTGCGCTATCACCTGGGCCTGACCACGCCGAACTCGGACAACTGCCGCATCTACGTCGATGGCCAGCCGTACGCCTGGCGCGACGGCGAGGACGTGATGTTCGACGAAACCTATGTGCACTGGGTCAAGAACGAAACCGACATGACCCGGGTGATCCTGTTCTGCGACGTCGAGCGGCCGCTGAGCAGCCCGCTCATGACCAGGATCAACCGCAAGGTCAGCGCCTTCCTCGGCCGTGCCACCGCACCGCAGAACACCGATGACGAGCGGGTCGGCGGGATCAACCAGGCCTATGCCTGGAGCAAGAAGTTCAGCAATGTCATCAGCACGCGGGTGAAAGCCTTCAAGCGTGCCAATCCCAAGGCTTACCGTGTGCTGCGGCCGGTGCTGGCGGTGGTGGTGGCTTACTTGCTGTACCGCTGGTTGTTCTGACGACACGGACCCTGTGGGAGCGGGTTTACCCGCGATTGCGTCGGTGAGTTCACTACCGTAATCGCGGGTGAACCCGCTCCCACAGGGTTTTACGTCGCTTTCCAAGACTTGCACTATCAAAGTGCCAGGCCTATAGTCCTGAGCCTCTACATCTCACCCGAAGACTCGCTCATGCCAGCTTCCCCTGTAACCCCAGTACTCGCTACCGCGCCCGACGCGGTGGTTGTCGTGCGCGGGTTCCTGCAGCCGGCCATCAGCCAGTCCCCACCTGTCGGAACCGTCGTGGCAGTGGTGGTAGTGGGCTGACGCCCGCTGCACACGCAACGTTTCTGAATCCGGCCGGCTGCGCCCTCGCAGTTCGTCCGATCGGCTTTCTTGCCCGAATACAGGTGGCAAATCCATGTCTTTCCTGCACAAGACTTCCGTGGCCTCGGCGGCCACCACGAGCCTGTTCGTCCTGCTCTGGAGCAGTGGCGCGATTGTCTCGAAACTGGGGCTGGCCCAGGCTACGCCCTTCGCTTTTCTGCTGATTCGCTTCCTTCTCGCCCTGGGCGCCCTGGTGCTCCTGGGGCCGCTGCTCAAGCTGCGCTGGCCGCGTGAGCCTGCGGCTATCCGCCAGGCCCTGGTGACCGGCGGGATTCTGCTCGGCGCCTACCAGATCTTCTATCTGCTGGCGCTGGACCTGAAGGTTACCCCTGGGGTCATGGCCACGGTCATGGGTGTCCAGCCCATCCTGACCGTGGTCCTGATGGAGCGCCGGCGTTCCTTGGGGCGTCTGTTCGGCCTGTGCCTGGGGCTGACGGGGCTGGTCCTGGTGGTCTGGCAGGGCATCGGCCTGGGCGGTATGTCCTGGTCGGGGATGCTCTTCGCCTTGCTGGCGCTGCTGAGCATGACCGCTGGCTCGATCATGCAGAAGCGCATCACCCGCGAACCTCTCGGCACCCTGCCGCTGCAGTATCTGGCGGGGCTGCTGATATGCGCGCTGTTCGCACCGTTCCAGCCACTCGAGGTGAAGTTGAACCCGCAGTTCCTGCTGTCGGTGGCGTGGATGGGCCTGGTGGTCTCGGTGCTGGCGACCCTGCTGCTCTACCGGCTGATCGCCCGCGGCAACCTGGTGAATGTCACCAGCCTGTTCTACCTGGTGCCAGCGGTGACCGCGGTGATGGATTACCTGATCTTCGGCAACCGCCTCGCGGCCCTGAGCCTGCTAGGCATGGCCTTGATCGTCATCGGCCTGCTGTTCGTGTTCCGCCAGCCCGCGCGGGCTTGAGCACCAGCCACAGGGCCAGGCCAATCAGCAGTCCGCCGGAGAGGTGTGCGCTGGACAGCGGTTCGTCCAGCAGCCAGGCACCCCAGAGCACGCCGAAGACGGGAATCAGAAAGGTCACGGTGGAGGATTTCACCGGGCCGATCTCGCTGATCAGGCGGAAGTACAGGATGTAGGCGAAGGCGGTGCACAGCAGGCCCAGGCCAAGCAGCGACAGCCACACCGGCCAGCCACCCCAGCTGGCCGGTGGCTGGGTGGCGACGCTCCAGGCGAACAGGGGCGTGAGCAGGAGGCTCGCGCCCATCATGCTGCCCAGCGCGGACAGGCGGCTGTCCAGGCCGCCGCGCTGGTCCAGCCAGCGCCTGGCGAGAAAGCCGGAAAAGCCGTAGCAGGTGGTCGCGCCGAGGCAGGCGAGGGCACCCTGGAGCAGTTTCAGGTCGAAGGCCACCGGGCCCGCGCCACTGAGAATCCCCACGCCGAGCAGGCCGAGGAAGATCCCCGACAGCTTGGGCAGGGTCATCGCTTCATGGAAGAACAGCGCGCCGATCAGCACGCCCATCAGTGGCGTGGTGGCGTTGAAGATTGCCGAGTAACCGGCGGGCAGCACCTGCGCGGCCACCGAATAGAAGGTTGCGGGAATCCCCGAGTTGATCATGCCCAGCACCAGGGCGACCTTGAACTTGCCCTGGAAGTCCCAGCGCACCCGCATCAGCGCGAGGATCACCAGCAGGCCGGCGCAGGCGATGGTGACCCGGAAGAACGCCGTCGGCACCGTGCCCAGCACCGGCGCGATGATGCGCATGAACAGGAAGCTGGCACCCCAGACGGCGGCGAGGATCAGCAGGCGGGACAGGGCAATGGGGCTCACGGGATTCTCCGGGGCGAACGGGGAACGGAGTGTACCCCTGTGCAGCACGAAGCGCCCCGGTTACTCTCAGGTTTTCGTCCTTCTGCCAGAGGTCCTGATATGCCCCAGCAATGGCCGGCCGCCGATATCGCCCGGATGATCCTCGAAGGTTTCGACAATTACCGCGAGCATTTCCGCCAGATCACCGACGGCGCCCGCGAGCGTTTCGAACAGGCCCTCTGGCAGCAGATCCAGAGCGCGGCGGCGGCGCGGATCAACCTCTACGAGGAGAAGGTGTCCGAAGTCAGTGCGGGCCTGCGCGAGGCATTCGAGGACGAGGTGTTGCTGGACGTCTCGCTGTGGCCGCTGGTGAAAAGCGCCTACATCAGGCTGATCGACCCGCGCCTGGACGATGAGCTGGCGGAAACCTGGTACAACTCGATCTTCTGCAGCCTGTTCAGCCACGACCTGATCAGCGACGGCTGCATGTTCATCCACACCACCCGGCCTTCGCTACGGGCTCACGAGCGCGCGGCGCAGACCCGCATCTACCGGCCCGATGGGCAGTTGGCCGGCCTGCTGGCGACGATTTTCGAAGACTATCGGTTCGGCGTGCCCTACGCCGACCTGCCCGGCGACCTGGCGCGGCTGGAGACGCAATTGCGCGAGCACCTGCCGGACTGGGTATGCAAGGACCCGGAACTCCAGGTCGAGCTGTTTTCCCCGGTGCTGTACCGCAACAAGGGCGCCTACCTGGTCGGGCGCATCTTTACCCGCGACGAACAGTGGCCGCTGGTAATCCCGCTGCTGCACCGCGAGGGTCAGGGTATCGAGATCGATGCGCTGATCACCGACGAAGCCGATGTGTCGATCATCTTCTCCTTCACCCGTTCCTACTTCATGGTGGATGTACCGGTGCCGGCGGAGTTCGTCGGTTTTCTCAAGCGCATCCTGCCGGGCAAGCACATTGCCGAGCTGTACACCTCGATCGGTTTCTACAAGCACGGCAAGTCGGAGTTCTACCGGGCGCTGATCAATCATCTGGCGAGCACCGACGATCGCTTCATCATGGCCCCGGGCGTGCGCGGCATGGTCATGAGCGTGTTCACCCTGCCGGGCTTCAATACCGTGTTCAAGATAATCAAGGACCGCTTCTCGCCGTCGAAGAACGTCGACCGCGCCACGGTGATCGAAAAATACCGGCTGGTGAAGAGCGTCGACCGGGTCGGGCGCATGGCCGATACCCAGGAGTTCTCCGATTTCCGCTTCCCCGTGAGCAAGTTCGAGCCGGAATGCCTGGCGGAGTTGCTCGAGGTTGCTCCGTCCACGGTGGCCCTGGAAGGCGATACCGTGCTGGTCCGCCATTGCTGGACCGAGCGGCGCATGACCCCGCTTAACCTGTACCTGGAAAACGCCAACGACGCCCAGGTCCGCGAGGCGCTGGACGACTACGGCCTGGCGATCAAGCAATTGGCGGCGGCGAATATCTTTCCGGGCGACATGTTGCTGAAGAACTTCGGTGTCACCCGTCATGGCCGGGTGGTGTTCTACGACTACGACGAGATCACCTTCCTCACCGAGGCCAACTTCCGCCATATTCCGCCGCCACGTTTCCCCGAGGACGAAATGTCCAGCGAGCCGTGGTATTCCATCGGCCCGCATGATGTGTTCCCGGAAGAATTCCCCCCGTTCCTGTTCGCCGATATTGGCCAGCGCCGGCTGTTCAGCCAGTTGCATGGCGAGCTATACGACGCCGATTACTGGAAGGGGCTGCAGGACAAGATCCGCGCCGGCAAGGTGATCGATGTGTTCCCGTACCGGCGCAAGGATCGGACCCTTTAGCTTTTAAGGCACTTCAGCTCACTGAAATCCTTGCGCACCTTGCCCAGCCGCTGATCCAGCTGCTGGCGCTGCTGCTCGCTGCTCTGGGCCATCAGGTCCACCAGCAGGCTGCGCAGTTGCTCCTCGGTATTGGCGAAGGCGACGCGGTATTCCGGGGTCCAGAAGCGCTCGCGGTCCTTGAGCAGTTCGCCCAGGCGCGGTTCGAAGTTGTCGCTGTGGCGCTGGTCCATCAGGTTGCTGAACTGGGCCTGCCAGTGGGCACGGTTGGCGATCCAGGCGCGGTTCTGCTCGCCCAGTTGCGCCGACCATGAGGCCACGCGTGCCTTTTGCTGCGGACTGAGCCCGCCGAACCAGGGCGACAGGCGTTTCTCCATGCGTTCGCCGCGCTCGGCGATCTGCTGCGACAACGGTGTCTTCACGTACTTGGCCTGGCGCTCCTCGATGTCCTTGGCGAAGTTCTCGCGCATCTCGCGCACCTGCTGGTCATCCATGCCACGCAGCAATTGCGCGGCCGACGGGGTGATCTGCTCGGCGACGCGGGCGATGGCCGCACGGGCTTCGACGGTGCGTTGCTGCAACTGCTGGTCGGTGACCTGGTTGCTGGTGACCATCTGGCGGATGTTGTCGAGCCAGGCCAGGTAGCCGGGCAACTGGGTCTTGCAGTGCCAGGACAGTTCTTCCTTGAGCCGCTCGTTCAGCCAGTTCTTCTGCTGGCGGTTCATGTCCAGGTAATCGCCGAGTGACCAGGGCACCAGCACGTCCAGGTTGCGGTAGGCCAGGTCCAGGCGTGTGCAGGACAGCAGCAGGAGGCTGGTGAAAACCAGCAGGAACGGGCGCAGGCAGCGTGATAGACGAGCGGACATGGTCGGCGTCCTTGCGTTGGCGTACTCAGTGTTTATAGAGCAGCTTTGACCCGAGGGGTTCAAGGCGATGCCCTCGTGGCTGTTTCCAGCACTGAAAGTGCCGAAGCGCAGGGTGATCGGCCGCGATCGCGTGTAGAATGCGCGCCTCGCAGCGAGGATTTCGAACATGGCTTCAGTTGGGCGTTACAACACTTTGCAGGTGGTCAAGCACACGGACTTCGGTCTGTACCTGGATGGCGGTCCGGAGGGCGAGATCCTCCTGCCCAAGCGCTACATCCCCAAGGACACGCCGAGCGAGGTGGACGACTGGCTGAATGTCTTCGTTTACCTGGACAGCGAGGACAAGCTGATCGCCACTACCGACAAGGTCAAGGTCCAGGTCGGCCAGTTCGCCAGCCTCAAGGTGGTGGAGATCAACAGCATCGGTATCTTCCTCGACTGGGGCCTGCCCAAGGACCTGCTGATGCCGTACTCCGAGGAAAAACGCCAGATGCGCGCCGGCGAGTACTGCGTGGTGCACGTCTACCTCGACCGTCGCACCCGGCGCATCACCGCGACCGCCAAGCTCGATCGCTACCTGGACAAGACCCCGGCCAACTACCGGGTCGGCCAGCAAGTGGACCTGCTGGTGGTGGAACAGAGCCCGATGGGCTTCAAGGCCATCATCAACAACCAGCACTGGGGCCTGATCCACAAGAACGAGGTGTTCAAGTTCCTTCGTTCAGGCAAGCAGGAAAAGGGCTACATCAAGGAAATCCGCGACGACGGCAAGATCGCCCTGAGCCTGCAGCCGGTGGGCGAGGGCGCCGCCAGCAGCCTGCACGAGCAGATCCTCGCCCGGCTGAAGGCCGCCGATGGCGTGCTGCCGGTGAGCGACAAGAGCGACCCGCAGGTGATCAGCGACCTGTTCGGGGTCAGCAAGGGCAACTTCAAGAAGGCCATCGGCGCCTTGTACAAGAGCGGCCAGATCGTCATCCATGACAACCGCATCGAGCTGCCCTGATCCGGCAGCTCCGGTTCAGCGCTGGCGATAGCCGGAGAAGTCCAGGTTCTCGCCACCGGGCCGCAGGTCGCGCAGCAGCGAGTCACGGTCGGCCGACAGGGCCAGGCTGATGGTGGAGCGACGTTTGCCCGGATTGCGTACTTCCATCTTTTCCTGATGGGTGCGCAGGTCGCGCACCGGAATCTTCAGATGCTGCAGCTTGTCGGTCTCGGGGCTGTGCAGCAGCAGGTTGACGAAGTCGCTGTTCTTGCGCAGCCAGGCCACCGGGATATCGAACCACCACAGGCTGCGCTTGCTGTCCAGGACGGCGAACAGGGTGTTGTCGCTGTTCAGTACCGGAGTCCCCAGCGCCTCGTTGCGGCGGGCGATGGCGGTGGTCTTGTCGAGTTTCATGCGGGTGTCCTGCGAGTGACGCTTGGAAAGGTCGGGTATTTTGCGGGGAATGGGCTGAAACATAAAGCTGCTGTTCGCAGTGCTCTTGATCTGCGCGGATGAAAATAAATGAAACTCCCCGCTTCGCCTGATACTCCACTCATTGTCGATTCCGACATACCTTCAAGGAGAAATCCCATGAGTGGCACCAAAGACAAAGTCAAAGGCATGGCCAACGAAGCGGTCGGCAATATCAAGCAAGGCGTGGGCAAGGTGACCGATAACGATCGCCTGCGCGCCGAAGGCAAGGCCCAGGAGCTCAAGGGCGAAGCCCAGCAAACCGTGGGCAAGGTCAAGGATGCCGTGAAAAAGCCTTGACCGGCCTGCGGGCCATAAAGAGACGGCCATCCCTGGATGGCCGTTTTTTTTACCCGGCAGACGGAATCGCGACCTTGTGAACAGGGTCTATTAGACTGTTTTGTAACTGAGCCTGGGGCAGCGCAAGGAGACGCCAATGAGACTTACCCATTTACGCGGTCTGCCGGTCCACCGCGTACTGGTGCGAACCGTCAAGGAGTTTCTCGACGACGAGATGTCCACCTACGCCTCGGCACTGGCCTACCAGATGCTGTTTTCGCTGTTCCCCTTCCTGCTGTTCCTCATTGCCCTGATCGGTTTCCTGCACCTGCCGGACTTTTTCTCCTGGCTGCGCCTGCAATCGGAACTGGTCCTGCCACCGCAGGCGCTGGAGCAGGTCAATCCGGTGATCGATCAGCTCCAGCAATCCAAGGGCGGCCTGCTCTCGGTGGGTATCGTCATCGCCCTGTGGACCGCTTCCGCCGGCGTGCGCCTGATGATGAGCGCGATGAATGCCGCCTACGATGTGATCGAAGGGCGTCCGGTGTGGAAGCGCATCCCGCTGTCGATCTTCTACACCGTGGGCATCGCCGGCATGCTCCTGGCCGCGGCGGCGCTGATGGTGCTGGGCCCGCAGGTGATGAGCTGGGTGGCATCGCAGGTGGGTATGGAAGACATCATCGTGACCATCTGGACCGTGGCCCGCTGGCCGGCCATCGTTGTGCTGATGATGGTGGCGGTGGCGCTGATCTACTACGTGATGCCCGATGTAAAGCAGGAGTTCCGCTTCATCACCCCGGGGTCGGTGCTGGCGGTGGTGGTGTGGATCATCGCCTCCCTGGGCTTCGGCTACTACGTCAAGACGTTCGCCGACTACAACGCCATGTACGGCAGCATCGGGGCGATCATCGTCCTGCTGTTGTACTTCTACATTTCTGCGGCGGTGCTGCTGTTGGGCGCGGAGATGAACGCGGTAATCGAGCATATGTCGCAGGAGGGCAAGGACCCGGGGGAAAAACATCCCGGCGACGGCGCCCCGGAACGTGCTACAAACCAGGTTTCCGGGCTGGGTCGCGATCACGCCCCGGCCGTCGAAACAGAACCTGCGAGCCGAACCACCCATGATTCGTGAAATCCTCAAGATGGGCGACGAGCGCCTGCTGCGCATCGCCCCGCCGGTCCCCGAACAGCTGTTCGGCAGTGCCGAGCTGCAGCAACTGATCGACGACATGTTCGAGACCATGCGCCATGTCGGTGGCGTGGGCCTGGCGGCGCCGCAGATCGGCGTCGACCTGCAACTGGTGATCTTCGGTTTCGAGCGCAGCGAGCGCTATCCGGATGCCGAGCCGGTGCCGCAGACCATCCTGCTCAATCCGCTGATCACGCCCATGGGCACCGAGCTGGAGGAAGGCTGGGAAGGGTGCCTGTCGGTACCCGGGCTGCGTGGCGTGGTGAGCCGCTACAAGAGCATCTTCTATGAAGGCGTCGATCCCCACGGCCAACCGATCCGGCGAACCGCCGAGGGTTTTCACGCACGGGTGGTACAGCATGAGTGCGACCATCTGATCGGCCGCCTGTACCCTTCGCGCATCCATGATTTCAGCCGTTTCGGCTACACCGAGGTGCTGTTCCCGGGGCTCGACCCGGCCACCGACGACTGACTGCGGTACATCGCCAGCAGCGACTTGCTGCGCCGGTAGCGGGCCAGGCGATCGGCCAGCGCCTGTGGCAGCGCTTCGGTCACCTCGAAGCCCAGGCGTTCATAGAAGCCTTGCAGGTCCGGATGGCAGAACAGCCAGGTGCACTGTTCGGCGCAGGCCGTTTCGATCAAGCGTCTCGCCATCCCTGTCCCCCGCCAGGAAAAAGCCACCAGCAGGCCGGTCAGCCATTGTCCGCCCGGTACCGGTGTGAGATTCAGCGCGGCAACGATCTCCCCCGTCCGCACGACCCAGGCTTCGCCACCTTCGCTGGCGCGCATGGCCGACCCCTGGGTCTTGTAGAACTTGTTCAGTAGCGGTCGCTCGGTGGCGGTAAGACGGCTGCAGCGGGCTGGATGGCGTTCTGGCACAGGCGAAGGGCTCCGGGGCGGGATTTGCAGCGTATCCCCTCGGGCAAGGGTTGAGCGCAATTATTGCGAGTTTCGTAACAGTGAATGTCAGTCTTGGTGATTCAAGGAACTTAGCAGATCAGTAGACTAAGTGCATCCCCACTCGGAAGTTCCAACGGGATCGGTACTTCGTGTCATGTTTGCTTAGTTGAAATGACAACTTCTCCGGCCACTCAGGCATATGAAGTCAATCTGTTGGTTCGATTGCTTTAAAGGCCCACAATCATGAAAGCATTAATTGCAGCAGCCCTGCTCGCCGTCTCTTCGTTCGCCCTTGCCGACCAGGCCGCACAGCCCCAGGTCGAGCAGTACACCTACGGCACCAAGCTGGATATCGCCAAGGTCATCAGCCTGTCGAAAGTCGCCAATGTCTGCGAGGTGGTTCCGGCTACCATGGTCTATGAAGATCATCAAGGCAAGCGCCACACTGTCGAATACCGGGTGATGGGCGATGGTTGCAGCCAGGGTTGATAACCTTTCAAGTCGTTTAAAAAGCCCCGCCAGTCGCGGGGCTTTTTAATGGGTGGCTTTATAGTTCGAATAAATAGATTGATGTGATTAATGTAATGAATAGGTTTCAGCGCCGCTCTCGCTCCAGAAGTTGCTGCTTGCGTTCCACACCCCAGCGATAGCCAGACAAATTGCCGTCGCTGCGCACCACCCGGTGGCAGGGCACCGCCACCGCGATGCTGTTGGCGCCACAGGCCTTGGCCACCGCGCGTACCGCCTTCGGTGCGCCGATACGCTCGGCGATCTCGGCGTAGCTGGCGGTACTGCCCGGCGGGATCTCGCGCAGCGCCTGCCAGACCCGCTCCTGGAAGGCCGTGCCTTGCAGGTCCAGGGGCAGGTCGAGGCCGATGCCCGGGGCTTCGACGAAGCCCACCACCCGCGCCACCAACTGCTCGAATCCTTGATCGGCGCCGATCAGGTTGGCCTTGGGGAATTTATCTTCAAGGTCCTGCAAGAGTGCCTGGGGATCATCGCCCAGGAGTATCGCGCAGATGCCCTTGGTGCTTTGCGCGATGAGGATCGCGCCCAGCGAGCACTGCGCGATGGCGAAGTGGATGTCGGTATGCACGCCACCCGCGCGGTAGGTGCCCGGCGTCATGCCGAGACGGGCATTGCTCGACTCGTAGAAACGGCTATTGGCGTTGAACCCCGCTTCGTACACCGCTTCGGTGATGGAATTGGCGTGGTGCAGCTGGTTGCGCAGCTTGCGCGCGCGGTGGGCGCTGGCGTAGGCCTTGGGCGTGAGGCCCGTGGCGCGCTTGAACACACGATGGAAGTGATACGGGCTCATGTTCACCTGGCCGGCCAGTTGCTCGAGGCTGGGCTCGACCTCGGCGCTCTCGATCAACTGGCAGGCCCGGGTTACCTGGGCGGCGTGCTGGCGTGCCAGCTCGCCCTGGTCGCTGCCGCGGCGCTTGCTCGGTCGGTAGCCGGCGGCTTCGGCGGCGGCGGGCGTGTCGAAGAATTCCACGTTCTCGATATTCGGCCGGCGCGCTGGGCTGGACGGTGGGCAGTACACGCCGGTGGTGCGCACGCCATAGACGAAGGTGCCGTCGGCGGAGGCGTCGCGGGTGAGCAGTGCTTGCCAGCGAGGGTCGGATTCCGTGATGGCGGTTTTTTCACGGCGCATGGGCATGTCTCCAATAGTCAGGTCGCCACCGTCCCGGTGGGAGCTGGCTTGCCAGCGATTGCAATAGTGAATCCACCATCCTCATCGCTGGCAAGCCAGCTCCCACAGGGGGCGCGGTCGTGCTTCAGGGATGTAACTGGCTTGAAGCCTAAAGTGGCGGAACTTTTCAAAAACTCCGCCGCTTGCTTTCAAATTCCCCTCGCCGGCACCCGCCACAGGTACCACGCCGCCACCGTCCGGTACGGACTCCACGCCGCACCCAGTTCCAGCAATTGCTTGCGCGTCGGCTGCGCTTCCAGCCCATGCAGCCGCCGATACCCCTCGCGCACCCCGAAATCGTCCACCGGCAGGATATCCATCTGCTCCAGCGTATAGATCAGCAGCATCTCCACGGTCCAGCGACCAACACCGGGCAGCCGGGTCAGGCGCTCGATCAGCACCTCATGCTCCAATAGCCGGGCCTCGTCGTGATCCGGCACCAGGCCGTCCAGCCGGCCTTGGGCCACGGCCTGCACGGTACTGATCTTGCGCCCCGAGAAGCCGCAGGCACGCAGTTGTTCCGGGGTGGTCGCCAGCAACTGTTCGGGAGACGGAAACGCCTGCCCGGGAAACAGCGCCAGGAATCGCCCGAGGATCGCCTCCGCGGCCTTGGCATGCAACTGCTGGTAGGCGATGGCGCGCACCAGTGCCTGGTACGGGTCACGTGTAGGCAGCGGTACATGCTGGCAAGGGCCAATGGCCTCGATATGTGCAGCCCAGGCGGGACCCTGCTGGCGCAGGTGTTCGCTGGCCTGTTGGTAGAAAGCTTCACGTTCGTCCATGGCGCTGGAGTGTAGGCGGGTAGGCATGGTTGTCACTCCGGATCCTGCGCTGTGAATTCCTCGAACACCGTCGCGATGCGTTCCAGCGCCTGTTTCAGCTCGGCCCGGCTGCGCGCGGCGGTGAGGCTGACACGCACGGCTGGCAGTTGCCCCTGCTTGACCGCGAACACCTGGGCCGGCACCACCTCGACGCCTTTGCCGCGGCAGGCGGCAGCCAGCACATCACCGGGGCGCGGCCCGTTCAACCAGATATGCGGCGATGGCGTTGCCGGTTGCATCCCGGCCCCGAGCAGACGCTGGGCCAGGCGCCAGCGCTGGGTCACCTCTTCGCGCTGCCAGGCCAGCTTGCGCGCGGCAGTGCCATCATCGATCCAGCGTCCGGCGATGCCCAGCATCAGCGGGGCGATCTGCCAGTGGGTAGCCTGGGCATGGGGATCGATCTGCGCCAGCAAATGCTCATCGCCGGCGATCCAGCCCAGGCGCATGCCGGCGCAGACGGTTTTCGACAGGCTGCTGACCAGCAGGCCACGGGCGCCGAGCAGCGGCAGCAGCGGTGGCTCGTCGCCCAGGGCGCCATAGACGTCGTCTTCCACCAGCAGCAAGTCGAGACGCTCGACCACCGCGGCGATATCACGCCGGCGTCGTTCGCCCATGCTAGCGCCTGTGGGGTTGTGCAGCGCCGGGGTCAGGACCACTACCCGGGCGCCGCTGGCACGGGCCACGCGGTCGAGATCGTCGGGAAGGATGCCCTGGTGGTCCATCGCGATGCCGTGCAAGGGCAGGCGCAGTTGCCGGCAGGCCGCCTTGATCCCCGGGGCGGTCAGGGCTTCGACCATCACCGCCTCGCCGGGCTGGCAGAGTGACAGCAGGACGCTGAACACGCCCTGTTGCGCGCCGCCACAGAGCAGTATCTGGCTGGCCGTCAGTTGCAGGCCGCGCAGGTTAAGCCAGCTCGCACCCTGCAGCCGGCCCAGCAGCAACTGTTCGGCGCCAAGGTAATGTTCCAGGCCGTGGGCCGGGCCCTGGTGGAGAACATGGCGCAGGGCCTGTTCGAGATCCTGCCCTTGCTCGTCCACGACCGGGACGTTTGTCGATAGATCGATGCAGGTGCTCTCATGATCGCGTTGTTTCAGCCGAAACAGCGTCGCCTCCTTGCTCCCCGCCAGCACGTAGGTGCCCCGGCCGACCTCGCCGGACACCAGGTGTCGCGCCGCCGCCTCGCGATACGCCTGCTGGGTGGTGCTCGGATTCAGGCCCAGGGCCCAGGCCAGGCGACGTTGCGGTGGCAGGCGTTCGCCCACCTTGAGTTCACCCTGTTCGATGGCCCGGGCGATCGCCTCGACCAGGGCCAGGTAGCGGGGTTGCGCGTCGTCGGGGAGGGTCGGGGTCCACATGATTTTATTGTTGGCCATGCAATATAAGGTTTGACCCATACAATGCGCGGCGCCCAGGATCGGGTCAATTCCAAGCCGATCCGAGGTGTTCCATGTTCGACCTGCCTGCCCTGCGCGAAGCGTCCCGCCTGGTCCGTGCCCAGGTGCCCGCCACCCCGCAATATGCCTGGCCACGCCTGGCGGAAAGGTTGGGTTGCGAGGTGTGGGTCAAGCATGAAAACCATGCACCGACCGGCGCCTTCAAGGTACGCGGCGGCTTGCTCTACGTGCAGTCGCTGCTGGCGCGGGCGCCGCAGACCCGCGGCCTGGTCACGGCGACGCGGGGCAACCATGGCCAGAGCATGGCCCTGGCGGCGCGTAATGCCGGGGTGCCTATCGTGATTGTCGTCCCTCAAGGCAATTCCCCGGAAAAGAACGCAGCGATGCGCGCCCTGGGCGCCGAATTGATCGAGCATGGCGCCGACTTCGACCAGGCCCGGGCCGAGGCGGCGCGGGTGGCGCAGGAGCGCGGATTCGAAAGCGTGCCGCCGTTTCATCCGGACCTGATCCGCGGGGTCGCCACCTATGCCCTGGAGTTGTTCGAGGCGGTGGCCGGGCTGGATGCGGTGTATGTGCCGATCGGCATGGGCTCGGGGATCTGCGGCTTGATCCGCACCCGTGACCTGCTCGGCCTGGATACGCAGATCATCGGCGTGGTCTCCAGTGCGGCCGATGCTTTTGCCCGCAGTGTCGAGGCGGGGCGGATCGTCACCACCGAAACCGCCGATACCTTCGCCGACGGCATGGCCTGCCGGATACCGCAGCCGGAAGCGTTCGAAATCATCCGCCGGGGCGCGGCGCGGATTGTCCGGGTCACTGACGAGGAGATCGGGCAGGCGATCCGCATCTACCACGAAGACACCCACAACACCGCCGAAGGTGCCGGCGCGGCGGGGCTGGCCGCGCTGTATCAGGAATGCGGGCGACAGCAGGGGCGCAAGGTGGCGGTGGTGTTGAGCGGGGCGAATATCGACAGGGGAATGTTTGCGCGGGTATTGGGGGAGGGCTGAAAAGTCTTGAATGAACTCCAGGGAAAAGGTGCTATCTTATTTTGATAGCATTCACCGATGCAGAATCGACATCGCAAAACCCTTGAATCCCTGTTTCGGTCGCCTACCAGCACCTCGCTGGTATTCGCCGATATCGAAGCCCTGATCATTTATCTGGGAGGTTCGGTGCATGAACGCGCGGGGTCGAGGGTGAAGCTTGTGCTAGGGCAGCACCACTGGCGTTGCTATCGGCCGCATCCAGGGAAGGAGGCCAAGCGTTATCAGGTCGAAGAGGCTCGGGAGTTTCTTCTGCAGGCAGGAGTTCATATATGAGCAGCATGACTTACAAGGGCTATTCGGCCCGGGTCGAATATGATCCCCGCGACGACATCTTCGTTGGCAGGGTTTTGGGTATCCGGGACATCATCAGTTTTCACGCCAGTTCGGTTAGTGCGCTTCACGAGGAGTTCCGCCTGGCGCTGGAAGACTATCTGGCGGATTGTGCGGAGCAGGGCGTAACTCCGGAAAAGCCTGCCTCGGGCAAGGTGATGCTGCGTATTCGTCCGGAAGTCCATGCAGCTGCGACGATAGCGGCCCAGAAGCAAGGCAAAAGCCTGAACCAGTGGGCCGACGAGGTATTCGAGCGAGCCGCGCTGGCCTGATCCGCAATTTCTTCCAATACACCCCCACCCCAATCCGCTTAAATACCGGCTGCCTCGATCATCAGCCGGTAGCGGACCCTTCCTTCATGCCCTTTTCCAACGGTTTCCTCCTCTCCCTTTCCCTTTGTCTCGACATCGGCATCGCCAATATCGCCATGATCACCCTGGCCATGCAGCGCGGCTTCTGGCAGGGCATGTGGTTGGGGCTGGGGACCTGCGTGGGTGATTTGCTCTATGCCCTGGCCGCGTTGGCCGGGATGACCGTGCTCCTGCAATTCGAGAGCGTGCGCTGGGCCCTGTGGATCGGCGGTTCGCTGCTGCTGGTGTGGTTCGCGGTGAAGATGCTGTGGGCGGCCCTGCGCGGCAATGCCCACTTGGACACTACCCGGGAAGTGGTGCGCGAATCGCCCTGGCGCGAGTTCCTGCGCGGCATCTTCCTGGCCATGTCCTCGCCCAGCGCGATTCTCTGGTTCGCGGCGGTGGGCGGGGTACTGATCTCCCGTTCGGGCGCAGGCGGGGCGCTGCAAGCGGGCCTGTTCCTCGGTGGGTTCTTCTGCGCCGGGGTGCTCTGGTGCGTGACCCTGTGCGGCGCCGCCAGCCATGGCGGCAGGCTCCTCGGCGACCGCCTGCTGACCTGGTCATACCTGGCGTCGGCAGGGATCTTCTGCTACTTCGCGGTCTACGTGATCGTGTCCGGCTACAACGAATTCATCCTTGCCCCGGCGCTTTGAACGCCTGCCAATAGTGATTGGGGGTCATGCCCATGACCCGGCGGAATGCGTTGATGAAGTGGCTCTGGTCATAGAAGCCCAGGCCCAGTGCCACCTCGGCGGGATGCTCGCCAGCCCGCAAGCGCCGGCGCGCTTCGCTCAGGCGCAATTGCATGTGGTACTGCAACGGGGCCAGCCCGGTAGCATTCTTGAAGCAGCGCACGAAGTGGTATTTGCTCAGCCCTGCCACCGCAGCCAGGTCTTCAAGGGCCAGGCGCGCGTGCGGGGTGTCGCGCATGCATTGTATGGCCAGGCGCAGGGCCTGGCTTTGTTCTCCGGCGGGGCCGGTGGGGCGTTGGAGCAATTGTCCGAGCAGCGCAAGCAGGGCTTCTTCGCGATGAGCCGGTTGTTCATCGTCGATCCTGGCGAAATCGACGATGGCGCGGTACAGCCCGGCATCCTGGAACACGCCCTGTTCGAAGCGCGGCATAGCGCAAAAGGGCTTCAGGTTGTTCTCCCGCGCTACCTGCTCCAGTGCCTGTGGCGCCAGGTGCAGGCTGATGTATTCCACCCCTGGCGCCGCGAACTCCGACGCCTGCACCGCCAGCGGGTTGTACAGCGTGATCGCGCCAACCGGTACCTCCAGGGTGCGTCCCTCCAGCCAGATCCGCTCATGTCCCCTCAGGTTCGCGCCCAGCACATACTCGTCGTGGGTATGGCGCTCGAAACAGGCGGCGCCGGTGGCCCGTACCCAGGACGATTCGACCAGTCCACAGGCCCGCAAAGGTTGGCTGATCAATGCCATCTGCCGAGGTCTCCGAAGCACGCAACGCGGCGACACTAGCCGGGAAGCGGCAGATACCGCAAGCGATGATTACCGCCGAGGCGGGCAGATTTTTTTCGCTTTTTTCCTTGGGCTGTCGATTCCTCGGGCTTCCGTTCGACCAATGCTGCAGGCGCCGGATTTTCCCGGCGCCAATCACTGCCATGAGGACATACCGATGAACAGCGCAGCCGAACAGGAAATCCGTCAACTCATCGACCGCTGGATCCAGGCCGTGCGCGAGCGCGACCTGCCCGCCATCGTCGCGGTCTACGCTGACGATATCGTCGCCTTCGACGCCATCCAGGCCCTGCAATTCAAGGGCAAGGCCGACTACACGGCGCATTGGGAGATGTGCATGGGCCTGTGCAGCGGGCCGATGGTCTTCGAGGTAGCGCAGTTGACCGTGCACGCCAGCGGTGACCTGGCCCTGGCCCATTGGCTCAACCGCTGCGGGCCCGCAGACGACGAAAGCCAGTGCGGTTTCATGCGCGCTTCGGTGGGCTACCGGCGCACCGGCGGGCAGTGGCAGGTGATCCATGAACACTGGTCCGCGCCCTTCGACATGCAAACCCAGAAGGCCCTGTTCGATCTCAAGCCCTGACCCCGCGTCGGAGAACACCATGAAATACCTGTGCCTGGTCTACTGTGATGAAACCCTGTTGCACGGTCTGCCCGAGAGCCCGGCGGATGCCGAGTGCATGGCCTACGCCAATGCCATCCACGACAGCGGCCGGATGCTCGCCGCCGAAGCACTCAAACCGGTGCAGACCGCTACCACGGTGCGGGTACGTGGCGGGCAGACCAGCCTGACCGACGGCCCTTTCGCCGAAACCAAGGAGCAACTGGCCGGCTTCTACCTGGTGGAAGCCCGCGACCTCAACGAAGCGCTGAACATCGCCCGCGGCATTCCGGCCGCGCGGGTGGGCAGCGTCGAGGTCCGGCCGGTGCGCGAGCTGCAACCCTGAACGAGGAGAACAACACCCATGAATCCTCAGCAACCCGGTGCGGGAGAGGCGCGGCATGAACTGTCCCTGAGCCGCCTGATCGACGCACCTCGCACCCGGGTGTTCCGCGCCTGGACCGATCCGCAACTGCTTCGGTGCTGGTGGGGGCCCCATGGCATGACCACCCCGGTGTGCGAGATGCAGCTGTGGGTCGGCGGTCTGTTTCGTACCGTACTGCGTGCCCCGGACGGCAGCGAGTACGCGAACCAGGGCGTGTTCCTGGAGATCGTCGCGCCGGAGCGGATCGTTTTCACCGACGCCTTCGGTCCCGGCTGGGTACCCTCGGCGCGGGCGTTCATGACCGCGGTGATCACCCTCGACGATATCCACGGCAAGACCCTCTACACCGCCCGTGCCTGGCATTGGAGCGCCGAAGACCGCCAGGCCCACGAGGACATGGGTTTCCACCGCGGTTGGGGCGAGAGCCTCGACCGCCTGGTGGAACTGGTGACCGGTCCGCTGGAGGCATGATGCCCGGCAGCGAGGCGGTGCGAGCCGCCATCGATCAGGTGTACCGGGACGAATCGCGACGGATCCTTGCCACCTTGATTCGTCTGCTGGGGGATTTCGACCTGGCCGAGGAGGCGTTGCATGAAGCCTTCTTCATTGCCGTCGAGCGCTGGCAGCGCGATGGCATTCCCGCCAGCCCCAGGGCCTGGCTGGTCTCCACCGGACGCTTCAAGGCCATCGATGGCCTGCGTCGACGTGCCCGTTTCGAGCGCTCGCCCGAGGCCTTGCGCCAGGCCCTTGAGCGGCTGGAGGCGGATGACATGAATGTCGAGGAGCTGGAAGACGACCGCCTGCGCCTGATCTTCACCTGCTGTCACCCGGCCCTGGCCGCCGACGCCCAGGTGCCCCTGACCTTGCGCGAAGTCTGCGACCTGACCACCGAGGAAATCGGCCGGGCCTTCCTGCTGGCGCCAGCCACCATCGCCCAGCGCATCGTCCGTGCCAAGGCCAAGATCCGTGAGGCCGGTATTCCCTACCAGGTGCCGGCGCGCGATGAACTGCCGGAGCGCCTCGACAGTGTGCTGCGGGTGATCTACCTGGTGTTCAACGAAGGCTATTCGGCGTCGTCCGGTGAGACGGTGGTGCGCGATGAGCTCTGTGCCGAGGCGATTCGTCTTGGGCGGCTGCTACGTGAGTTGCTGCCCGACCCCGAGGTGCTTGGCCTGCTCGCGCTGATGCTGTTGCAGGCCTCCCGGACCCGGGCGCGCAATGCGGGGGAGGGCGAGCTGGTCCTGCTCGACGCCCAGGATCGCAGCCTGTGGGACCAGGTGCTGATTGCCGAAGGGTGTGCCCTGGTGCAACAGGCACTGTGCACCCAAAGGTTCGGTCCGTACACCTTGCAGGCGGCGATCGCGGCAGTGCATGCCGAAGCTGCCACGGCGCAGGATACCGACTGGGCGCAGATCGTCGGGCTCTACGAGGTGCTGCTGCGTGGCTGGCCTTCGCCGGTCATAGAGCTCAATCACGCGGCCGCCGTGGCGCAAAGGGACGGTCCGCTGGCAGGGCTGGCGTTGATCGAGGGGATTCTGCAGCGGGGAGACCTTCGCGACTACCAGCCGGCGCATTGCGCGCGGGCCGAGCTGTGCCGGCAGCTTGGACGCCAGGATCAGGCCCGCGAAGCGTATCGCACCGCACTTGGCCTGACCCGGCAAGCGCCCGAGCGGCGCTTTATCGAGCGCCGTCTTCAGGTTCTGCAGGCAATCAGCCGAAGGTGATCGGCGGCGGGCTGACCAGTTCGACGGTCTGCTGCTTGCGTGGCGCGAGGATCTCGGCTTCGCCGTCCACCACCAGTTCTTCGTTCTGGTTGAACACGCGGGTAGCGATGCGCACGCGGAACTTCGGCAGCTTTTCAAGGATTTCCAGGCGCACGGTCAGGGTGTCGCCAATCTTCACCGGTTTCTGGAAGCTCATCTGCTGACCCAGGTAGATGGTGCCCGGGCCGGGCAACTCGCAGGCCACGGCGGCGCTGATCAGCGCGCCGCTGAACATGCCGTGGGCGATGCGCTCCTTGAACATGCTTTTGGCGGCGAACTCGGCATCCAGGTGGACCGGGTTGTGGTCACCGGACATCGCGGCGAACAGCTGGATGTCACGTTCTTCGACGGTCTTGCTGAAGCTGGCCTTCTGACCGACTTCGAGGGATTCGTAAGGCGTGTTGGTGACCTGGGTCATTCAGGGGATTCCTTCGATACGCGACGGGGGCGGCAGTATCACTCGCTGCGCACCGGCCGGCCAAGGGCCAGGGTGCTTTCGAGCCAGTCGATCAACTGCGCGGTGACCTCGTCACGGTTGGTTTCGTTGAGCAGCTCGTGGCGGGCCTGCGGATAGAGCCGCAGGTGCACGTGCTGGTTCCCGGACAGGCGCAGGGCGCCGGTCAGATCTTTCAGACGCTTGCCGGCACTGACCGGATCACATTCGCCACCGATCACCAGGATCGGCAGGTTCGGGTCGATCTGCGCCAGGTTGCGCGGGCGGCTGATCTGCTCCAGCCCGCCGAGCAGGTCGATCCACAGGCGATTGCAGCAGCGGAAGCCGCATAGCGGATCGTTGACGTACCTGTCGACCTCCACCGGATCGCGGCTGAGCCAGTCGAAGGCCGTGCGATTGGGCTTGAAGGCCTTGTTGAACGAGCCGAAGGAGAGGAATTCGATCAGCGCGCTGCGGCCCAGCGGGCCCTGGCGCCAGCTTTCCAGGCGGGCGATCTGGCGCGCCGCGCGATACAGCGCCGGCGCCTGGAAATTGGAGCCACTGAGGATCGCGCCGTGCAGGCTGCCGCTATGGTGCAGCAGGTAGGCCTGGGCAATGTAGCTGCCCATGCTGTGGCCGAAGAGAAACACCGGCAGGCCCGGATGCTGCTGGCCGATGTGCTGGTTGAGCAGGCCGAGGTCGTTGACTACGGTATTCCAGCCGTTCTCGGTGGCGAACAGGCCAAGCGTGCCCTGCTCGGCGGTACGGCCGTGGCCGCGCTGGTCGTGGGCATACAGAGCGAAACCGGCGCTGCTCAGGGCCTCGCCGAGCCGCTGGTAGCGCCCGGCATGCTCGGCCATGCCGTGGGCCAGCAGCACCACCGCGCGCACCGGCGTGGCGGGCAGCCAGTGGCGGACGAACAGGCTGCAATGGTTGCTGGCCGGCAGCCAGAAGGCGTCATGGAGCATCGTGTTTTCCAGGGCAATGGATGCCACTGAGTGTATAGCCGCTTGCCAAATCGGCTAGCCCGGTAGATGGAGATTCACAGGATCTATGACGAGCCTTGGCATATTTGCCACCTGTGGCAGAGCTGCTAACGTCGGCAGAACGCCGTTTTGCAAGCAGCAATCCGGACCGCACAGGCTCAGGACCGAGGACAATAATAAATGCACGCCGATTTCTGGAACGACAAGCGCCCGCCGGGAGTACCTTCGCAGATCGACATGAGCACCTATAAGTCGGTAGTCGAAGTATTCGAACGCTCCTGCAAGACATTCGCCGACCGACCGGCCTTCAGCAACCTGGGCGTGACCCTGACCTACGCCGAACTGGACCGTTATTCCGCCGCCTTCGCCGCGTACCTGCAGCAATGCACCGACCTCAAGCCGGGAGAGCGCATCGCGGTGCAGATGCCCAACGTCCTGCAATACCCCATCGCCGTGTTCGGTGCCTTGCGCGCCGGGCTGATCGTGGTCAACACCAACCCGCTGTACACCGCCCGGGAGATGCGCCACCAGTTCAAGGATTCCGGCGCCCGCGCCCTGGTGTACCTGAACATGTTCGGCAAGCTGGTGCAGGAAGTGCTGCCCGATACCGGCCTGGACTACCTGATCGAAGCGAAGATGGGCGACATGCTGCCGACCGCCAAGGGCTGGCTGGTCAACACCATCGTCGCCAAGGTCAAGAAGATGGTTCCCGACTACCACCTGCCCCAGGCGCTGTCGTTCAAGCAGGTGCTGCGCCAGGGCAAGGGGCATGCCCTGAAGCCGGTGCAGGCCGGCCACGACGACATCGCCGTGCTGCAATACACCGGCGGCACCACCGGGGTAGCGAAGGGGGCGATGCTCACCCACGGCAACCTGGTCGCCAACATGCTCCAGGTGCTGGCCTGTTTCTCGCAACTGGGGCCTGACGGGCAGAAGCTGCTCAAGGACGGCCAGGAAGTGATGATCGCGCCGCTGCCGCTGTACCACATCTATGCCTTCACCGCGAATTGCATGTGCATGATGGTGACCGGCAACCACAACGTGCTGATCACCAATCCGCGGGACATTGCGGGCTTCGTCAAGGAGCTGAAAAAGTGGCGCTTCTCCGCGCTGCTCGGGCTCAACACGCTGTTCGTCGCGCTGATGGACAATCCCGCCTTCAAGGACCTGGATTTCTCCGCGCTCAAGGTCACCAACTCCGGCGGCACCGCGCTGGTCAAGGCCACCGCCGAGCGCTGGGAAGGCCTCACCGGTTGCCGCATCGTCGAGGGCTACGGCCTGACCGAAACCTCGCCGGTGGCCAGCACCAATCCCTATGGCCAGCTGGCGCGCCTGGGCACCGTGGGCATTCCGGTACCGGGCACGGCGTTCAAGGTCACCGATGACCAGGGCAACGAAATGCCCTTGGGCGAGCGCGGCGAACTGTGCATCAAGGGCCCCCAGGTGATGAAGGGCTACTGGCAGCGTCCGGACGCCACCGCCGAGGCTTTCGATGCCGAGGGCTGGTTCCGGACCGGCGATATCGCGGTGATCGATCCGGACGGCTTCACCCGCATCGTCGACCGCAAGAAGGACATGATCATCGTCTCGGGCTTCAACGTGTACCCGAACGAAATCGAGGACGTAGTCATGGCCCACCCGAAAGTCGCCGCCTGTGCCGCCATCGGCGTGCCGGACGAACGTTCCGGCGAGGCGGTCAAGCTGTTCGTGGTGGCGAGGGAGGGCGGCGTGACCCTGGAAGAACTCAAGGCTTACTGCAAGGCCAACTTCACCGGCTACAAAGTGCCCAAGCACATCGTCCTGAGGGATTCGTTGCCGATGACGCCGGTAGGAAAGATCCTGCGTCGCGAGTTGCGCGAACCGGCTTGAGCAGCTACAAGCTATAAGCCGAAAGCTGCAAAATAGAGCGGTCGCGCACGCTCTCTTGCAGCTTTTGACTTAAAGCTAGTAGTTCGGTTTAGACCATTTACTCTAAAAGTGACCAATAAATTATCAAGAGTCATTTTAGTGACTCGCCGGGCCGCTTTAGCTCTAGGCGACCCCTGGTAAAGCTGTTACTCTCGGCGCGCTTCGGATCGGTCGGTTTGCAATAAATCGACATCAAATATCAATAATAATCGCATCGACGCGGTGAAGAATTCGCTGTTGCTGGAGGAGTGGGCTTCCATGATCGAAAACTTTTGGAAGGATAAGTACCCGGCCGGGGTCGCCTCGCAAATCAACCCGGACGAGTACCCGAATATCCAGGCAGTATTGAAGCAGTCCTGCCAGCGTTTCGCCGATAAACCGGCATTCAGCAACCTGGGCAAGACCTTGACCTATGGCGAGCTGTACGAGTTGTCCGGGGCCTTCGCTGCCTACCTGCAGCAGCATACCGACCTGCAACCCGGAGACCGCATCGCCGTTCAACTGCCGAACGTTCTGCAATATCCCGTCGCCGTCTTCGGTGCCATGCGCGCCGGGCTGATCGTGGTCAACACCAACCCGCTCTACACGGCGCGGGAAATGGAACACCAGTTCAACGACTCCGGCGCCAAGGCCCTGGTGTGCCTGGCCAACATGGCGCACCTGGCGGAAAAGGTCGTACCCAAGACGTCGGTCAAGCACGTCATCGTCACAGAAGTCGCCGATCTGCTGCCGCCGCTCAAGCGCCTGCTGATCAACAGCGTCATCAAGTACGTGAAGAAGATGGTCCCGGCCTACAGCCTGGCGAACGCCGTGAAGTTCAACGACGCACTGGCGAAAGGGCAGGGCAAGGCGGTCAGGGAAGCCTCGCCGTCCCACGACGATGTCGCGGTGCTGCAATACACCGGCGGCACTACCGGCGTGGCCAAGGGCGCCATGCTGACCCACCGCAACCTGATCGCCAACATGCTGCAGTGCAAGGCGCTTATGGGCTCCAACCTCAATGAGGGCTGCGAGATCCTGATCACCCCGCTGCCGCTCTATCACATCTATGCCTTCACCTTCCATTGCATGGCGATGATGCTGATCGGCAACCACAACATCCTGATCAGCAACCCGCGCGACCTGCCGGCGATGGTCAAGGAACTGTCGAAGTGGAAGTTCAGCGGTTTCGTCGGGCTCAACACCCTGTTCGTCGCCCTGTGCAACAACGAGGACTTCCGTCGCCTGGACTTCTCCGCGCTCAAGGTCACCCTGTCCGGTGGCATGGCCCTGCAACTCTCGGTTGCCGAGCGCTGGCGCGAAGTGACCGGCTGCGCCATCTGCGAAGGCTACGGCATGACCGAAACCAGCCCGGTGGCCTCGGTGAACCCGGCGCAGAACATCCAGGTCGGCACCATCGGCATCCCGGTACCTTCGACCCTGTGCAGGGTGATCGACGATGCCGGCAACGAGTTGCCGTTCGGCGAGATCGGCGAGCTGTGCATCAAGGGCCCGCAGGTCATGAAAGGCTACTGGCAGCGCCAGGAGGCCACCGACGAGATCCTCGACGCCGAGGGCTGGCTGAAGACCGGCGACATCGCGGTGATCCAGGCCGATGGCTACATGCGCATCGTCGACCGCAAGAAGGACATGATCCTGGTGTCCGGTTTCAACGTGTACCCGAACGAACTCGAGGATGTGCTGGCGACCCTGCCGGGCGTGCTGCAATGCGCCGCGATCGGCGTGCCGGACGAGAAGTCGGGCGAGGTGATCAAGGTGTTCATCGTGGCCAAGCCGGGGGTTACCCTGACCCGCGAGCAGGTGATGGAGCATATGCGCGCCAATGTCACCGGCTACAAGGTGCCGCGTTTCGTCGAGTTCCGTGATGCCCTGCCGACCACCAACGTCGGCAAGATCCTGCGGCGAGAGTTGCGCGATGAAGAGTTGAAGAAGCTGGGCCTGAAGAAGATCGCCTGAGCCCTTTCGGGCCTCATCGCCGGCAACGCCGGCTCCCACAGGTTTCGCGGACACCGCAGAACCTTGTGGGAGCCGGCGTTGCCGGCGATGAGGCCCGAAAGATCAACGCAATTTCTCGAGCATCTGGTAGTACCACATCCCCGCCGCCAACAGCGGATTCCCCAGCAGATCCCCCATCGGTACCCGCACGTGGCGGCAGCCTGCGAAGGTGTCGAACTTCTCCAGCGTCCCGGTGATCGCTTCGGCCATGATCTCGCCCATGATATGGCTGGTGGCAATGCCGTGCCCCGAGTAGCCCTGGCAATACCAGACGTTCTCCGAGAGCTTGCCCAGTTGCGGGATGCGGTTGACCAC
The DNA here is from genome assembly GCF_048586865.1 of Pseudomonas bharatica. Classification (NCBI taxonomy): domain Bacteria; kingdom Pseudomonadati; phylum Pseudomonadota; class Gammaproteobacteria; order Pseudomonadales; family Pseudomonadaceae; genus Pseudomonas; species Pseudomonas bharatica. The sequence continues at coordinate 132,464 of NZ_JBMAWR010000011.1, read as the reverse complement.
GATGCCCATCGCACAGCTCCACTGGAACTCGATCGGTACGTCCTTCAGCGCCGGGAAGGTGCGCTCGATGCAGGGCCGCAGTTCCCCGGCGATATCCCGCGAATCCCGTCCCGAATAGTTGGCGCCGCCGCCGAACAGCAGGCGGCCATCGGCAGTCATGCGGTAGTAGTCGAGCACGAAGCGGCAGTCGTACACCGCCAGGTCGTGCGGGTTGAGCTGGCGCGCCAGGTCTCCCAGCGGCGCGGTGGTGACGATGCCGCCCATGGCCGGGAAGATCTTGCCCTTGAGCCGGCGCTTTTCCAGCTTGTGATAGACATCGCCCGCGAGCATCACCTGTTTCGCTTCGATCCGGCCCTTGGCGGTGACCACCGCCGGGCGCGGGCCATGGACGATCTCCAGCACTTGCGAGTTCTCGAAGATCAGCGCGCCCAGGCTGTGAGCCGCACGGGCCTCGCCCAGGCATAGATTGAGCGGGTGCAGGTGCAGGTTGCGCAGGTTTTTCAGCGCGCCGAGGTAGAGCGGCGAATCCAGGTGGCGGCGCACGCCTTCACGGTCGAGCAATTGCACCTGGTCGCCCATGCCCCGAAGCTGGGCTTCGCTGGCGAAGGCCTGGAGTTCATTCATGTGCGATGGCTTCATCGCCGCATGCAGGTGGCCGCGCTTGAGGTCGCAATCGATGCCATAGCGCTCTACCCGCTGCTCGATGATCTGGTGCCCGCGAAAGCGCAGGTGCCAGATGAAATCGTCGACGTCGTCGCCCAGCCGGGCGCGCATCTGCTTGCGCATGGCTTCGTCGCCCGACAGGCTGCCGGTGACCTGCCCGCCATTGCGTCCGCTGGCGCCCCAGCCAATGCGGTTGGTCTCGACGATGGCGACCTTCAGGCCGCGTTCGGCCAGCTCGACGGCGCTGGCGACGCCGGTGAAGCCGCCACCGATGATCGCCACATCGACCTCTACCGTGCCTTCCAGGGTCGGGTACTGGGTGGCATCGTTGAGGGTGGCGCTGTAATAGGACGCGGCGCGCTGGGCGCTGCCGTGGTTCAGGGCTGCATTCATGTTTCGGGTCCTTCGAAAAAAGAGGAAAGGGTTCAGGCCTGGGTCAGGTACCAGCGCCAGTCCTGTTCGCCGACTTCGGCCATGAACTGGCGGTACTCGGCACGCTTGACCGCGAGGTACACACCAAGGAATTCCTCGCCCAGGGTGTCCCGGGCCCAGCTCGAGCGCTCCAGGGCGTTGAGGGCGCTGAGCCAGTCGGTGGGCAGCAAGGTGGTGGCCTGGGCATAGCCGTTGCCTTCCACCGGCGCACCCGGATCCAGTTGTTGGCGCAGGCCGTGGTGCACCGCGCCGAGCAGGGCGGCGGCGGCGAGATAGGGATTGGCGTCGGCGCCGCAGATGCGGTGTTCGATATGCCGGGTCGGCGCCGGGCCTCCGGGCACGCGCAGGCTCACGGTGCGGTTGTCGATACCCCAGGTTGGTGCCAGCGGCGCGTAGCTGTTGGCCTGGAAGCGCCGGTAGGAGTTGGCGTTGGGGCAGAACAGCAGCAACGAATCGAGCAGCGCGGCGAGCATGCCTCCCACTGCCTGGCGCAGCAGCGGCGTGCCGGCCGGGTCTTCGCTGGCGAACAGGTTGTTGCCCTCGGCATCGGCCAGGCTCACATGCAGGTGCATGCCGGTGCCGGCCAGGTCGGCGAAGGGCTTGGCCATGAAGCAGGCCTGCATGCCGTGCTTGTGCGCCACGCCCTTGACGATGCGCTTGTAGCGCACGGCCTGGTCCATGGCCAGCAGGGCATCGCCGTGCTCCAGGGTGATTTCCACCTGGCCGGGGGCATACTCGGAAATCGCCGTGCGCGCCGGAATGCCCTGGGTCTTGCAGGCGGCATACAGGTCGGCGAGGAAGGGTTCGATCTGCTCCAGCTCGCGCAGGCCATAGACCTGCGTAGTGCGCGGGCGTCCGCCATCGGCGTCGAGAGCGGGTTGCGGGCGGCCGTTGCCGTCGCGTTTCTGGTCAAGCAGATAGAACTCCAGTTCGCAGGCCATCACCGGGTGATAGCCGTCGGCCTTCAGCGCATCGATCACCCGCAGCAGCACATGGCGTGGATCGGCATTGGCAGCGGGCAAGCCCTGCTCCGGGTGCATGCTGACCTGCAGCGCGGCAGTGGGAATCTGCCGCCACGGCAGGCGCACCAGGCTGCCCTCCAGCGGGTAGGCGCGGCAGTCGATATCACCGACATCCCACACCAGCCCGGAGTTCTCCACGTCTTCACCGTGCAGGGTCAGGCCGAGGATGGTGCTCGGCAGCGGGCGACCGCTTTCGTAGACCGCCAGCAGTTCCTCGCGGTGCAACAGCTTGCCGCGGGGCACGCCGTTGGCGTCGAGGATGAACAGCTCGATCATTTCGATATCGGGATTGGCGTCCAGGAACGCGCGGGCCTGCTCGATGGGGGCAAAGTGCATGGATGTTCTCGCTTGCGCCACGAGGGCGCGCTGGGAATCGACAAGGAGGCCGATGCAAGAGCACGGCCAGGGTTATCGGTCAGGCGAGAGCGGTATCTGGCGGGCGGGCGTGACGGCAATGCCACAGGGCCCAGAAAGCGAGGATGACATGCACCAGCGGGTTTTCCCCGCGACGGGCCCGCACCTTCGGGAACGAAGGGGCCTGGTGGGGGCGGGGCATGCTGGTGGACAAAGTCATGCCTTGATACTCCCATGCTGGCGATGGTTCATTAAATTGGTGTTTGTGTAACTTCAGTCAAGGATTGGCTAAACAATCGAAAGGCTTGACGCGGACCCTGTGGGAGCGGGTTCACCCGCGATTGCAATGGTGAGTTCACTACCGCAATCGCGGGTAAACCCGCTCCCACAGGGTCCGCGGTGCCTAACAGCTGGCAAATCTGCGACAATCCTCCGCTATTCCAAGCCGATCATCTCCCGCAGGACACGCCTGCGCCGCCAAAGACCTCATGACTGACCAGAACGCCGCCATCGGGCAACTGCTGAAAAACCTCGATCACGCCATGATCGCCGAGCGCCATCGCCTGCGCCGACAACTCCACGAACTGCGCAAGCGTCCCGACGATGCGAAGCTGGCCCAGTGGGCGCAGCGGGTCCAGGCGTCCTGCGACCAGGCCGTGGCGCGCAAGGCCAGCGTGCCCACGGTGCGCTACGACGACAGCCTGCCCATCGCCGCCAAGCGCGACGAGATCAAGAAGCTGGTAGCGGAAAACCAGGTGGTGATCATTGCCGGCGAGACCGGCTCGGGGAAAACCACCCAGTTGCCGAAGATCTGCCTGGAGCTGGGGCGCGGCCAGTTCGGCCTGATCGCCCATACCCAGCCACGGCGGATCGCTGCGCGCAGCGTCGCCAGCCGGGTTGCCGAAGAACTGGGGACGCCGCTGGGCGCGCTGGTCGGCTACCAGGTGCGCTTCGAGGACCAGAGCGACGCCAATACCCTGGTCAAGCTGATGACCGACGGTATCCTCCTGGCCGAAACCCAGCACGACCGTTTCCTCGAACGCTACGACACGATCATCGTCGACGAGGCCCACGAGCGCAGCCTCAACATCGATTTCCTCCTCGGCTACCTGAAGACCCTGCTGCCCCGCCGCCCGGACCTGAAGGTGATCATCACCTCGGCGACCATCGACCTGGAGCGCTTTTCCAAGCACTTCGACGATGCGCCGATCATCGAGGTGTCCGGCCGTACCTTCCCGGTGGAAACCTGGTACCGCCCGCTGACCAGCGAGCAGGACGAGGAGGGCAACCGGGTCGAGGACGATCTCACCGTGGACCAGGCGATCCTTGCCACCCTCGACGAGATCGCCGCCCACGAGCGCAGCGTCGGCAAGGGCCCGGGCGATGTGCTGGTGTTCCTCCCCGGCGAACGGGAGATCCGCGATGCCGCCGAGGTGCTGCGCAAGGCGCAGTTGCGCCATACCGAGATCCTGCCGCTGTACGCGCGCCTGTCGCCGGCCGAGCAGCAGCGCATCTTCCAGTCCCATCCGGGGCGCAGGGTGGTACTGGCGACCAACGTCGCCGAAACCTCGCTGACCGTGCCGGGCATCCGCTACGTGATCGACAGCGGTACCGCGCGCATCAGCCGCTACAGCTATCGCGCCAAGGTCCAGCGCCTGCCGGTCGAGGCGGTGTCCCAGGCCAGCGCCAACCAGCGCAAGGGCCGTTGCGGCCGGGTCGAACCCGGCATCTGCGTGCGCCTGTACAGCGAAGAGGATTTCAACGCGCGGCCGGCCTTCACCGACCCGGAAATCCTGCGCACCAACCTGGCCGCGGTGATCCTGCAGATGCTCCATCTGCGCCTCGGCGAGATCGACGCCTTCCCCTTCATCGAGCCGCCGGATGGCAAGGCCATCAGCGATGGCTTCAACCTGTTGCAGGAACTCTCCGCGGTCAACCGCGAGAACCAGCTGACCCCGCTGGGCCGCCAGCTGGCGCGCCTGCCGGTAGACCCGCGGCTGGGCCGCATGCTGCTCGAAGGCGCGAAACAGGGCAGCCTGCAGGAAGTGCTGATCGTCGCCAGCGCCCTGTCGGTGCAGGACCCGCGCGAGCGTCCGCCGGAGCGCCAGCAGGCTGCCGACCAGGCCCACGCGCAGTGGAAGGACGCCGACTCCGACTTCGCCGCGCTGGTCAACCTGTGGCGCGGCTTCGAAGAGCAGCGCCAGGAACTGACCTCCAGCCCGCTGCGCAATTGGTGCCGGAAGAACTTCCTCAACTACCTGCGCCTGCGCGAGTGGCGCGACGCCCATCGCCAGCTCGGGCTGATCTGCCGTGACCTGCAATTGGGCATCAACAAGGAACCGGCGGACTTCCCGCGGCTGCACAAGGCGATCCTCTCCGGCCTGCTCAGCCAGATTGGCCAGAAGACCGAGGAAGGCGATTACCTCGGCGCCCGCCAGCGACGTTTCTGGGTGCATCCGTCCTCGGGCATCGGCAAGAAACGCCCGCAATGGATCATGGCCGCCGAACTGGTAGAAACCACCAAGCTCTACGCGCGCATGGTGGCGAAGATCGATTCCGACTGGATCGAGCCGCTGGCCGGCCATCTGCTGAAGAAAAACCACTTCGAGCCGCACTGGGAGAAGAAGCGCGGCCAGGTGGTGGCCTTCGAGCAGGTCACCCTGTACGGCCTGATCGTGGTCGGCCGGCGTCCGGTGCATTACGGGCCGATCGATCCGCAGGCCTCCCGCGAGCTGTTTATCCGCGAGGGCCTGGTGGGCGGCGAAATCAACTCCCGCGCCAAGTGCCTGGCGGCGAACAGAAAGCTGCTGGAGGAACTCGACGAACTGGAAGCCAAGGCGCGGCGCCGCGACATCCTCGCCGACGAAGAAACCCTCTACGGCTTCTACGAGGCGCGCCTGCCGGCGGAGATCCACCAGACCGCCACCTTCGACAGCTGGTACCGGGTCAACAGCCAGAAAGACCCGCAGTTGCTGATCATGCGCGCCGAGGACGTGCTGGCCCGCGAGGCCAGCGAAGTCACCGCCGCGCAGTACCCCGACACCTTGCGCCTGGGTGACCTGAAGCTGTCGCTGAGCTATCACTTCGAGCCCAACCATGCCCGTGATGGCGTGACCGTCAGGGTGCCGGCGCCCTTGCTGCCAAGCCTGCCGGGCGAGCGCCTCGAATGGCTGGTGCCGGGCTTGCTGGAAGCCAAGTGCATTGCCCTGGTGCGCAACCTGCCCAAGGCCCTGCGCAAGAACTTCGTGCCGGTGCCGGACTTCGTCAAGGCGGCCCTGGCGCGCATGACCTTCGCCGAGGGCTCGCTGCCCCAGGCCCTCGGTCGCGAGCTGCTGCGCATGACCGGCGCGCGGGTCAGCGACGAAGCCTGGGCCGAGGCGGCGGAGCAGCTGGAAAACCACCTGAAGATGAACATCGAGGTGGTCGACGGCCAGGGCAAGTTCCTCGGCGAAGGCCGCGACCTGGCCGAGCTGACCGCCCGCTTTGCCGCGGCCAGCCAGGCCGCATTGGCCGTGCCGCAGTCGGAGAAGACACAGAAACCAGTGGAGGCCAAGGGCTTCGGCAAGGTCGAGCAGACCGCCCAGCAAAAGATCGCCGGGCTGTCGATGACGGTCTACCCGGCGCTGGTGGAAGAGGGCGGTACGGTCAAGGAAGGACGCTTCTCGACCCAGGCCGAGGCCACTTTCCAGCATCGCCGCGCCTTGCAGCGCCTGCTGCTGCAACAACTAGCCGAACCGGCGAAGTTCCTGCGCGGCAAGCTGCCGGGCCTGACCGAGCTGGGCCTGCTCTATCGCGAGCTGGGGCGCGTCGAATCGCTGGTCGAGGACATCCTCCTGGCCAGCCTCGACAGTTGCGTGCTGGAGGGCGAAAGCACCTTGCCACGTGATGGGGCGGCGCTGGCCTCGCTGGCCGAACGCAAGCGCGGCGACTGGACCGGGCATGCCGAGCGCCTGGCCCGGCTGGTCCTGGAGATTCTCAAGCTGTGGCACGGCCTGCAGAAACGTTTCAAGGGCAAGATCGACCTGTCCCAGGCGGTGGCGCTCAACGATATCAAGCAGCAGCTTGGCAACCTGGTCTATCCGGGCTTCGTCCGCGAGACCCCGGGCCTGTGGCTCAAGGAACTGCCGCGCTACCTGAAGGCGATCGAACTGCGCCTGGAAAAACTTGGCGCGCAGGTGCAGAAGGACCGAGTCTGGAGTGGCGAGCTGGGTAACCTCTGGACGCAATACAAGGCCCGCGCCGACAAGCATGCCCAGGAAGGCAAGCGCGACGAGCAGTTGCAGGTGTACCGCTGGTGGCTGGAGGAATACCGGGTCTCGCTGTTCGCCCAGCAACTGGGGACCAAGGTGCCGATTTCCGACAAGCGCCTGGGCAAGCAATGGAGCCAGGTGGAAGCCTGACCGGCGCAGTTGTGGCACACTTGGCAGCATTTACCGCGACCGGACGCTCGTTCCGGTCGCGGCAACCGATACCCGAACAGCCGGCAATGGCTCTGCCCCAAGGGGTCGTTGCATTTGCAAGCTGGTACCTTGGTGCCAACTTGAAGAACCCAACAGAGGATCGATCGTGCATAACGTCGTCATCAGCGGCACTGGCCTGTACACCCCGGCCAACAGCATTTCCAACGAAGAGCTGGTGGAATCCTTCAACACCTTCGTCGCCCGATTCAACGCCGACAACGCCGAGGCCATCGCGCGCGGCGAGGTCCAGGCCCTGGCCGAGTCCAGCGCTGCCTTCATCGAAAAGGCCTCGGGGATCAAGAGCCGTTTCGTCATGGACAAGGACGGCATCCTCGACCCGCAGCGCATGAAGCCGCGCCTGCCCGAGCGCAGCAACGACGAGCCGTCGATCCTCTGCCAGATGGCCGTGGCCGCCGCCGAGCAGGCACTGCAACGCGCCGGGCGCACCGCTGCCGACGTCGATGCGGTGATCGTCGCCTGCTCCAACCTGCAGCGTCCGTACCCGGCCATCGCCATCGAGGTGCAGCAGGCCCTGGGCATCAACGGCTTCGGCTTCGACATGAACGTCGCCTGTTCCTCGGCCACCTTCGGCATCCAGGTCGCCTGCAACAGCGTGCAACTGGGCCAGGCCCGCTCGGTGCTGGTGGTCAGCCCGGAAATCTGTACCGGCCACCTCAACTTCCGCGACCGCGACAGCCACTTCATCTTCGGTGACGCCGCCACCGCCGTGCTGGTCGAGCGCGCCGACCTGGCCACCTCGGCGCATCAGTTCGAGATCGTCAGCACCAAACTGCTGACCCAGTTCTCCAACAACATCCGCAACAACTTCGGCTTCCTCAACCGTGCGGCGGAAGAGGGCATCGGCGCGCCGGACAAGCTGTTCGTCCAGGAAGGCCGCAAGGTGTTCCGCGAGGTTTGCCCGATGGTCGCCGAACTGATCGGCACGCACCTGGCGGAAAACAACCTCAACGTCAGCGACGTGAAGCGGTTCTGGCTGCACCAGGCCAACCTGAGCATGAACCAGCTGATCGTCAAGAAGCTGCTGGGCCGTGACGCGCTGGAGGAGGAAGCACCGGTGATTCTCGACCGTTATGCCAACACCAGCTCGGCGGGTTCGGTGATTTCCCTGCACAGCCACCAGGATGACCTGCCCAAGGGCGCGCTGGGCGTGCTCAGTTCGTTCGGTGCCGGTTATTCCATCGGCAGCGTGATCCTGCGCAAGCGCTGATCTCCCGAGCGACGCGTACCCTGTGGGAGCGGGTTCACCCGCGATTGCGGTAGTGAATTCACCGTCGTAATCGCGGGTGAACCCGCTCCCACAAGGTACGCGTTACGCCACGTCATTGATCCGGAATCCAGGAGGACTGGTGTAATCTGCCGGCAAAAAGCCATAAGCTTTCGAAGCGGCATCGGTTTCAGCAGGGTTAAGCAAAATGTTCGAGATAGATCGCAACAGCAAAGTGCTGTTGGTGGACCAGATTCGCAACGCAATCATCAGCCGCATCGAGGCCTTCCAGTGGGTCCGCGGCAGCCGACTGCCATCGGTCCGGGCTCTGTCCAAACAGCTGGGCGTGAGTATCTTCACGGTCAGCAGCGCCTATGAAGACCTTGTGGCCCGGCAGATCATCGAGTCGCGCCCGGGCGCGGGTTACTACATCCTCGCTTCCGGCCCCGCCGACACCGGCAAGGACGCCGAGCGGATGATCCCGCCCTCCAGCCTGCATGCCGGGTTCCTGTACCGTGCGCTGGACCCTTCGCAATACGATTTCCCGGTCAGCTCCGGCTACCTGCCGCCCTCGTGGCTGGCCGATGCGGTGCCGGCGTCGGTCACCGGCCGGCTGATCCGCAATACCCTGTCCTGCAGCGTCCCGGCCCCGGCCGCCGGCAGCCAGGAGCTGCGCTCGGTGATCGCCAAGAAGCTGCGCGAGCTGCAGATCAATGCCTCCAGCACCCAGATCGTGGTGACCATCGGCGCTACCCACGCGTTCTCGCTGATCCGCAACATGATGCTCGAGCCCGGGGATTACCTGCTGGTCGAGGACCCCAGCTACCTGCTGCTGCAGCTCAAGCTGATCAAGGACCGCGATTTCAACATCATCACCGTGCCACGCACCCACGATGGCCCGGACCTGGAAGTCATGGAGGAAATGGTCGCCAGGTACCGGCCCAAGCTGTTCCTGACCCAGACCCTGATCCATAACCCGACCGGCGGTAACACCTCGCCGGCCAAGGGCTTCCGCATCCTGTCGCTGGCGCAGAAATACGATTTCCATATCGTCGAGGACGATATCTTCGGCGCCCTGTGCACCAAGCAGACCCTGCGCCTGAGCAGCCTCGACGAGTGGAACCGGACCTTCTACCTGAGCGGTTTCAGCAAGGTGCTCAGCCCGGCGCTGCGCCTGGGCTACGTGGTGGCCCCGCCGGTCTTCGTCGAGCGCCTGGTGGAACAGAAGATGTACAACGTGCTGTGCGGCTCGTCGCTGGACGAGACCATCGTGGCCTACACCCTGGAATCCGGGCGCTACCAGCATCATCTGGATGCCTTGCGCCAGCGGGTGATGCACGAACGCATCCGCGCGCGCGACTGGCTGACCAAAGTGGGGGTGGAAATCGACGAGGGCGTGGTGGAGGGCTTGTTTATCTGGGCGCGCTTCCCTGCGCACGTGGATCTTCGCCGCCTGATCGAAGAGGCGCACGATGCGCGGATCTTCCTGGCCCCGGGGTCACTGTTCAGCAACACCCGCGGGTACGACCAGTACATCCGCTTGAATGTCAGTCATTGCAACGACATTCGTTTCAGACAATTTGTCGCTGACCATCTATGCAGCGAAACTGCCAGCGCTTGAAGTAGTCGGCGAAGGTACTTACCTGTCCCAGGTCCTCATAGGAATAGATCACCCCGTTGAGGATCTGCACCACGTCGTTGTCGCCCAGGGTCGGGATAAAGGAATCCTCGAGGATCTCCATGCCGTTCACGGTCAGGCTCAGATCGTCGATCCAGTACAGCGGCTTGCCATCCTTGCCCGACCAGATCCGGCTGTCGGCATAAAAGGACTTGAGCGCCAATCCATTGGTTTGCATGGGCATAACGTTGATCCCGCTTCGACTGATTGAAGTGTTGGCCATGGCTCAGGCCTTCCTGTGTGCCTTGAACCGCAGGCGCGTCGCATCCACGGTCCAGCGTCCGCTGCTGTCTTGCAGATCGCGGACCAGTTCTTCCGTTACCTCTTCAAGGAAAGCCGTGCGCATCGGCGCTGGTACCACCTGCAGGAAGTGACCACAGCATTCATTGATCCACTGCGCGATCGGCACATCCAGCACCAGCGGCTGTTCGAACCAGCTGATATGGCTGACATGGAACCCGGCCTGCTCCAGCACCTGCTGGTACTCATGGGCGCCGGGCAGGTACCAGCGCTCCAGTTCGCTGCCGTCGATCGAGCGGCGTTCCAGTGCGCCGTGCAGGGCGCGGCGGATCAGCGCGGCATGGCCGCTGCCCGGGAACTCGCCGACGAAGCGTCCGCCCGGCTTGAGCGCCATGAAGGCGCCGATGGCCACTTCATTGGCCTGGTGCATCTCGTGCAGGGCGTCATGGCTGAACACCACATCGAACTCCTGATGGAAATACAGCTCCTCGGCATTGCCACGCTTCACATCGAGACCGCGGGCACGGGCTGCCACCACCCGCTCCGGACTGATGTCGAAGCCCACCACCCCGGCGCCCTGGCTGGCCAGTTGCGCACTCAGGCAGCCGTCGCCGCAGCCGATATCCAGCACCTGTTCGTCGGCCTTGAGTGCCAACAGGCCCAGTACGCCATCGACGTAGCGGGCAATGCAGTGCGTGGGGGTGTCCGGCGGCTCGCTGCCGGGGCGGAAAAAACTCGGAGCACTCATCTCGATGTTTCCGTCTGTTGCGGGATAAAAAGGCGCGTGCCGGTCGCCCGACACGCGCAAATGTTCAGAGTCGCTTGGACAGCCAGACCAGCACGATGACGATGGCGCACACCGCCGGGGTCAGCCAGTTCCAGGCTTCGCCCATCAGCCAGATGGAGAAGGCGAAGGTGAAGAAGGGTTGCAGCAGCTGCAGTTGGCTGATGCGCTGGATGCCGCCCAGGGCCATGGCACGGTTCCACGAGAAGAAGCCCAGCAGCGAATTGATCAGGGCCAGGAACAGCAAGGCGGCGATGCCCTGGCCGGGCAGGTTGGCAATGGTCTCGCCGTCATACAGGTACAGGCTGACCGGCAGCAGCACCGGCAGGCTGACCACCAGGGTCCAGCACATGACCTGCCAGCCCGGCAGCTCCTTGGACAGCGCACCGCCCTGGGCGTAGCCGAAGCCGGCCAGGACCACGGCGCCGAGCAGGGCCAGGTCGCCGATGTAGATGTCCTTCACATCGGACTTGATCACGGTGTAGGCGAACACGGTGAGGAAGCCCAGGCTCGACACCAGCCAGAACATTTTCGATGGCCGGGTGCCGGTGATCAGGGTGCCGAAGATCGCGGTGGACAGCGGCAAGGCGGCCAGCACCACGCCGCCGTGGCTCACCGGCACGTACTGCATGCCCAGTGCGGTGAGGATCGGGAAACCGTAGACGATGCCGGTGGAGGTCAGCAGCATGCGCTTGATCTGCGAGCCGTTGGGCAGTTTTGCCCGGCCGATGATCAGGAACGGAATCGCCGCGAGCGCAGCCAGTACCGAGCGGAAAAAGCCGACCTGCAGGGCGCTCAGGTCGCCGGCGAGCATCTTCGCCGCCGGCAGGGTCATGGCGAAGGCGGCGACGGAAATCAGGCCGAGGAAGTAGGCCTGCAGGTCCTGGTTCTTGGTGTCTTGAAAACTGGCGACTGTACTTTGCGTCATTGCAGCGGTTCCTTGTGGCTTTACCGGTAAGGCATCCGCCCGTCATGGGCGGATGCGCACGCCGGTCAGATCTGTTTGTTGTTCAGGTTCGGTTTGTCCAGCGGGCTGGTGCTGAGGAAGAACACCAGGGAGGTGCGCGTCCCGCTTTCCACCTTGCGCACGCCGTGGGGAATCTCGCAGCGGTTGATCAGCACATCGGCATAGCCGGTCTTGAGCTGGTGCTCCTTGCCTTCGTAGTCAACGAAGAACTCGCCACCGCCGTAGTCCTTGCCGAACTGGATCACCACCGAGTAGCGGTACTCCAGGTTGCTGTAGGTGTCGATGTGCTTGCCGATGAAGTTGCCGGCCTCCAGCTGGTTGGCCTGGCAACGGCGGATGAAGCACTCTTCGCCCATGATGCCGTTGAAGAACTCGCGGCTCTTGCCGGAGGAAAGGATCTCCACCACGCGCTTGCCCCACGGATCGTTGCGGTACACCGGCAACTGGCCTTTCTGGTCTTCCATGAAACGGCCGACCGAGAGGAAGTTCTGCTCGCCCACGTCACCGATCTCGATGATGGTCTTGGGGATCACCTGGCAGGCTTCTTCCATGTAGGCCAGGTCTTCCCGGGAGAACAGCTGGGCAGCGTTGAGGGCTGCGTAGGCGGTGCTGTTCAGTTGCTGGCTTGCCGCTTGAATCGTCTCTTGCATGATCAGGCTCCTTGAGAACTGGGCGTGGGGTACAGCGTGTCTTGGGGTTGGGTGGCCTCGGTGTGCAGCGGGCCGAAAGGCTCGCGCACGCCGCGGCACATGTGGTCGCGAATCAGGTACAGGCCGGCCATGAAGCCCCAGACTTCGAGGAAGGGGCCGTAGCTCGAAGGCTGGCCTTCGATGCTGGCGCGGTAGTTGGCGATATGCCGGTAATGCACGTTCGGGCGACGGTGGTGGGCGTCGTGGTTGGGCAGGTCCTGCGGATAGACGTACAGGCGCACCGGTACATCCAGCAGCAGTGCCTTGAGCAGCCACGTGCTCCAGGCGACGACGCCACCGCTCGGCGGCGTGCGGCCCTGGAAGCGGCCCCAGGTCAGGCGGCCGTAATGCGGCTTGTCGGCCCGGCCATCCTCGCGCTGGTAGAACCACAGGTGTTCGGTGAACAGCTGCAACCACATCGAATGCTCGAACAGCACTGCCCGCGGGATCCCGTAGATCAGGGCGAAGGCCATCAGGCTATCGGTGGCCCACAGCAGCACCAGCAGCACCGCCCAGAACGCCAGGCGAAAGCGCACTTCGTCCCGTGGCGGACGCACGAAGCAGTCATGCAGCGTCGCGCGCCACTGGCGCAGCAGGTAGGCCGGACGGAACGGCGTGCAGATCACCCGCCACCAGTAGGCCAGCTCCGGCATGCCCGGGTAGAAGCCCTGGGCCTGGATGAAACGCTGGTCCGGGTCGATGTCGGTGCACAGCACATGGATATTGTGGTGTTCACGGACATGGCTCTGGTTGTAGGTGTCCCAGTCCTGGTACAGCAGCGGCGTGCTCAGGAACAGCCGCGCGTAACGCTGGGCCCGCGCCTTGTCCTTGAGCACCGCACCGTGGGTCAGGTAATGGAAGGTCGCCTGCATGCTGCGCAGGCGGTTGACCATCAGCACCCAGGCCGCAAGCACCAGCAGTACCGAGAGCAGCGGGTGGAAAGCGCCTTCCAGCACCGTCTTGCCGAGCAGCACCAGGCCGATCATCACGGCCCAGGTGAACAGCAGGTGGGTCAGCAGGAAGCGCTCGCCGGTCTGCTCCATCCGTTGCTTCAGCACGTCGGCCGGTTGCGCCTGGCCCTTGCCGGTCAGCCAGGTCCACAGCGGCTGGAACGGCAGCCGGGCGTAGGCCGCGCGCAGGTTGCCCTGCGGCCCGTACTGGCAGTAATGGGTGGCGTTGTCGTGCTGGTTCATCAGTACACCCGCGTCAGGTAAAGGACCGGGATGTCGCTATACAACCAGTAGAACGGCTGCATGCGGTTATGGTCGGCACCGATCACGATCGGGTTCTGCCATTGCGCGGCGAACACCTTGCCGATGGCCGCGTACTCGGCGCCCTGGGCGTAGAGGATCTGCATCAGTTCCTCGTTGCTGCGCTGCTGGTGCCAGGCCTGGTACAGCGGCAGGCGGGCATTGAAGATCGCCGCGTAGTCCAGGTCACTGTCGACGATGCAGCCGTTGTCGCGCCTGGCCAGGCGCTGCTCGGCATCGGCGGTCATGGCGCGCCACTGTGCTTCGCCACCGGCGGCCTCGGCGATCATGATCGACTCGGTGTCCGGGCCGAGGATGTCGAGGATCTTCTGCTGGCTGATGCGCAGCTTGCGGGCGAAGCCCTCGCGGGTTTCCTTGAGGCGGTTCAGGGTCGAGGCGTCGAAGCCTTCGAAATCGCCCGCGCCGACGGCGATGCGCGCGTCGATGCCGTGTTTCTTCAGGACCGCTTGCAGCACCGGCAAGGTCTTGACCACCCGCCCGGCGACCAGGCCGATGCCCTCGCCCAGGTGCTCGAAGGTGTAGCGCAGGCGACCGTTCTTGCTTTCGTAGCCGTAGTCCGGGCAGACCGGCGAAACCAGGGTGATGGGTTCACCGGCAAGGCCCTTGGCCAGTGTTTCGGCGAAACGGGCCATGAAGTGCGGCGCCGAGGTGGTGAAGGAGAGGCGTTCGAAGGCTTTCTCCAGGTCGATCACCAGGGCGTCCGGCAGCACTGTCATGGCTGGGTAGCGAACCTTCAGCGCCGGGGTGGTTACCGTGTTGTCGTTGACCGCGCAAAGCAGCAGGTTGAGCAACGAAGGACGGCTTTGGTTGATATAGGGTTTATCCAGAATCAGGGTCTTGCGGCCTTCGTCATTGCGAACTTGCCATTGAAAGCCCGGAAACTTCGACTGAATGAAACGGTAGAACGGCATATAGCGTGGAAGTCCGGTCTGTTCATCATCTTCGCGTTGGAAGTTGGCATAGACGGCGGACAGCCGGGACACTTCTTCTTCAATGCACAATGCCTTGACCAGATCGGCCGGTGGTTGTTGCGATAGCGAGATCGGCGACAACACGCGCTTGCTGATCAACTTATGGGTAAGTTTGTTTCTGACGTAATACTTCGCGAGAGATTGGCTCATGGCATCACCGATACGAAAGTTCCTGGTCAGCAGGCGTTAGTTCGATAAGGTTGATATTCACGTGTGGGGGCTGGCGCAGGGCCCAGACCACCGCGTTGGCGACATCTTCCGGTTGCAGCGGGGTCAGGCTGCTGTACACCTGGTCGGCGCGGGCCTGGTCGCCTTCGTTCTGCACCAGGGCGAACTCCGAGCGGGTCTTGCCCGGCGCAATGGTGGTCAGGCGTACCCGGCTGCCCACCAGTTCGGTGCGCAGGCAGCGGCCGAAATGGTCGACGAAGGCCTTGGAGGCGGCGTACACGTGGCCGCCCTGGTAATGCACATGGGCCCCGATCGAACTCAGGTTGACCACGTGGCCCTGGCCGCTGGCGATCAGCCTCGGCAATAGCGCACGGGTCACGTTGATCAAGCCGTGGACATTGGTATCGAGCATGGTTGCAATCTGCTCGTCCGTGATATCCAGTAACTTGCCGTGGCCTTGCAGCAGGCCGGCGGCATTTACAAGTTTGCTGATCGTTGCAAATGCTTCGGGCAACTCATTGATCCGTTCATTCAACGACTTTTTGTCGCGAACATCACACTGCAGAGGATGGAAACTTCCGTGGAATTCATCCGCCAATGCATTCAGGCGGTCTTCACGACGGCCGATTCCGATAACCTTGCTTCCCTGCCTTAGCAACGTTCTGGCGCAAGCCAGCCCGATGCCAGACGTCACTCCGGTGACGACGACCGTTTCATCAGTTTTCAATTGGTGCTCCTTCTAACTTGCACTTTTAGGTGGGGTGGTGTTGCTACCTGTAAGCGTCCGTGCCTGATGAACGGGTGCAGATTAGAAAGAGCGCGGGGGGATGTACCGGTACAGCCGGAGCGCTGCGCGCCGAACTGTCTGGTCGCCGGACCATGACAGTTGGCGGGGCGGCATCAGGACGGTGGCGGGCGTCCCGTCAAGGCGTTTTGCCATATTCCTGTTCGGAGTAAAAAAGTTCCCTTGTCACAAAACATTTATATAAAAGCCACTGATCTGAAATAACCCCCCGCCAAGATTCCTCCCCAGCACAAGCGGCCCTGGCCGCGTGTTTTTTCAACGTAATCAAGACCATAAAACGTTAGGGGAGCTTCATCGATGATCCGTAAGCACTTCGCAGGTTTCGTAGCCAGCGCCTTGGCCATGGCCGTTACCGCCCAGGCTTTCGCGGGTACCGTGACCACCGACGGCGCCGATATCGTAGTCAAGACCAAGGGTGGCCTCGAGGTCGCTACTACTGACAAGCAATACAGCTTCAAGATCGGTGGTCGTATCCAGGCCGACTACAGCCGCTTCGACGGTTTCTACACCAACAACGGCAACACTGCCGATGCTGGCTACTTCCGTCGCGCCTTCCTCGAGATCGGCGGTGTCCTGGCTACCGACTGGGCTTACCAGGTCAACTACGACTTCTCCCACAACGCCGGTGGTGACAACCGTTCCGAAGACGGCTACTTCGACGAAGCCTCGCTGGCCTACAACGGCTTCAAGCCAGTGTCGATCAAGGTCGGTCGCTTCGACCCCGAGTTCGGCTTGGAAAAAGCCACCAGTTCCAAGTGGGTCACCGCTCCGGAGCGCACCGCAGCCTATGACCTGGCCGACTGGGTCAACAGCCACAACGGCGGCCTGGGTATCCAGGCTTCGAGCAACATCGGTGAGTCCGTCTACCTGTCCGGTGGTGTGTTCGCCAAGGACGCCACCAACGCCGACAAGGATGGCGACAGCACCAAGCAGTTCAACTTCCGTGGCGTCTTCGCGCCACTGCACAGCGACGGCAACGTCCTGCACTTCGGTCTGAACCTGGCGCAACGCGACCTGTCCGACACCGCGTTCGACGGCCGTATCCGCAGCCGCCTGGGCATGCGTGGCGTGAGCACCGACGGTGGCCAGGATGCCGGTACCAACGGCAACCGCCTGACCCTGGCTGGCGCCAACAACACGCCGGCCGGCGCCTACGACACCGACCGCGCCTGGGGTCTGGAAGCTGCCTTCGCCACCGGCCCGTTCTCGGTGCAGGGCGAATACCTCAAGCGCAAGGTCGAGGCTGACGCCGCTGCCTACCAGGACATCAAGGCCACCGGTTACTCCGCGCAAGTGGCCTACACCCTCACCGGCGAGGCCCGTGGCTACAAGCTCGGCAAGTTCGACGCGATCAAGCCGCAGAACAAGCAGATCGGTGCCTGGGAAGTGTTCTACCGCTACGACCATATCGAAGCCGAAGACGACAACGGTGCCTTCGCCAACGTCGGCGACATCGAAGGCAAGGTGCATAACCTGGGCCTGAACTGGTACGCCAACGAGTCGATCAAGCTGAGCGGTACCTACATCAAGGCCAAGGTCGACAACGCCCAGAACGCCAATGGCGACGACGATGGCGACGGTTTCGTACTGCGCGCACAGTACGTGTTCTAAGCAACGACGCTCCTTCATCCGTTAAATGTTCAGCCCCACTTCGGTGGGGCTTTTTTTTGGGCTTGTGTTGCTCTCCCGGGCCTCATCGCTGGCAAGCCAGCTCTCATAGAACAAAACATAACTCTTTGATTTGCAGGGACCTTGTGGGAGCGGGTTTCATCGGAGCGCCGAACCGCCGCGATTGCTATTTTGAATTCACTACCGCAATCGCGGGTGAACCCGCTCCCACAGGGTACGCGTCGTGCTTTGGAACTGTTCTCTGCGCGACAGCGCAGCCTGAAAGGCTGAGTGGACTCCTACAGGTACGCGAACCCTGTGGGAGCTGGCTTGCCAGCGATGAGGCCACCAGCTACAACACAAATCTTCTTTTCCTGCACACAACCCGGCAAACTCCTGCAATGCCGACGCTCATCCTGAACCACCTCGCCGAACTCGATGCCGCCACCTGGGACGCCCTGGTCCCGGCGGACCAGCCGTTCCTGCGTCACGCGTTTCTGCGCAGCCTGGAAGACAGCGGCAGCGTCACCCCGCGCACCGGCTGGACCCCGTCCCACCGCCTGCTTGCCGACGACAGCGGCAACGTCCTGGCCGCCATGCCGGCCTACGCCAAGACCCATTCCTTCGGCGAGTACGTGTTCGACCATGGCTGGGCCGATGCCTGCGCCAGAGCCGGGATCGGCTACTACCCGAAACTGCTTTGCGCCGTGCCGTTCTCGCCGGTCGGCGGGCCGCGCCTGCTGGGCGAGCCCCAGGCGCTGGCGCTGCTGCTGGACGAGGTCGAGGCATCACTGCTGGAACGGGGGCAGTCCGGCCTGCACGTGAATTTCACCGACTCCGCCGCCGACGCCATCCTGCAAGGACGCGACGGCTGGCTGCAGCGCCTCGGCTGCCAGTTCCACTGGCGCAACCGGGGCTACCGGGATTTCCAGGATTTTCTCGACGCCCTGGCGTCGCGCAAGCGCAAGCAGATGCGCAAGGAACGCGAGCAGGTGGCGGGGCAGGGGTTCGACTTCCGCTGGTATCACGGCGCCGAACTGAGCGAGGCGCAGTGGGACTTCGTCTACGCCTGCTATGCCAACACCTACGCGGTACGTCGCCGCGCACCCTATCTGACCCGTGACTTCTTCAGCCTGCTGGCCGAGCGCATGCCCGAGGCGATCCGCGTGGTAATGGCCGTGCAGGGCGGGCGCGAGGTGGCGATGGCATTCAGCCTGGTCGCTGGTGACAGCTTCTACGGGCGCTATTGGGGCTGCCTGGCCGAGTTCGACCGCCTGCATTTCGAAACCTGCTTCTACCAGGGCATGGACTACGCCATCGCCGAAGGTCTGCAGCGCTTCGATGCCGGTGCCCAGGGCGAGCACAAGCTGATCCGCGGTTTCGAACCGGTGATCACCCGCTCCTGGCACTACCTGCTGCACCCGGGCCTGCGCACGGCGGTGGAGGATTTCCTGGGTCAGGAGCGTGTCGGTGTACTGGCTTATGCAGAGGAGGCGCGTTCGGCCTTGCCGTATCGGCAGGGCTGAACGATCCGTTCAATCGACGCCGACGAAACCGCCGGTCTGGTGGTGCCACAGGCGGGCATAGAGTCCGCGCTGGGCCAGCAGTTCGGCGTGGCTACCCATCTCGGCGATCCGGCCTTTTTCCAGGACGACCAGGCGATCCATCCGGGCGATGGTCGAAAGGCGGTGGGCGATGGCAATCACGGTCTTGCCCTGCATCAGGGTTTCCAGGCTTTCCTGGATCGCCGCCTCGACCTCGGAGTCCAGTGCCGAGGTGGCTTCGTCCATGATCAGGATCGGCGCATTCTTCAGCAGCACCCGGGCGATCGCGATGCGCTGGCGCTGGCCGCCGGACAGCTTGACCCCGCGCTCGCCGACATGGGCGTCGAAGCCGGTGCGGCCCTGGGCGTCGCTGAGCAGCGGGATGAACTCGTCGGCCCGTGCACCACGCACCGCGTTCCATAACTCCTCGTCGCTGGCGTCGGGCTTGCCGTAGCGCAGGTTGTCGCGGATCGACCGGTGCAGCAGCGAGGTGTCCTGGGTAATCATGCCGATCTGCCCGCGCAGGCTCTGCTGGGTCACCCCGGCGATGTCCTGGCCGTCGATGAGGATTCGTCCGCCCTCCAGGTCATAGAGGCGCAGCAGCAGGTTGACCAGGGTCGATTTGCCCGCGCCGGACGGGCCGATCAGGCCGATCTTCTCGCCCGGACGGATATCCAGGTCGAGGTTGCTGATGATCCGGCTGCCGCTCTTGCCGTAGTGGAAGTCGACATTCTCGAAACGTACCGCGCCGCGCTCGACCTTCAGCGCCGGGGCGTTCGGCCTGTCGCTGACGCTGACCGGCTGGGCGATGCTTTCCAGGCCGTCCTGCACGGTGCCGATATTCTCGAAGATGCCGTTGACCACCCACATGATCCAGCCGCTCATGTTGACGATACGGATCACCAGGCCGGTGGCCAGGGCGATGGCGCCGGTACTGATCAGCGACTGGGTCCACAGCCACAGGGCAAGGCCGGTGGTGGTGACGATCAGCAGGCCATTCAGGCTGGTGATGACCACGTCCATGCTGGTGATGACCCGGCTGGCGAGCTGGGTCTTCTCGGTCTGCTCGCGGATCGCCTCGCGCGCGTATTGCTGCTCGAAATCGGTATGGGCGAACAGCTTGAGGGTGGCGATATTGGTGTAGCCATCGACGATGCGTCCCATCAGCTTGGAGCGGGCCTCGGACGACACCACCGAGCGCTCCTTCACCCGCGGCACGAAGTAGCGCAGCGCCAGGATGTAGCAGGCGATCCAGGTCAGCAGGGGGATCATCAGGCGCCAGTCGGCTTCGGCGAACAGCACCAGGGAACTGATGGCGTAGATGCTCACGTGCCACAGCGCGTCCATGGCCTGCACCAGCGAATCGCGCAGCGAATTGCCGGTCTGCATGATGCGCTGGGCAATGCGCCCGGCGAAGTCGCTCTGGAAGAAGTTCAGGCTTTGCTTGAGCACATAGGCGTGGTTCTGCCAGCGGATCATGCTGGTCATGCCCGGGCTGATGGCCTGGTGCACCATCAGGTCATGCAGGCCGACGAAGAGCGGCCTGAGGATCAGCGCCACCACCAGCATCCAGATGAGTTCGCCGGCGTGCTCGCTGAACAGGTTGACGTTGGGAGTGCCCTGGGCCAGGTCGATGATCCGGCTCAGGTAGCTGAACAGTGCCACCTCGATCAGCGCGACGATCAGGCCCAGCACCATCAGGGCGACGAAGGCCGGCCAGACCTGGCGCAGGTAGTAGAGATAGAAGGGCAGGACCCGTGAAGGAGGCGCCGCGGTGGGCGCCTCGCGAAAGATGTCGATCAACTGCTCGAAACGACGGAACAGCATGCAGCACTCCTGTAGTCGGGGCGGGCGCCTTGCCCGCGGGGTCACGTCCCTGTGACACCACGGTCAGTCGATGCGCTTGGCCGACTTGATATAGACCGGATCGGCGGGCACGTCGCGCATGCCTTTCTTCACGGTGGTTGGTGAGTTGACGATCTGGTCGACCACTTCCATGCCCTTGGTCACCTTGCCGAATACCGCGTAGCCGGCGTCGCGGCCCGGGTTGAGGAAATCATTGTCGGCCACGTTGATGAAGAACTGGCTGGTGGCCGAGTTCGGGTTAGAGGTACGGGCCATGGACAAGGTGCCGCGGGTGTTCATGAGGCCGTTGCCGGCCTCGTTGCGGATCGGGTCCTTGGTGTCCTTCTGCACCATCTGGTCGGTGAAGCCGCCGCCCTGGACCATGAAGCCCGGGATCACGCGGTGGAAGATGGTGTTGTTGTAGAAGCCGCTGTCCACGTACTGCAGGAAGTTCTTCGTGCTCAGCGGCGCCTTTTCGGCGTTCAGTTCGATCTCGATCTTGCCGAAGCTGGTGACCAGTTCGACGTGCGGGGTCTTGTCCGATGCCATGACGCCGGTAGCGAAGGCGACCGAGCAGGCGGCCATGAGGATTTTCTTCAGCATGTACTCAATGATCCTTGAGAGGTGGTTGGAGCCGCAGCGAGGAACTGCAGCAGGGTCTGGTTGAAGACATGAGGCTGGTCCAGCGGCGTAGCGTGCCGGGAATCGGCGATCACCGCCAGTCGTGCGCCGGGAATCAGTGCGGTGTATCGCTCCTTGAGCGCCACCGGGGTGTAGTCGTGGTCGGCGCTGATGATCAGGGTCGGGCAGGTAATCCGCCCGATGCGCTCCTCCACGCCCCAGTTGACGATGGCGTCGAAGCTGGCCAGGTAGGCGCGCTTGTCGTTGCGGGCCCAGCGTTCGGCCATCGTCTGCCGTAGGCCGGCCTGCTCCGGCTTGGGGAACAGCCGGGCCGCCAGGCCCTTGCCGATGGTCCGCAAGGGCAGGGCCCGGGCCAGGGTCCAGCGCTTGGCCCACTGCCAGTAATCGTCACGGGTCCGGACCTTTACCGCCGGGGCGCTGTTGACGATGGTCAGGCTGCGCAGCCGTTCAGGATGATCGACGGCGAACTGGAAGCCGACCATGCCGCCCATGGACAGGCCGACGAAGTGCACCGGGCCTGTGTCGAGATGGTCCAGCAGGGCGGTCAGGTCGGCACTGAAGCCGGCGATGCTGTAGCGCTCGCGGGGCTTGTCGGAGCGGCCATGGCCGCGCAGGTCGAGAAGGATCAGGCGGTAACGGGCGGCCAGTTCGGGAATCTGCAGCTCCCAGTCCTGGCAACTGGAGCCCAGGCCGTGCAGCAGTACCAGGGGTTGGCCCTGGCCATATTCTTCGTAGTGCAGGGAGCAACCTTCATGTTCGAAGCGGGCCATGGGCGGTACCTGTCAGGCTTGGGCCGGGGCGGCGAAGGGAACGTCCAGCGGCGCGGTATCGAAGTTGCGCAGCAACTCGATGAGGATCTGCGTGGCCGGGCCCAGGGGTTTGTCCTTGTTCGAGTAAAGGTAGAACAGCGGGTGGCGACTGCCACCCTGGTCCAGCGGCAGCGGCTTGAGCACGCCTTCGCGCAGCTCGCGTTCGATCAGATGGCGCGGCAGCCAGGCGAAGCCCAGGCCACTGCTGACGAAGGTCGCGGCCGTGGCCAGGCTGCCCACGGTCCAGCGCTGTTCGGCGCCGAGCCAGCCGACATCGCGCGGCTGGGAGCGACCGGAGTCGCGGATCACCACCTGCAACTGGCTTTCCAGGTCCTGGAAGTTGAGCACCCGGCCGAGGCGATGCAGCGGATGCTCCGGGTGGGCCACGGCGACGAACTCCACCGCACTCAATTCGGCGCCCAGGTAGCCGGCGATGCTGAAGCTGCTGATGGCCAGGTCGGCGATACCCTCGTGCAGCACCTCCTCGACCCCGGACAGCACTTCCTCGCGCAGGCGCACCCGGCAGCCGCGGCTCTGCGGCATGAAGGCGCTGAGGGCGCGGACCAGGCGCGCGTTGGGGTAGGCGGCGTCCACCACCAGGCGCACCTCGGCTTCCCAACCCTGTTCCATATGGTGGGCGAGGTCTTCCAGCTGGCTGGCCTGCTTGACCAGTTGCCGCGAGCGACGCAGCAGGACGTTGCCGGCATCGGTCAGCACCGCCTTGCGCCCGTCGATGCGCAGCAGCGGTACGCCCAGTTGATCCTGCATCCGCGCCACGGTGTAGCTCACCGAGGATTGCGAACGGTGCAGGGCTTCGGCGGCCTGGGCGAAGCCGCCATGATCGACCACTGCCTGCAGGGTTCGCCACTGATCCAGGGTAACGCGCGGCGCTTTCATCTTCGGCTCCTGTTGTCCTAAGCTGGCGCTCTTCTCAAGGAGAGCGCCGAATGAAGAAATATTCTGTTGCGTTGCTGGCCCTGCTGCCGCTGACCGTGCTGGCCGCTTACCCCATCGAGGTGAAGAAGGAGCTGGCCGAGGGCATCAAGCTCGATACCACCGCCTACGACACCGCCAACGACATGACCACCATCACCCTCAACAACTATGGCGACAACGCCGCCTCGTGCCGGGTGATGTTCAAAAACGGCCCGGAAACCCCGCGTAACCGCAGGGTCGATGTGCCGGCGAAGAAGAGCGTGGATGTCACGGCCAACTTCAACAAGCAGATCATCAAGATGCGCATCCTGGTGGACTGCAAAGTGCAAGAAACAAATTAACTGATAGATTTAACCGATTTTTTACGCTTTTTTATCGATAGGTCAATCATTAATCTTGCCTCCATCGACTTAGCGACCTTGCCGATGGAGGCAAAATTCAATGTCCCGCGTACTGATCATCGAAAGCAGCGCCCGCCAGCAGGATTCGATCTCCCGTCAACTGACCCGTGATTTCGTTGCCCAGTGGCAGGCCGCCAACCCCGCCGACAGCATCACCCTGCGCGACCTGGCGCAAAATCCGGTGCCACACCTGGACGCCAACCTGCTCGGTGGCTGGATGAAGCCGCAGGAACAGCGCAGCGCCGAGGAACTCCAGGCCCTGGCCCGTTCCAACGAACTCACCGATGAAGTGCTGGCCGCCGATGTGCTGGTGCTTGCCGCCCCGATGTACAACTTCGCCATCCCGAGCACCCTGAAGGCCTGGCTGGACCATGTGCTGCGTGCCGGCGTGACCTTCAAGTACACCGAAACCGGCCCGCAAGGCCTGCTGACCGGCAAGCGCGCCTATGTGCTGACCGCTCGCGGCGGCATCCATGCCGGTGCGTCCAGCGATCACCAGGAACCCTACCTGCGCCAGGTGCTGGCCTTCATCGGCATCCACGACGTGACCTTCATCCATGCCGAAGGCCTGAACATGGGCGGCGACTTCCACGAGAAGGGCCTGAACCAGGCCAAGGCCAAGCTGGCCGCGGTCGCCTGAGGCCGAAGAACATTCCCTGACTGACACCCCTTTTTTGCTCCTTTGGGTGTACTGCCCGGTCGAAGCCTAGCGCTCGGCCGGGCTTTTTTATGGGCGACGCGTACCCTGTGGGAGCGGGTTCACCCGCGATTACGATAGTGGATTCACCACCGCAATCGCGGGTGAACCCGCTCCCACAGGGTACGCGTCATGGCAACCAAAGCGTTGCATCTCAATTGCATCCCGACCGCCCAACCCGCTAAGGTCGCCGCCTTGATCCCCGAGAGGCAACCATGGGCTACCTACTGATCGTCGCGCTGATCCAGGCGTATTCCTTCAACCTGATCGGCGAATACCTCGCCGGCCATGTCGACAGCTACTTCGCCGTGCTGGCCAGGGTCGTCCTGGCCCTGCTGATCTTCCTGCCGCTGACCCGCTGGCGCCAGGTCGAGCCGCGCTTCATGCGCGCCATGCTGGTAATCGGTGCCTTGCAGTTCGGCATCACCTACGTCTGCCTCTACCTCAGCTTCCGCGTGCTCACCGTGCCGGAAGTCCTGCTCTTCACCATTCTCACCCCGCTGCACGTGACCCTGATCGAAGACGCGCTCAACCGCCGCTTCAACCCCTGGGCCCTGCTCGCCGCGCTGGTGGCGGTGGCGGGTGCGGCGGTGATCCGCTTCGACAGCATCAACCCGGACTTTTTCATCGGCTTCCTGCTCCTGCAGCTGGCCAACTTCACCTATGCCGCCGGCCAGGTCCTGTACAAGCACCTGGTCGCCCGCCATCCCAGCGACCTCCCGCATTACCGGCGCTTCGGCTATTTCTACCTGGGGGCGTTGATCGTCGTGCTGCCGGCCTTCCTCGCCTTCGGCAACGCCCAGCACCTGCCCACCACCGATGTGCAATGGGGCGTGTTGCTGTTCCTCGGGCTGTGTCCGACGGCGCTGGGCCTGTACTGGTGGAACAAGGGTGCCTGCCTGGTCTCTGGCGGCACCCTGGCGGTGATGAACAACCTGCATGTCCCGGTGGGCCTGCTGCTCAATTTGCTGATTTGGAATCAGGACGAGCCGCTGGGACGGTTGTTCATCGGCGGGAGCATCATTCTTGCCTCACTGTGGCTCAGTCGCCTCGGTACGCAACGCCCGGCGCTCGCCGGCGAGGCCGGTCGATAGGGCATCCAGCCCGGCGCGCAGGTCGCTGCCGCTGGGCTGCTGGTACAAGGCCAGGCCAAACTCCGGCAACACCGCCAGCAGATAATCGAAGATATCCCCCTGAATCCGCTCGTACTCGGCCCACACCGTGGTGCGGGTAAAGCAGTAGATTTCCAGCGGCACGCCCTCGGCGGTGGTCTGCATCTGCCGGACCATGCAGGTCATGCCCTGCTGCACATCAGGGTGGTTCTTCAGGTAGGCAAGGGCGAAGGCGCGGAAGGTGCCGATGTTGGTGAGCTGGCGGCGGTTGGCTGCCAGTTCCGCGACCTGGCCCTGGGATTCGTTCCAGCGGTGCAGCTCGTTGCGCTTTTGCGCCAGGTAGTCCTTGAGCAGGCGCACGTCGCCCAGGCGATGCTGTTCCTCGGCAGTCAGGAAGCGCACCCCGCCGGCATCGATGAACAGGCTGCGCTTGATCCGCCGTCCGCCGGATTGCTGCATGCCGCGCCAGTTGCGGAACGACTCGCTCATCAGGCGCCAGGTGGGGATGGAGACGATGGTCTTGTCGAAGTTCTGCACCTTCACCGTATGCAGGGTTATATCCACCACATCGCCGTCGGCGCCGACCTGGGGCATCTCGATCCAGTCGCCGACCCGCAGCATGTCGTTGCTGGTCAGTTGCACGCTGGCGACGAAGGACAGCAGGGTGTCCTTGTACACCAGCAGGATCACCGCCGACATCGCACCGAGACCGGACAGCAGCAACAGTGGCGAGCGGTCGATCAGGGTGGCGACGATGACGATCGCGCCGAACACGTACAGGACCATCTTCGCCAGTTGCACATAGCCCTTGATCGAGCGGGTGCGCGCGTGTTCGGTGCGGGCATAGATGTCCAGCAGCGCGTCGAGCAGGGCGGCGACGGCGAACAGCAGGAACAGGATGGTGAAGGCCAGCGCGACGTTGCCGAGGAAGTGCTGGCTGGTGGCGCTCAGCCCGGGCACCAGCTTGAGGCCGAACTGCACTACCAGCGAAGGGGTTATCTGCGCCAGGCGGTGGAACACCTTGTTGTGCAGCAGGTCCTTGAGCCAGTGCAGCGCCGGTTGTCGGCTGAGCAGCTTGACCGCATGGAGGATGACGAAGCGTGCCACACGGCCCAGCAGCAGGGCGACGATGAGCAGCGTCGTCAGGCCGAGACCGGCGTGCAGCAAGGGGTGCTGGTCGAGGGTGCCCCAGAGGTCGAGGGCGTCTTGCCAGAATTGTTGGATAGCCATGGAGGACGGGAAATCTCGCGAACGGGAAAAACAGGCCGTCCATTAGAGCCGCGCAGGCACCCTCGGGGCAAAAAGAAATTCGGCTCCGGCGGTGGAAAACGTTACCCTATGTGGCTGAATTTCTGCACATGCCCGAGGTTACATCCGTGTTCTCCGATTTCGCCCTGCACGAACGCCTGCTCAAAGCCGTCGCCGCACTCAACTTTGTCGAGCCGACGCCGGTGCAGGCCGCGGCCATTCCCCTGGCCTTGCAAGGACGTGACCTGCGGGTGACGGCGAAAACCGGGAGCGGCAAGACCGCGGCCTTCGTCCTGCCGGTGCTCAACCGCCTGGTCGACCTGAACCAGAAGCGTGTGGAAATCCGCGCCCTGATCCTGCTGCCGACCCGTGAGCTGGCGCAGCAGACCCTCAAGGAAATCGAGCGTTTCGCCCAGTTCACCTTCATCAAGTCGGGGATCATCACCGGCGGCGAGGACTTCAAGGAACAGGCGGCGATGCTGCGCAAGGTCCCGGATATCCTGGTCGGCACTCCGGGGCGCATGCTGGAGCACCTGAACGCCGGCAACCTGGACCTGGAGCATGTGCAGGTGGTGGTTCTCGACGAAGCCGACCGCATGCTCGACATGGGCTTCGCCGAGGACGTCGAACGTCTCTGCGGCCTGTGCCCGAACCGTGCCCAGACCCTGCTGTTCTCCGCCACCACGGGCGGCGCCGGCCTGCGCGACATGATCGGCAAGGTGCTCAAGGACCCCGAGCACCTGATGCTCAACGCCGTCAGCCAGCTCAACGAAACCACCCGCCAGCAGATCATCACGGCCGACCACAACCAGCACAAGGAGCAGATCGCCCAGTGGCTGCTGGCCAACGAAACCTATGAAAAGGCGATCATCTTCACCAACACCCGGGTCATGGCCGACCGCATCTACGGTCACCTGGTGGCCAAGGACGTGAAGGCCTTCGTCCTGCACGGCGACAAGGACCAGAAAGACCGCAAGCTGGCCATCGAACGCTTCAAGACCGGCAATGCGAAAGTGCTGGTGGCCACCGACGTGGCGGCCCGTGGCCTGGATGTCGACGGCCTGGACCTGGTGATCAACTTCGACATGCCGCGCAGTGGCGACGAGTACGTGCACCGTATCGGCCGTACCGGCCGCGCTGGTGCCGATGGCCTGGCGGTTTCGCTGATCTGCCATGGCGACTGGAACCTGATGTCGAGCATCGAGCGCTACCTGAAGCAGAGCTTCGAGCGCCGGGTGATCAAGGAAGTCAAGGGCACCTACAGCGGGCCGAAGAAGGTCAAGGCCTCGGGCAAGGCGGCAGGGGCGAAAAAGAAAAAGACCGACAAGAAGGGTGACAAGAAGGCCGTGGCCAAGCGCAAGCCGACTGCGAAGCCGCGTCCGAATGCGCCGCTAGCCAGTTCCGATGGCTTGGCGCCGCTGAAGAAGCGCGCTCCGGCAGCCGAGTAATCCATCGTACGCGTGATTTTCTGACTTACTCGGCCCCCTGTGGGAGCGGGTTCACCCGCGATTGCGGTAGTCGATTCACCGACGCAATCGCGGGTGAACCCGCTCCCACAGGGGCCGTGTTCACCCAGACGATCAGGTTTTCTTCTCCGCCTCGCGCAACTCCTGCAACCGCTTGTCGATCAACTGGCACTTGTCCGGCAGATCCTTCGACTCGGTTCCCAGCTTCATCCCCCGCAATTCCTCGTTGATCTCCTTGGCCTTCTGTGGATTCTGCTCGGTCAGCCGGGTCACTTCCTTGGCCAGCTCCTCACGTTTCTCCGTTGCCTCCTCCAGCGTGCAGGCCCAGCCTGGCAGGGCGAACAGCAGGCTGGCGGTGGCGGTGAGTGTCATCAGGGTTTTCATGGTCGAGCCTCCTTGTCCAGGTTCCCGGTTGAGGCCGGCGCCGTCTGGAAAGTTCAGTCGAACCGCGGCGAACCGGGTCGGTCACAACCTTGACTGTCACCACGCGAGGCCTTTTGCCATGAGCACTGTGTATGACTGGGACCTGATCGAACGCCTGCTCCACGAAGTGCAGAACAGCGCCGACCAGCATTTCACTCCGCGCCCTTACGCCGAACAGCACGCCGCGCAACTGGCGGCGGCAGGCGAGCCGGTGCCGGACGTCGATCACCTGAAAACCCGCGCCTGCGACTACGAACGCCTGCTTCTGGAACGTGGCTATATCGCCGATCGCCCGGAAAGCGAGGGCGGCAACGGAGAGAACTACGTGCTGACCGAGCGCGGCTCGCGCCTGTTGAGCCTGATCGACAGCAGCATCCCCGGTAACGACCATCCGCGCCAGGTGCTCAACGAACAGGCCGACGCCCTGGATGAGGCCACGTTCGAAGAGGTCGCGTCGAAAGCGCAGATCGCCTGAAAATGGTGCAGACATATCTGGTAATGGCTGGCGAGCCTCACTGATAATTGGCGCCAATTCTTCGCTGCCAAGAGGTGGTCATGCCGTTGCCAGAGTCCGGGGGTGAGCGATGAGCGATGCGCGCCGCAACCCCGATGCCTTCGCCTTCCAGGTCATGCTGGGCTTGTGCCTGATCTGGGGTATCCAGCAGGTCGTAGTGAAAATGGCTGCCGCCGACATCGCACCGGTGATGCAGGCGGCAACCCGTTCCGGTATTTCTGCGCTGCTGGTCGGGCTACTGATGTGCTGGCGCGGCGGCTGGGAGCAGCTCGGTACGACCTGGAAGGCCGGATTGCTGGCCGGCGCGTTGTTCGGCCTGGAGTTCCTGTTCATCGCCGAAGGCTTGCTGCTGACCTCGGCGGCGCATATGTCGGTATTCCTCTATACCGCCCCGGTATTCACCGCCCTCGGCCTGCATTTCAGCCTGCCCAGCGAACGCCTGCGGCCCTTGCAGTGGCTGGGCATCCTGCTGTCGTTCTGCGGGATCGCCGTGGCGTTCGCCGGTGGCCTGTCGTTGCAGGACCTCAATGGTCCGATGCTGCTGGGCGATGCCTTTGGCGTGCTGGCCGGCGCAGCCTGGGGCGCTACCACCGTGGTGGTGCGTTGCTCGCGGCTGTCGGAAGCGCCGGCGACCCTGACCCTGTTCTACCAGTTGGCAGTGGGCTTCGTCGGCCTGCTGTTGATTGCGGCGTTCAGCGGCAAGATCACCCACGTGGCCCTGACCCCCATCGCCATCGGCAGCGTCCTGTTCCAGGCCCTGGTGGTGTCATTCTTCAGCTACCTGACCTGGTTCTGGCTGTTGCGCAAATACCTGGCCTCGAACCTGGCGGTGTTTTCCTTCGTCACGCCTATCTTCGGCGTGACGTTCGGTGTGCTGCTGCTCGACGAACCCTTGAGCGCCAACTTCGTCCTCGGCGCCATCTGCGTGCTGCTGGGCATTGTCCTGGTCAGCGCCGAGCAGTGGGTGCGCAGGCGGTTGCGCACGCTGCTGGGACAACGGTAGGCCGCAAGGTCAGCAGGCCGGCCAGGAGCAAGCCGCTGCCGGCCGCCAGCAGTGCCGGTTGCAGGCTGCCGGCAAGCTGGTTGCTCAGCGCCGCCAGCAACGGGCCGCCCAACTGGCCGAGGGCGAAGCAGGCGGTCAGCAAGCCGGCATTGCGCTGGGTGGCGTGCGGTGCCAGTTCCCGCGAACGTTGCATCACCAATTGCATGCAGGCCAGGAATGGCGTGCCGCAGAGGATCACACCCAGGGCCAGGCCCAGGCCATCACCCATCAGGCAGGCGAATACGCCGGCGGCCTGCAGCCACAGGGTCAGCATCAGCCAGCGCGGCGTGCCGTTCGCTGTCGGGCGACGCAGGCTCAGCAGCATCACGCCAACCGCTGCTGCGAGACCGAAGCCGGGCCAGAACAGGTCGGCCATCCACTGCCCATGAAACCGCGCGTTGGCCATCTGCGACATGAAGGTGGCCGGGATGATGTAGCCGATGCCGTACAGGCCGTAGATCAGGCCCAGGCGGGCGATGCCCCGGGTGGGATGGACGGTCAGGCCGCTGGCAGGTTGCAACGGGGTGTTCTCGGGTTGCGGCAGCATCGGCCGCACCGCCAGCAGCATGACCAGTGCAGCGCCGGCGTAGATCAGCCACAGCGGTGCCGAGCCCAGGCCAAACAGGTTGGACACCAGCGCCAGCAGGCCGGTGAGCATGATCCCCAGGCCTGGCCCGGCGAATACCAGCGCGCCGAGTCGCGGCAGATTGTTGCGTGCCGCAAGGGGCTGGCTGAGGCTGGTGATCATCACCAGCACCCAGGCACTGGCCATGCCGGTGCCAAAGCGCAGCAGGGCGTGGACGATGAAACCATCGGCCTCGAACGACAGCAGGGTCAGCAGCACGCACAACCACAGGCCAAGGTTAAGGCGCAGGCGTACCTGGTCTGGACGCCGGGCGAACATCGCGTCCAGCGCACCCAGCAGATAACCGAGGTAATTGGCGGCGGCCACCAGCCCGGCGGTGGTCAGGCTCAACTGGCCTTCGCTCACCAGGTGCGGCAGTTGCGGAGTAAGTGCGAAACGGCCAATGCCCATGGCCATCATCAAGGCCACGAAGCTGGCGATCAAACGCAGGGTTGGCGACATGTCCGGTGCTCCTGTCAGAGGAATCGTTCGATGCCGTCAGACTACTGGTGGTTGTCATTCTGAAAAATTGAATAATACTGAGCTACTTGTTCAATTTTGGAGAATCGGTGTGGAGCTGAGCCAGTTGCGCATTTTCCAGGCTGTCGCCGAGACTGGCTCGGTGACCCGCGCCGCCGAACAGTTGCACCGGGTGCCGTCGAACCTCTCGACGCGCCTGCGTCAGCTTGAGGAGCAACTTGGCGTCGAGCTGTTCCACCGGGAGCGCCAGCGCCTGCAACTGTCGCCCGCCGGCAAGGTGCTGCTGGATTACGCCGGACGCATGCTGACCCTGCATGACGAGGCCTTCGCTGCGGTGCAGGGTGGCCAGCCGGCGGGGGAGTTCGTGCTGGGCTGCATGTACAGCACGGCGGCGATCCATCTGCCGGACTTGCTCGCGCGTTATCACAAGGCCTATCCGGCAGTGAACCTGCAGGTGCAGACCGCGCCCAGCGGCGAGCTGCTGGAAGGCCTGCTGGCCGGCCGCCTCGACGCCGCGCTGCTGGACGGGCCGCTGTCGCTGTCGGGCCTGGATGGCGTGCCGCTGTGCGAGGAAACGTTGGTATTGCTCACCGAACCCGATCATCCGCCGGTGCGCAGCGCCCGCGACGTGGCCGGGCGGGCAGTGTTCACCTTCCGCAAGGGTTGCTCCTATCGCATGCGCCTGGAGGCCTGGTATGCCCACGATCATGCGGCCATGGGCCGGGCCATGGAAATCGAGTCCTACCCGAGCATGCTGGCGTGCGTGGTTGCCGGATCCGGAGTGGCCTTGATGTCGCAATCCATGCTCGACAGCCTGCCGGGCCGGGAGAATGTTGCGGTGCATCGCTTGCAGACGCCGTTCGACCAGGCGACTACCTGGCTGGTCTGGCGTCGCGGCATGCGCGGAGCGAACCTGGATGCCTGGGTGAACCTTCAGGAAGAGAGCCGCCAGGGACCGCCTGTCGGCCAGGCGCTCAGCGCTTGATCCGGATCAGGAAACTGTTGATTTCTTCGAGCGGCTTGTAGGATTTGGGCCTATGATGTGTTTGAAACATCGTAGCCATTGGATTGCCACGATGACCCTCAAGGGGGATTCCATGAAAAACCTGATGATGAACTGGCTCCACGACCTTGCTGTGGCCCTGGGCTTGATCCCGCCGATGCAGCCGGTACCGATTCCTGCCGATGAAGAAAAGCGCAGGCGGCAGCCGCGGCGCTGAGATCTCTGAAGAGCGACACGGGCCCTGTGGGAGCGGGTTTACCCGCGATTGCGGTATTGAGGCCACTATCGCAATCGCGGGTGAACCCGCTCCCACAGGTCTGCGCCAAGCAAAGAAAAAGGGCCTGCTTCAGCAGGCCCTTTTCATTTCAATCTGTTTCAGCTCAAGCCAGTTTGGCCGCATTCACCGCCGGCCGCGACATCAGGCTCACCACGACGAAGCTCACCAGCCCGATCGCCAGGCTGTAGTAGATCGGCGTGTTCGCATCCATGCCGTCCTTGATCATGAACGCCAGGGCGGTAACGAAGCCCAGGCTCATGCTGACGATGGCGCCGCGAGTGGTCGCGCGCTTCCAGTAGATGGCTCCGATCAGCGGCACCAGCATGCCACCCACCAGCAGGTTATAGGCCAGGGTCAGGGCGCTGATCACGTCTTCCACCACCAGGGCGATACCCAATACGGCGATACCGGTCAGCAGGGTGAACAGGCGGTTCACCGCCAGGCTCGATTGCTTGCCGCCACGCAGCTTCGGCAGCAGGTCTTCGGTCAGTACGGTGGAGGCGGCCAGCAAGCCGGCACTGGCGGTGGACATCATCGCCGCCAGGGCCGCAGCGATCACCAGGCCACGGATACCATCCGGCAGCGCGGTTTTGACGATAGCGGCAAAGGCATTGTTGGCGTTGCCCAGGTCCGGCAACAGCACATGGGCTGCCATGCCGATCACCGCGCAGACCAGGCCGTATATCACGCAGTACACGCCTGCGGTGGTGCCGGCGTACTTGGCGACGTTCTCGTCACGGGCGGTGAACACCCGCTGCCAGATGTCCTGGCCGATCAGGATGCCGAAGAAGTAGATCAGGAAGTAGGTGATGATGGTGTCCCAGCCGATGGTGGTCAGGCTGAAGCTGGCTTCCGGCAGCTTGGCTACCAGTTGGTCCCAACCGCCGACGCGGTACAGGCAGATCGGCAGCAGGACGAACATCAGGCCGACGGTCTTGATCACGAACTGGACGATATCGGTCAGGGTCAGCGACC
Source organism: Pseudomonas bharatica (assembly GCF_048586865.1). Taxonomy (NCBI): domain Bacteria; kingdom Pseudomonadati; phylum Pseudomonadota; class Gammaproteobacteria; order Pseudomonadales; family Pseudomonadaceae; genus Pseudomonas; species Pseudomonas bharatica. Next base: position 99,088 of record NZ_JBMAWR010000011.1, on the reverse strand, counting down.
ACATGCCACCGATGGTCGAGTACACCACCACGACGCCGCCGCCGAGCAGGATCGCTGCCCAGAACGGCAGTTCGAACAGCACTTGCAGTACGGTGCCGATGGCCAGGGTAGAGGTCACGCCGATCATCAGCGCATAGGCGAGCATGATCACCGCACTGGCCTGGCGCGCCATCGGGTTGTAGCGGCGCTCCAGGACCTGGGTCACGGTAAAGATGCGCAGGCGCAGCAGGGGTTTGGCGAGGAACAGGTTGAGGGCGATGATGCCCAGGCCCAGCGCGGCGCACAGCCAGAAGCCGGAAATGCCATGGACGTAGCCGAGTTTCACGGTGCCGACGGTGGAAGCGCCGCCCAGCACGGTGGCGGCCATGGTGCCCATGTACAGGCTGGGGCCGAGGTTGCGTCCGGCCACCAGGTATTCCTCGTGGGTCTTGGCGCGGCGCATGCCGTACCAGCCCAGCAACAGCATGCCGGCGGCGTATATCAGTACAACGAATATGTCCAGGGCCATGGGGTGTCTCCAGTTATCTTTTTTATGTGAGATCGATCCCGCCTGCGACAAGGCGCGGCGGGTCTTTTCTTCGTAGTCACTTCTTCGTAGCAGCGGGGCCCCTGCTCAAGGGGCCGCCGTCATGGCTCCTGCCGGGTGAAGCTCCGTTAGCGACGGGCTACGCCGGGCAGCACGCAGAGCATTTCGTAGAGCAGGTTGGCACCCAGCAACGAGGTGTTGCCGGTGGTGTCGTAGGGTGGGGAAACCTCCACCAGATCGCAGCCGATCAGGTCCAGGCCCTGGCAGCCACGGATGATTTCCATGGCCTGGATGGTGGTCAGGCCGCCGATTTCCGGGGTGCCGGTGCCCGGCGCCCAGGCCGGGTCGATACCGTCGATATCGAAGGACAGGTACACCGGACCGCCGCCGACCTTTTCGCGGACTTCCGCCATCAGCGGCTCCAGCGACTTGTGCCAGCACTCTTCGGCCTGGACCACGCGGAAGCCCTGCTTGCGGCTCCAGTTGAAATCCTCGGCGGTGTAGCCCTGGGCGCGCAGGCCGATCTGCACCACGCGCTGGCAATCGAGCAGGCCTTCTTCCACGGCGCGGCGGAAGGTGGTGCCGTGGGCGATCTTCTCGCCGAACATGTGGTCGTTGACGTCGGCGTGGGCATCGATATGCACCAGGCCGATCTTGCCGTGCTTCTTGTGCAGGGCACGCAGGATCGGCAGGGTGATGGTGTGGTCGCCGCCCAGGGTCAGGGGGATCACGTTGTGCTCGACGATCTGGTCGTAGGCTTCTTCGATGATGCGCACGGCGTCGAGCAGGTTGAAGGTGTTGATTGCCACGTCACCGATGTCGGCGACCGACAGCGAGTCGAAGGGCGCCGCACCGGTGGCCATGTTGTACGGACGGATCATCACCGATTCGGCGCGGATCTGCCGCGGGCCGAAGCGGGTGCCGGAGCGCAGGGAGGTGCCGATGTCCAGCGGCACGCCGATGAAGGCGGCGTCCAGGCCGGCAGGACTTTTCAGGTGCGGAAGGCGGAGCATGGTAGCGATGCCGCCGAAGCGCGGCATTTCGTTGCCGCCCAGTGGTTGGTGAAGAATCTTGTCCACGGTTCGGGCCTCATCGATTCGATTGTTCTAGTTGTTGATATCTGTTCTCGACACCGGCCAGCCAGCCGGAATAGTCCTGGAACAGTTGCTGTGCGGCGCAGTCTGCAAAAGGTAGTGCGGCAGAAGAATCGCTACCGGCAAATACTTAGTTCAGGTTTTTCTGAACTATCGCTGAACTATTCGCCTGGGCGCGGTTAGACTGTGGCGATTTCCGACGTGCGGATACCTCGCCATGGCCTCGAACCTGCCCGACCTGAAGCTGCTGCGCATCTTTGCCAGCGTGGTGCGCCACCAGGGCTTCGCCAACGCCCAGCGCGACCTCAACCTGTCCACCTCGGCGATCAGCACCTACATGAGCCAGCTGGAAGGGGCGTTGGGCATAGTGCTGTGCCATCGCGGTCGTGGCGGCTTCAGCCTGACCAGCAAGGGCGAACTGTTCCATCAGGAGACCCTGCGCCTGCTCGCCGAGTTGGACGGCTTCGAGCAATACGCAGCGGCGCTCAAGGGCGAACTGCGCGGCACGCTCAATCTCGGGGTGATCGATTCGACCGTCGGCGACCGCGCCTTGCCCCTGGCCGAGGCCATCGGCGCCTACAGCCAGGAACACCCGGCGGTGCATCTGCACCTCTCGGTGTCCAGCCCCTACGAGTTGCAACTGGGCGTGCAGGATAACCGCCTGGACCTGGCCATCGGCGCCTTTTCCACGCGAATGAGTGGCCTGGTCTACCAGCCGCTGTATCGCGAGCAGCACTGGCTGTATTGCAGTAACCGTCATCCGCTGTACCACGAGCGACGCATTCCCGAGCAGGTCATCACCCAGCAGCGCATGGTCGGACGTGGCTACTGGAGCCAGGCAGAACTGGCCCGGCACGGCTTCAAGCACAGTGCGGCCACCGTAGAAAGCATGGAAGCGCAACTGATTCTGGTTCTTTCCGGCGCTTACATTGGCTATTTGCCCGAACACTATGCCCAGGCCTGGGTGGACAAGGGCGACCTGCGGGTGCTTTCTCCGGCGACCTTCGGCTATCAGGCGCCTTTTTCCATGATCATTCGTCGAGGACGCAGCCGCGAACCCTTGATCCAGACCTTCCGCGACCTGCTCCGCGCGCAGTTGACCCCGGCGTGATGCGGACATGGGATCATTAATACTTTGTGTCTAGGGTAAAAAACACTGGCCTATTGCCCACATCCAGTTGAATGCTCTGCTATTCCTTTTCTTGCTGTGATGAATTTCCCATCCATCTCATCAGCAGGGATCGCCCAAGATGCGCAATAACTTGCCCGTCACTGAGCATGAAAGAACCTTTCCGCAGGAACAGCGGCTCATCTCCACCACCGACCTGAACAGCCGGATCACCTACTGCAACGACGCCTTCGTCGCCATCAGCGGCTTCACCCGCGAAGAATTGATCGGCCAGCCCCATAACATCGTGCGCCACCCGGATATGCCGCCAGCGGTGTTCGGCCATATGTGGGAGACGATCAAGGAGGGCAGGCCGTGGATGGGCGTGGTCAAGAACCGGGCGAAGAACGGTGATTACTACTGGGTCAGCGCCTATGTCACGGCGATCTACGAAAACGGCCGGATCAGCGGTTACGAGTCGGTGCGCTCGTTGCCAACCCGGGAGCAGGTCGGGCGGGCCTCGGCGCTGTATGCGCGCTTGCGTGCCGGGCGTTCGCCCACGCCTTGGGCGGCCCGGGTCGGCGATGTGCTGGAGCATGGCTGGCCCTTGCTGCTGGCCGGGCTGGTCTCGGTGGTCGGCTACCTGACCTTGCCGCAGTACGCGGCCCTTGGGTTGCTGATGGCGAGCCTGCTGGGGGCCTGGTTCCTTCTGGAAAACCGCCAGAACCGCGTTATCCGCCGCACCCTGGCCGAGCATCCGAAGGCGTTCACCAGCCCGCTGGTGGCCCTGACCTACAGCCGTAATCTTGGCCCGCAGGGGCAACTCGATCTGGCGATGATCAGCGAGGAGGCGCGTCTTCAGACGGCGCTGACACGTTTGGTGGATGCCGGCGTCAGTGTGAAGACCCGGGCTTCGCAGTCGTCGGAACTTTCCGACTCCCAGGCGCAGATGCTCGACCGCCAGCGCAGCGAAACCGACCAGTCGGCCACCGCCGTGGCGCAGATGGCGGCGACTATCCAGGAAGTGACCCATAACGTGCAGAGCACCGCGCATGCAGCCTCCGACGCCGATGAGTTGACGCGCCAGGGCAGCGACCTTGCCCAGCAGAGCCTAAAGGCCATGGGCAGCATGACCGAGGCGGTTCACGAGATTGGTGCGGCGGTCAACGCCCTGGCCGAGCAGACCCAATCCATCGGCAGTGTGGTGGATGTGATCACGTCGATTGCCGAGCAGACCAACCTGCTGGCGCTTAACGCGGCCATCGAGGCGGCGCGGGCCGGTGAGCAGGGCCGCGGCTTTGCCGTGGTGGCCGACGAAGTGCGCTCCCTGGCCCAGCGCACCCGTGCCTCGACCGAGGAAATCCACCAGATCATCGCTTCGCTGCGGGCGGGAGCCGACCGGGCGGTGAGCAGTGCCAGCAAGGGCGAGCAGATCTCCCGCGACAGCGTGCAGAGCGTTGAAGCGGTGCAACAGGCACTGGGCGGAATCCGCGAGGCGGTTAGCCGGATCACCGGCATGAGCCAGCAGATTGCCACGGCGTCCGAGCAGCAAAGCCATGTAGTGGAAGATATCAACCAGCAGATCGTGCGCATCGCCCAGCTGTGCGACCGCAGTGCCGGCCAGGCCCGCCAGGGCGCTGAAATAAGTGTCGAATTGGAGCGCATGGCGGGGTATCTGCACGACCTTGCTGAACGTTTCAACCGCTAGTTCTTCGACCGGCCCACACGGATGTGGGTGCTTTCCGGGACTGCTGTGGCAAAATTCACCGCCTCAGGAGAACCCGATGTCCAGAATCCAGTGCGAACGCTGCCTGCGTCCACGAAGCCATTGCCTTTGCCCTTCGATCCCGTGCCTCGACAGCCGTACCCGGGTGGTGCTGTTGCAGCATCCCGATGAAGTGCGTCACGCACTCAATACCGCGCGTCTGGCGGCGCTGGGGTTGCGCAATGCGCAACTGCGGGTGGGGGAGGTGTTCGACGACCTGTCGGAGCTGATCGCCACGCCGGGGTACCGCCCCGGATTGCTGTTTCCGGGCGATGGCGCCGAGGCGTTGGCCGCTTATTCCGGGGCGGTGGATGAACGGCCGTGGCTGTTGATCGTACCGGACGGAACCTGGCGCAAGGCACGCAAGCTGCTGTACCTCAATCCATTGCTGCAAGGGTTGTCGCGGGTCACCCTGGCCGAGGTGCAGCCGTCCCGCTACCGCTTGCGCAAGGCGCCGGAAGCGGGAGCGCTGTCGACGGTGGAGGCGGTGGCCCAGGCGCTGAATGTGCTGGAGGGCGCGGGGCGCTTCGATAAGTTGCTGCGGCCGTTCGAGGTGTTGATCGAGGGGCAGATTGCGGCGATGGGGATGGAGACGTTCGAGCGCAATCATCTGCGCTGATCTCTCGGGCCCCATCGCCGGCAACGCCGGCTCCCACAGGTTTTTGTACGCCGCGAATCTTGTGGGAGCCGGCGTTGCCGGCGATGAGGCCATCAGCAACACAGACGATTTCCAGCCCTTACCTCTCCCTCAAGGCTTCGGTCCGCGCCTTCAGCACCGGCTTGAGCAGGTAATCCAGCACACTCTTTTCCCCGGTGATGATATCCACCGTCGCCACCATTCCCGGGATGATCAGCAGCGGTTTGTTGTCGCCGCCCAGGTGGTTCCGGTCGGTGCGTACCTGGATCATGTAGAAGGCATTGCCCTTGTCATCGGTGATGGTGTCGGCGCCTATCAGTTCCAGCTTCGCCGTGAGCCCGCCATAGATGGAGTAGTCGTAGGCACTGAACTTGACCATCGCGTTCTGCCCCGGATGCAGGAACGCCACGTCCTGGGGGCGCACCCGGGCTTCGATCAGCAGGTTGTCTTCCACCGGCACGATTTCCACCATGTCGCTGCCCGGCTGCACGACGCCGCCGATGGTGTTGACCTTGAGCATCTTGATGATGCCGTGGACCGGCGAGACCACCGTGGTGCGGTTGACCCGGTCGTCGATCGCGACGCTGGTGGCAGTGATCTTCGACAGATCGGTGCGTTTGTCGTTGAGTTCCTTGGCCGCCTCCGAGCGGAAGCTGGCATCGGTTTCCTCGATCTTGCTCTTGATCTCGGCCACCGCTGCCTCGGCCCGGGGAATCGCCAGGCTGGTGGCGTTCAGCGAGCCACGGGCTTCCACTGCGTTGCGCCTGAGGCGCAGGATCTCCACCGGCGAGATGGCGCCGGTCTTCACCAATGGCGTGGACATGTCCAGCTCCTGTTGCAGCAGGGCCAGCCCGGAACGGTATTGCTCGACCTTGGAGCGGAACTCGGCGAGCTCCTGGGTCTTTTGCCGCAGTTGTTCGTTGAGGGTCTGCTTCTCGCTGCTTAGTCGGCGCTGGCGTGACTGGTACAGGGCCATCTCGTCCTCGGCCACCTGCGGCGCCTTGCTGCGTACTTCCTCGGAGACCTGGAAGGGCTTGCCCTCGGCCTCCGCCGCCAGGCGATCGACCTGGGCGGTAAGGGCGTAGCGGTCGGCCTCGCTCTCGCCCTTGTTCGAGCGAAAGCGCGTGTCGTCCAGGCGCAGCAGGGTATCGCCCTTGTTCACCATCTGCCCTTCGCGCACAAGGATCTCGGTGACGATGCCGCCTTCGAGGTTCTGGATCACCTGGACCTTGCTCGACGGGATGGCCTTGCCCTCGCCGGTGGTCACTTCGTCGAGCACCGCGAACCTGGCCCAGACCAGCGCTATCAGCAGCAGCGCCGCCGCCAGCCACACGGTCAGCCGGGAGCGGCGTGGCGAGTCCTGCAGGGTGGCCCGGGCCAGGTCCGGCAGGTAGTCGTGTTCGGCGGTCTTGTTGAAGCTGTGGAAGTAGCTGCGCAGCGAGGACATGGTGCGTGCCTCTTGTGTAGCAATGAAACGATAGTCGGTTCAGCGCGGACCTTGTGGGAGCGGGTTTACCCGCGATTGCGGTGGAGAGTTCACCAACGCCATCGCGGGTGAACCCGCTCCCACAGGGTACGCGTGTTCTTTTACAGGGCCTGCCCGACCCGTCCCTTGCGCAGCGCATCGATGACCGCATCCTTGGCGCCGTCCGCCACGATCTTGCCGTTGTCCAGCACCAGCAGGCGATCCACCAGGCTGAGCATGGCGGTGCGGTGGGTCACCAGCAGCAGGGTCTTGCCCTCGACCCAGCCGTGCAAGCGCTGGCGCAGTTGCTCTTCGCTGCTGTTATCCATGTGGCTGGTGGGTTCGTCGAGGACCACCAGCGGCGGTTCCAGCAACATTGCCCGAGCCAGCAGCACGGCCTGGCGCTGGCCTCCGGACAGCAGTTGTCCACGCTCGCCCACGGGCCGATCAAAACCGCGCGGGTGCTGCCTGGCCAGTTCACTGACGCCGGTCAGTTCAGCGACTTCGAGCATCCGGGCATCGCTGACATAGCGTGCGCCGAGGGTCAGGTTGTCGCGCAGGCTGCCGGCCAGCAGCGGCAGGTCATGGGCGACGTAGCCCAGTTGCTGGCGCAGGTCGGCGATATCCAATTGGCGCAGGTCCAGGTTGTCGAGCAGTACCTGGCCGTCGTCCGGCTCGTAGAAGCCCATCACCAGGCGCGCCAGGGTGCTCTTGCCCGAACCGCTGCGACCGATGATGCCGATGCGCTCTCCGGGCTTGACGCTGAAGCTGACGCTGTTCAGCGCCGGGCTGGCCTGGCCGGGGTAGCGGAAGGTCACCCGGTTGAACTCCAGCGCACCGTGCAGGCGGGTGTGCTCCAGCGGTTGCTGGTCGGTGCGGCGCTCCTGGGGCAGGGCCATCAGTGCGTCGGTGCTGCGCATGGTCAGTTGTGCCTGCTGGTAGCGGGTGATCAGCCCGGCGATCTGCCCCAGCGGGGCGAGGGTCCGGCTGCCGAGCATGTAGCAGGCGACCAGCGCGCCGACGCTGAGGTTGCCGGCGATGATGCTATAGACCCCGGCCACGATGGTGGCCATGCCGCAGAATTGCTGGATGAACAGGGTGCCGTTGCTGGCCAGCGCCGAGAGCTGGCGGGCATGGGCATCCAGTTGGGTCAGCGCGCCGTGGGTGCTTTCCCACTGATACTGGCGTTCACTTTCGGCGCCGCAGGCCTTGAGGGTTTCCAGGCCGCCGAGGGTTTCGATCAACAGCGCCTGGCGTACCGAGCCGAGGGCCAGGCTTTTTTGCACGGTGTCGCGCAGGCGGATCTGGATCAGCAGGGCAAAGATCACGGTCAGGGGAAAGGCGATCAGCGGGATCAGCACCAGCCAGCCGCCGAGCAGGCCGATGACCGCCAGCATCAGCACGACGAAGGGCAGGTCGATGACGCTGGTCAGGGTCACCGCAGTGAGGAATTCGCGCAGGCCCTGGAAGTCGTGGATGCTCTGGGCGAAGCCGCCGATGGTGGCCGGGCGGGCCTTCATCGACATGCCGGTGATGCGTTCGAACAGGGTCGCCGAGAGGATCATGTCGGTTTTCTTACCGGCCTGGTCCAGCAGGTGCGCGCGGACCACCCGCAACACCAGTTCGAACAGCGTGCCGATCAGTAGACCTATCACCAGTACCCACAGGGTCGAGGTGGCCTGGTTGGGGACCACACGATCGTAGGTCTGCATGACGAACAGCGGCACCATCAGGCCCAGCAGGTTGATCAGCAGGCTGGCCAGCAGGGCGTCGCTGTATAGCCAGCGGGATTGACGCAGCGTATCGCGGAACCAGGCGTGCACTCTGGGTACCAGCGGGTCGCGCTGCTGTTCCAGTTCATGGCGGGGGCGGGCGAACAGGGCGTGGCCGGCGTAGGCGTCGGCGAGTTCCTGGCGGCTGACCCACTGCTCGCCGCCGTCGGCTTCACAGGGCAGGATCAGCGCCTGGTCGGGGTCCTTCCAGCGCCGCAGCACGGCGCAGCGGCCGTCCTTGAACAACAGCAGCACTGGCAGGTTGAGCGCGGAAATCGCCTCCAGCTCGCGGCGCAGCACCCTCGCCTGCAAGCCGCCACGGGCCGCAGCGCGAGGCAGCAGTTCGAGATCGAGACGCTGCTGCGGCAAGGGCAGGCCGCTGCTCAGGCTGGCGCGGCTGGCCGTGCAACCGTGGAGCTTGCAAAGAATCAACAGCCCATCGAGCAACGGATCATCGAAACTCTGGCGCGGGTCCGCCGAGCTTGCCGGTTGCATGCTGGTCACAATGGCCTACCTCCCGCCGCTGCGGCGGAACAGGGTCAACGCATGTCAGGTAACTGCACGTTGTTGCGTACTTCGCTCTGGGCGATGGCTTCCGGCGGCAGGGAGATTTTCTGCTTCGTCAGCAGGTCACCCATGTTGGCCAGCAGCCGGTAAGCGGAGAACTCCTCGATATAGCGGACTTCGACATAGCGCCGATTGGCGTTGTACAGCTCGTTCTCGCTGTCGAGCAGGTCGAGCAGGGTGCGCTGGCCGAGGCCGAACTGGTCCTGGTAGGCGGCGCGCACCCGGGTGGTGGTCTCGGCATATTGCCTGGCCGCCGGGGTCTGCTTCTGGGCGTTGTTGAAGGCGTTCCAGGCCAGCGACAGGTCTTCGGTGAGCTGGCGCAGGGCGTTGTTGCGAATGTCCATGGCCTGGTTGATCTTGTGCGCATCCGATTGCAGGCGGGCCTTGTCGCTGCCGCCGCGGTAAAGGTTCCAGGTCATCTCCACGCCGGCCCTCCAGTCGGTATTGCTATGGCCTGGCTCGCCCCCGATGTTGTTGTTGGCTCCGGTGGACGCTATGGCGTCAAGACGTGGATAAAACACCGACTTGGCTTGTTCGTATTGCTGTTCGGCGGCCTGGATATCGGCCTGGGCCGATTTCAGGTAGGGGTTGTCCTGCAGCATGGCAGTGCGTGCTTCCTGAAGGCTGGCAGGGAGCAGGCCCTTGATCGAGGCGGGCGTTTCCAGCTCATCGGGGAAACGGCCCACCACGCTGTAGAAGTTGGCTTCAGCATCCTGCAGGTCCACCTCCGCGGTATTCAGGTTGTTCTCGGCGAGGGCGCGGCGGGCCACGGACTGATCGAGGTCGGCAGTGCTGCCCACGCCGCGCTCGCTGCGCAGGCCGATCTGGTCGTTGACCCGCAGGTGCGCCTGCAGGTTGTTCTTGGCCAGGGTCAGCAACTCACGACGCTTGAGCACTTCCAGATACACCTCCACTGCCCGCAGCGCCACGGTTTGCGCGGTGGCCTGGGTGTAATAGGCCCGGGACGTGGCGTAGGCCTGGGTGCGGGCCACCTCGTTGGAGGTATTGAAGCCATCGAAGAGCATCTGCCGCAGTCTCAGTTCCGACTGGGTGTAGTTGAGCGTTTCCTTGTTGTGATTGCGCGTGCCGTCAGGGTTGAGGCCCCGGGTGTTCAGGTTGTCCGAACGTTCTCGACCATAACCGGCAACCAGATCGACGGTGGGGTAGTAGCCACCGCGAGCCTGTTTCACATCTTCATCGGCAGACAGCTTGCTGTTGCCTGCCGACTTGATTTCCGGGTGGTAATCCACAGCGCTTTGCACGGCTTCCTGCACTGACATGGCCTGGGCGTTGGCACAGACGATGGCCAGTAGAACTGCACTGGTGATGGGGTTCAAAACGCGCATGGGGTACTTCTCCCTGAGTCCATTTTTGGATCTGCAATCGCCAAAAAAATGGCGAAAAATTGTGGTTTAACCGTTTCACGCTTGTAACAACAGAGCTAAGAACATTTGGGCGAAAAGCTAAGAAGAAATTTTCATAAGTGTTATGCGAAAAAAAACTTATGCGGTCTAAGGAAAGCGGCACATTGTTTAACCCGCAGGCCACGTAAATAGCGCGCTAAAGCGCTTTTTTACTGGCGTCAGAAAAACTTCGGTCGTCTTTCGACCATGGGCAAGAAAGGCGTGGAGCGGAGTCAGACAACCTTGGGATTTGCGACAGAAATTTGGCATGAAGCCAATCGCCACTATCGGTTGTCACTCCATCGCAGCGATCCATGCAAGGCATCCGGGTCTGGTTGAAAACCCGCCGTCTTGACGGTCGCAGCTACTTCGAGTCGGGCACCTTCCGGGTGTTCAACCACGAGACACCACAGGCTTTTCTGCGAAGAACGTCGACAGTGGAGGAGTGGCTAGATGGCCAAGTCAATTGGTGTGGTCAGCAAGGTGATCGGTCAGGTGTTCGCGGTCGAGGCCGACGGTACCCGGCGGTTGTTGATCGAGGGCGATCGGCTGTTCGTCGGCGAGCGACTGGAAACCGGTGCTACAGGCGCGGTGGCGGTCCATCTGGCCAATGGCGGGGAGCTGACCCTGGGGCGTGACAGCAGCCTGAGCCTTTCCAATGGTCTGTTAGCTCACCAGGCACCCCATGTGCTGGCGCCGGAGGCGGTCCCACCGAGCGAAGCGCAGCTCGCCGAAGTCGAGAAACTCCAGCAAGCCATTGCCGCCGGTGGTGACCCGACCCAGGATGCCGAGGCCACGGCGGCCGGCCCTACGAACGGGGCTCCGGGGGCATTGGGCGGCGGTCACAGCTTCGTGCTGCTGACCGAGGTCGGTGGACGTGTCGATCCGGTGATCGGCTTTCCTACGGCCGGCCTGCAGTTCGCCGCTGAAAGGGCTGAGCTGGACACCGGCTTCATCGACCACAACGAGCCGCTTCCGGCCGTCGACAATCCCATCACCCTGGTAGGGCTGGCGGTGGAGGGCGGTGAGATTTCGGTCAATGAAGCCAACCTGCCGCTGGGTTCTGCCAGCAATCCGGGCGCGCTCACCCAGACCGGCACCTTCAGCGTGGTGGCCCTCGACGGGGTGCTCAACCTGAATGTCGGCGGCATCAATGTGTTGACCAATGGTGTCGTCACGGGCGTGGGCCAGTCCTTCACCACTGGCCTGGGAAATGTCCTGACCATCACTGGCTACGACGCGGCCACCGGTGTGGTCAACTACAGCTACACCCTCGCCACTGCCGGCAGCGCCCTGGGCGAAAGCATCCCGGTGTTGGCCAGCGACAGCAATGGCGACGTCACCAGCGGCAGCCTGGATGTCACCATCATCGACGATGTACCGCAGGCGGTGGACGACGGTAACCCGTCGGTCGCTAGCGAAGCCGCCACCGTGCTGACAGGCAATGTGTTGCCCAACGATATCCAGGGCGCCGACCGGGTGGCCAATCCGATCATTCCCGGGACCTACGTCGGAACCTACGGCACCCTGGTCCTGGCTTCGGATGGCTCCTACACCTATACCCTGAATCCGTCGGACCCGGATTTCGTCAATCTGCACGGCGGTGGCAAGGGCACCGAGACCTTCACCTACACCCTGACCGACGCAGACGGAGATACCAGTACCGCCAACCTGGTGCTGAACATCACCAACCTCGACGACCCGGTGACTATCGGCGGACTCGGGGCCAACGGCGGGATCACCACGGTCTTCGAGAACAACCTTGGCACCGGCAGCAGCCCGGATATGGCGGCACTGACCCGGAGTGGCAGTTTCACCGTCAGTGCGGCGGACGGGCTGCAGACCCTGAGCGTGGGTGGAATCAGCGTCGTCAGCGGTGGGGGGGCGAACACCGGGACACAGTCGGTGGTCACGCCGCTGGGCAATACCTTCACTGTGATCGGTTATGACCCGGCGACCGGGTTGGTGACCTACAGCTACACCTTGAATGGCAATGAAGCCCACCCGGCAGGTGGCGGTGCCAATAGCCTGGGTGAGACTTTCACCGTGGTCGCTACCGATACCGATGGCAGCACCGGCAGCGTCAACCTTAACGTGGTGATCGTCGACGATGTGCCCACGGCGGTGGCTGACAGCAATGCCGGCGTGGCGACCGAAGCGGCAACCGTGCTGACCGGTAATGTGCTGACCAACGATGTGCAAGGGGCTGACCGGGTGGTTGGTCCTGTTACCGCTGGTACCTTCATCGGGACCTACGGCACCCTGGTGCTGGCTGCGGATGGTTCCTACACCTATACGCTGAATCCTTCGGATCCGGATTTCTACAACCTGCATGGCGGTGGTACGGGTACCGAGACCTTTACCTACACGCTGAGTGATGCCGATGGGGATACCAGCACTGCCAACCTGGTACTGGACATCAAGAACCTGAACGACCCAGTCACCCTCAACGGGCTGGACGTTTCTGGTGGTGAGCTATCGGTCTACGAGAAAAACCTCAGCGACGGCAGCAGTCCGAATGCTGCGGCCCTGACCCAATCCGGCACCTTCACGGTAACCGCACCGGACGGCCTGCAAACGCTGAGTGTGGGCGGCATCAATGTGATCAGCGGCGGCGTGGCGGCCACTTTCCCGCAAACAGCCACGACTCCTTTGGGCAATACGCTGACGGTGACGGGCTACAACCCGGCGACCGGGGTGGTTTCCTACAGCTATAGCCTGGTGGATAACGAAGCCCATCCAACGGGCGGTGGTATCAACAATCTGACCGAGAGCTTCACCGTCACTGCCACCGATACGGATGGCAGCACCAGCAGTGGCAGCCTGGACGTGAATGTCGTGGATGACGTGCCGACAGCCGTCGCGGATACCAACGCCAGCGTGGCGACGGAAGCGGCAACCGTGTTGACCGGTAATGTTCTGACCAACGATGTCCAGGGCGCCGACCGTGTCACCGGACCGATCACCGCAGGTACCTTCACCGGAACCTACGGCACCCTGGTACTGGCGGCGGATGGTTCCTACACCTACACGTTGAATCCTTCGGATCCGGACTTCTACAACCTGCACGGTGGCGGGACGGGTACCGAGACCTTTACCTACACACTGAGCGATGCCGATGGCGATACCAGCACTGCCAACCTGGTGCTGAACATCAAGAACCTCAACGACCCAGTCACCCTCAACGGTCTTGATGCGGAGGGCGGCGAGCTATCGGTCTACGAGAAGAGCCTCAGTGATGGCAGCAGCCCGAATGCTGCTGCCCTGACCCAGTCCGGCACCTTCACGGTAACCGCGCCGGACGGCCTGCAAACCCTGAGTGTGGGCGGTATCAATGTAATCAGCGGTGGTGTGGCAGCAACCTTCCCGCAAAGCACCACGACGTTGTTGGGCAATACCTTGGCGATCACCGGGTACAACGCAAGTACGGGTGTCGTGTCCTACAGCTACACCTTGCTGGATAACGAATCCCATCCTGCAGGCGGTGGCATCAACAACCTGACCGAGAGCTTCGCCGTCACTGCCACCGATACGGATGGCAGCACCAGCAGCGGCAGCCTGGACGTGAACATCATCGATGATGTGCCGACGGCAGTAGCTGACACCAATGCATCGGTGGCTACCGAGGCAGCAACTGTACTGACGGGTAATGTGCTGACCAACGATGTCCAGGGCGCCGACCGTGTCAGCGGGCCGATCACCGCAGGTACCTTCACCGGAACCTACGGCACCCTGGTACTGGCGGCGGACGGTTCCTACACCTATACGCTGAATCCGTCAGACCCGGACTTCTACAACCTGCATGGCGGCGGGACGGGCACCGAGACCTTTACCTACACGCTGAGTGATGCCGATGGCGACACCAGCACCGCCAACCTGGTGCTGAACATCAAGAACCTCAACGACCCAGTCACCCTCAACGGTCTTGATGCGGAGGGTGGTGAGCTATCGGTCTACGAGAAAAACCTGAGCGACGGCAGCAGCCCGAATGCTGCTGCCCTGACCCCATCCGGCACCTTCACGGTAACCGCGCCGGACGGCCTGCAAACGCTGAGTGTGGGCGGCATCAACGTGATCAGCGGCGGCGTGGCGGCCACTTTCCCGCAAACAGCCACGACTCCTTTGGGCAATACCCTGACAGTGACAGGCTACAACCCGGCGACCGGGGTGGTTTCCTACAGCTACACCTTGTTGGACAACGAAACCCATCCAATTGGCGGTGGTATCAACAACCTGACAGAGAGCTTCACGGTCACTGCTACCGACACTGATGGCAGCACCAGTAGCGGCAGCCTGGACGTGAATGTCGTGGATGACGTGCCGACAGCCGTCGCGGATACCAACGCCAGCGTGGCGACGGAAGCGGCAACCGTGTTGACCGGTAATGTTCTGACCAACGATGTGCAAGGGGCTGACCGGGTGGTTGGTCCTGTTACCGCTGGTACCTTCATCGGGACCTACGGCACCCTGGTGCTGGCTGCGGATGGTTCCTACACCTATACGCTGAATCCTTCGGATCCGGACTTCTACAACCTGCATGGCGGTGGCACGGGTACCGAGACCTTCACCTACACCCTGAGCGATGCTGATGGGGATACCAGCACTGCCAATCTGGTGCTGAACATCAAGAACCTCAACGATCCGGTGACCCTCAACGGTCTTGACGTATCTGGTGGTGAGCTAACTGTCTACGAGAAAAACCTGAGCGACGGCAGCAGCCCCAACGCAGTAGCGCTGACGCAATCCGGCACCTTTACGGTTACCGCACCGGACGGCCTGCAAACCCTGAGTGTGGGCGGTATCAATGTAATCAGCGGTGGCGTGGCAGCAACCTTCCCGCAAAGCACCACGACGTTGTTGGGTAATACCCTGACGGTCACCGGGTACAACACCAGTACCGGCGTGGTCTCTTACAGCTACACCTTGCTGGACAACGAAACCCATCCAACGGGCGGTGGCATTAACAACCTGACCGAGAGCTTCACGGTCACAGCGACGGACACCGACGGCAGCACCAGTAGCGGCAGCCTGGACGTGAACATCATTGATGATGTGCCGACGGCAGTAGCTGACACCAATGCATCGGTGGCTACCGAGGCAGCAACCGTACTGACGGGTAATGTGCTGACCAACGATGTACAGGGCGCCGATCGTGTCACCGGACCGATCACCGCAGGTACCTTCATCGGAACCTACGGCACCTTGGTGCTGGCGGCGGACGGCTCCTACACCTATACGCTGAATCCGTCAGACCCGGACTTCTACAACTTGCACGGCGGCGGTACGGGCACCGACACCT
Source organism: Pseudomonas bharatica (assembly GCF_048586865.1). Taxonomy (NCBI): domain Bacteria; kingdom Pseudomonadati; phylum Pseudomonadota; class Gammaproteobacteria; order Pseudomonadales; family Pseudomonadaceae; genus Pseudomonas; species Pseudomonas bharatica. Next base: position 83,452 of record NZ_JBMAWR010000011.1, on the reverse strand, counting down.
TCACCTACACGCTGAGCGATGCCGATGGCGACACCAGCACTGCCAACCTGGTACTGGACATCAAGAACCTCAACGACCCAGTCACCCTCAACGGGCTGGACGTTTCTGGTGGTGAGCTATCGGTCTACGAGAAAAACCTCAGCGACGGCAGCAGTCCGAATGCTGCTGCCCTGACCCAGTCCGGCACCTTCACGGTTACGGCACCCGATGGTTTGCAAACCCTCAGCGTGGGCGGCATCAACGTGATCAGCGGCGGCGTGGCGGCCACTTTCCCGCAAACAGCCACGACTCCTTTGGGCAATACCCTGACAGTGACAGGCTACAACCCGGCGACTGGGGTGGTTTCCTACAGCTACACCTTGTTGGACAACGAAACCCATCCAATTGGCGGTGGTATCAACAACCTGACCGAGAGCTTCACCGTCACTGCCATCGATACGGATGGCAGCACCAGTAGCGGCAGCCTGGACGTGAATGTCGTGGACGATGTGCCGACAGCCTTCGCGGATACCAATGCCGGCGTGGCAACGGAAGCCGCAACCGTGCTGACCGGCAATGTCCTTACCAATGATGTCCAGGGCGCCGACCGTGTCACCGGACCGATCACCGCAGGTACCTTCACCGGAACCTACGGCACCTTGGTGCTGGCGGCGGACGGCTCCTACACCTATACGCTGAATCCTTCGGATCCGGACTTCTACAACCTGCATGGCGGCGGTACGGGCACCGACACCTTCACCTACACCCTGAGCGATGCTGATGGGGATACCAGCACTGCCAATCTGGTGCTGAACATCAAGAACCTCAACGATCCGGTGACCCTCAACGGTCTTGACGTGTCTGGTGGTGAGCTAACTGTCTACGAGAAAAACCTGAGCGACGGCAGCAGCCCCAACGCAGCAGCCCTGACCCAATCCGGCACCTTCACGGTAACCGCGCCGGATGGTCTACAAACCCTGAGTGTGGGCGGTATCAACGTAATCAGCGGTGGCGTGGCAGCAACCTTCCCGCAAAGCACCACGACGTTGTTGGGCAACACCTTGACGATCACCGGGTACAACGCCAGTACGGGTGTCGTGTCCTACAGCTACACCTTGCTGGATAACGAATCCCATCCTGCAGGCGGTGGCATCAACAACCTGACAGAAAGCTTCACGGTCACCGCCACCGACACCGACGGCAGCACCAGCAGCGGCAGCTTGGACGTGAACATCGTCGATGATGTGCCGACGGCGGTGGCTGACACCAATGCATCGGTGGCTACCGAGGCAGCAACTGTACTGACGGGTAATGTGCTGACCAACGATGTCCAGGGCGCCGACCGTGTCACCGGACCGATCACCGCAGGTACCTTCACCGGAACCTACGGCACCCTGGTGCTGGCGGCGGATGGTTCCTACACCTACACGCTGAATCCTTCGGACTCGGACTTCTACAACCTGCATGGCGGTGGCACGGGTACCGAGACCTTCACCTACACCCTGAGCGATGCCGATGGCGACACCAGCACTGCCAACCTGGTGCTGAATATCAAGAACCTGAACGATTCGGTGACCCTCAACGGTCTTGACGTATCTGGTGGTGAGCTAACTGTCTACGAGAAAAACCTCAGCGACGGCAGCAGCCCCAACGCAGTAGCGCTAACGCAATCCGGCACCTTCATGGTTACGGCACCGGACGGCCTGCAAACCCTGAGCGTGGGCGGTATCAATGTAATCAGCGGTGGCGTGGTAGCAACCTTCCCGCAAAGCACCACGACGTTGTTGGGCAATACCCTGACGGTCACCGGGTACAACGCCAGTACGGGTGTCGTGTCCTACAGCTACACCTTGCTGGATAACGAAGCCCATCCAACGGGCGGAGGCATCAACAACCTGACCGAAAGCTTCACCGTCACTGCCACCGATACGGATGGCAGTACCAGCAGCGGCAGCCTGGACGTGAACATCGTCGACGACGTTCCGACGGCGCGAGCGGACTCGGCCTCGGTGGTCGAGGGCGGCACGGTCAGTGGCAATGTGCTGGTGAATGACACCAGGGGCGCCGACGATCCGGGTAGCAATGTGGTGGTGGGCGTGCGCGCCGGCGCCAACACTGCGACTGCAGCCATCGGTTCGCTGAACACCAACGTTGCGGGCATCTACGGGACCTTGACCCTGGATGCCGCAGGCAATGCGGTTTATCACGCCAACCCGAACTCGGTGGCGCCGGCCGGGGCGCAGGATGTATTCACCTACACCATTCGCGACTCCGATGGTGATGAAAGCACCACGACGTTGACCATCAATGTGCAGGATTGCGGCTTGGTCGCCGGACAGGATCAGGACATTACGGTGTATGAAAAAGCACTGGACCTGACGAAAGATGGCCAGGACCTGGCCGCAGGGACTGTGATCGGCAGCGATCCGGGCAATACCGCGGAAACCGGCAGCGGGACCCTGGTGGGGTCGGTGTCGGGTGGTTCCGGCGCCATTACCTACAGCCTGCTGGGCAGTCCGACGGGTGCCTACGGCCAGATCCAATTGCTGGCGAACGGCTCCTACACCTACACCCTGACCTCCGCGCCGAAGACCCCGAGTGGTGCCAACGATGGCGCCAATGTGATGAGCGAGACCTTCACCTACAAGGCGACGGATGCGCTCGGCAACTTCACCACCAGCACCATCCAGATCAACATCGTCGACGACGTACCCAAGGCCGTGGGTGCGACCCGTTCTGTCACTCCGGGCCAGGTGGATTCCAACCTGCTGCTGGTGATCGACGTGTCCGGCAGCATGAACGATGCCTCCGGCGTACCGGGACTGACCCGTATCCAGCTGGCCAAGCAGGCCATCGCGCAGTTGCTGGACAAATATGACGACCTGGGTGATGTGAAGGTGCAGATCGTCACCTTCTCGAGTGGTGCTTCCCAGCCGTCTTCCGTCTGGGTTTCGGTGGCGGATGCCAAGACCATCGTCAATGGCCTGAGCGCTGGCGGCAACACCTACTATGACTCCGCCACCACCACGGCCCAGGCGGCGTTTGCCACCGCAGGAAAAATCGTAGGCGCGCAGAATATTACCTACTTCTTCTCCGACGGCGAGCCTACGTCTGGTCATGCCATCTCCGGTACCCGCGAAACCACCTGGACCAACTTCCTGGATGCCAACGGGATCAAGTCCTACGCCATCGGCCTGGGCAGTGGGGTCAATACCAGCAATCTCAACCCACTGGCCTATGACGGCAGCACCCACACCGACACCAACTCCACCGTTGTCACCGATCTCAACCAGCTCAACTCGGTACTTTCCGGCACGGTGCAGGGCGCACCGGTCACTGGCAGCCTTATGACTGGCGGCTACTTCGGGGCCGACGGCGGTTTCATCAAGTCACTGGTAATCGATGGCACCACCTATACCTACGATCCGAAGGGTAATTCCAACCAGGGATCCTATGCTGCCAGCGGGGGAACCGATCGCGGCATGTTCGATACCGCGAGCAACAGCATCACGGTGAAGACGGTACTCGGCGGTTCGATCGTGGTGAACATGGACACCGGCGAATTCACCTACACGCCGCCGAAAGACAATGGCAGCAGCCAGGTGGAGAACATCGGCTTTGTGGTCAGCGACAACGATGGTGACCTGAGCAATGCCACCCTGCTGGTCAATGTCTACACCAATGCCGCGCCGGTGGCCGGGGCCGACCATGTCATCACCAATATCCTGTCGGCCACTATCACCGTGCCGTCCGAGGCGCTGGTGGCCAACGACACCGATGCCAACAACGACCGACTGAGTGCTTCCCCGATTTCCTTCAATACCGGCTGGACGGCGCGCGGCGCGGACTTCACCGTAGGTAATACAACGCCTACGGTCGTATTCAACGGGACCAACAACAGTGCGGCGAACCAGTTGAAGGACATCGCCCGCAGCACCTTCACCGGAACAGCCTCTTCCATGACCGCCGCGGTCATTGTCAGCGGCTACCTGGGCGCGGTGACTACGGCCAATGCCAACGACGAAGACACCATCACCGTTACCCTCAAGCAGGGCGAGTCTCTCAATCTCGACCATGACCGGCCGGCTGGCAATGTGCTGATGGAATGGAAGGACGCCACCGGCAGCTACCAGACCATTGCCGATGGTGGAACCTTCATCGCCAGCCACGACGGGGTCTACAGCATCCATGTGGTCAATCTCACCAACAGCGGTGGCGGAGGCAATGCCAACAACGCGGAAAACTATCAGTTGACCATGACCATCGATTATTCCGGCGCCGCCAACAACACGCCGCAATACAACGGTACCTACACCGTCAGCGACGGTCATGGCGGCACGGCGACCGGGGCTGTGGATATCAACTACCAGGACAGCTCGATCCTCACCGGTACCGTCAATGCCGACACCCTGCTTGGCGGCAGCGGCAATGACACGCTCAATGGTGGCGATGGCAACGATGTGTTGATCGGCGGTGACGGCAACGATGCGCTGTATGGCGGCAATGGCAATGACCTGCTGATCGGCGGTCCCGGCAACGACCTGCTGGACGGCGGCGCCGGTATCGACACGGCCAGCTATGCCAGCGCCACCGCCGGGGTAACGGTCAACCTGTCCATCGCCGCTCAGCAGAATACCGTCGGTGCCGGGCTGGATACCCTGGTATCGATCGAGAACCTGGTCGGTTCGGACTACAACGACACCCTGACCGGTGACGGCAACGCCAACGTGTTACGCGGCGGCCTTGGCAACGATGTGCTCAGTGGCGGTGGTGGCGACGACCTGCTGATCGGCGGGCGAGGGGATGACACCCTGACCGGCGGCCCGGGGGCCGATACCTTCCGGTGGCAACTGGGCGACAACGGGCATGATGTTGTGAGCGATTTTACCCCTGGCACCGATCATCTGGATCTCTCCCAACTGCTGCAGGGGGAGAACGCCACCAGTGCTTCACTGGACGATTACCTGCACTTCAAGGTGACCGGCAGTGGTGCCAGTGTGGTGTCGACCATCGAGGTCAGTTCGGTGGCCGGGGCGGCGGCTACCCAGACCATCGACCTGGCAGGAGTGGACCTGGCCCAGCATTACGGGGTGGCGGCAGGCTCGGGCGGGATGATAGCGGCGGGGGCGGATACGGCGACCGTCATCAACGGGATGCTGAATGACCAGTCGTTGAAGGTGGATACCGTGTAAGGCTTCAGGGCCTCATCGCTGGCAAGCCACACACAGGTTGGATCCCTGTGGGAGCTGGCTTGTCAGCGATGAGGCCCTCAAGACAACAACCTAGTCCCGCCGACGCAGGGTCTTCTGCCTGAGGATATAGATCGAAACCAGCACCGCACTGGTCAGCATGAAGCCCCGGGCCCAGGGTGATGGCACCAGGTAGCAGGAGAGGCCGATACTCGCCCACATCAGACCGATGGCGTAGACCTTGCCCTTGAGCGGAATGCCCTCGCCACTGAGGTAATCACGAATCCACGGCCCGAGCCGCGGGTGATTTACCAGCCAGTCATGAAAGCGCGGAGAGCTGCGGGCAAAACAGGCTGCCGCGAGCAATAGAAAAGGGGTGGTTGGCAATACCGGAAGGAAAATGCCAATCACCCCCAACGCGACGCTGAGCCAGCCAGTGGCCAGCAGCAGGTAGCGCACCACCACGGAATCAGTGGTGGCGCGGTTTGAGCAGGGCCGGTTTTTCGTCTGGCGCGTGGCACAGCAGGTACAGGGCAGTCAGTGCTTCGGGGATCTGCACGATCATGTCGTCCATCAGGTTCGCATCACTGGCAATGTCGGCGAACTCGGGCTGCTCGTCGAACAGGCCGGAACCGACCATGATCGGCAGGAGCATCTCGCTGACTTCCTCTTCGGCGCTTTCGAACCAGGCTTCCTCGCGCAGGAACACGCCTTCCATGAAGCCGATGCACCAGCCGCGCAGGTCGGAATCGTCCGGCTCGTCGCCAAGGTCGAGGTCGCATGGCAGCTCGAATTCCTCGTCGCTGGCCAACTGGCGGGCGATATGGCCCTTGAGCTGGACCAGGGTGGCTTCGATCTCGGCGCGCTGGGCGTCGCTGGCGTAGTGGGGCTCCTCGGAGAACAGGGCGTCGATCCATTCCCGCTCGGGCACCTCTTCGGCGCAGATCGATAGCGCGGTCAGGTAGCCGTGGGCGGCAACGTAGTCCAACGCCTCTTCATGCAGCTCGTCGGCGTCGAGGAAGACTTGCAGGCGGGTCAATTGCTCAGCGAAGGACATTAGGGGCTACCTTGAAAATGGAACAATATTGAATTCTAGCATTGTGCGGGCCTCGCAAGGCAAAGGATGACGCTCTATCGCGCGGTCGCCCTGCGCAGGCGGGGGCTCGGGTATACTCTCGGCTTTTTTCCGCCGGGTGCGGAATTTGCCCGGTAAAAGCTGCTTGCGTTTTTTTCCGTGAGAGGCGAAGGGTTTTGATCCAGCCTGTATGGCCAGGATGGGTTCACGATTTTGGAGTGGTTATGCTCGAACAGGCTCAGCGCGTTCTGCGCGATATCTTCGGCTACGACAGCTTCCGCGGTCGCCAGGGGGCGATCATCGAGTGCGTGGCCAAGGGTGGCGATGCGCTGGTGCTGATGCCTACCGGTGGCGGCAAGTCCCTGTGCTTCCAGGTTCCGGCGCTGCTGCGCAACGGCCTTGCGGTGGTGGTGTCGCCGCTGATCGCGCTGATGGAAGACCAGGTCGCGACCCTCGACGAGCTAGGGGTCGCTGCCGCGTCCCTGAACTCGACCATGAGCCCGGAACAGCAACGCGAGCTGGCCGGACGCATTCGTCGCGGCGAGCTGAAGATGCTGTATCTCGCACCGGAGCGCCTGGTCCAGCCACGCATGCTGGATTTCCTCCGTGACCTGGACATCGCCCTGTTCGCCATCGACGAGGCCCACTGCGTTTCGCAATGGGGTCACGATTTCCGTCCCGAGTACCTGCAACTTGGCCAGTTGGCCGAGCTCTTCCCGAATGTGCCGCGCATCGCCCTGACCGCTACCGCGGACATGCGCACCCGCGAAGAGATCGTCAACCGCCTGCATCTGCAGAATGCCGAGCGGTTCCTTTCCAGTTTCGACCGACCCAACATTTTTTATCGCATCGTGCCCAAGGAGCAGCCGCGCAAGCAGTTGCTGGCGTTCCTCGGCGAGCGTCGCGGCAATGCCGGCATCGTGTATTGCCTGTCGCGCAAGAAGGTCGACGAAGTCGCCGCGTTCCTGTGCGGCGAAGGCTTCCCGGCGCTGCCCTATCATGCCGGCCTGCCTGCCGAGACCCGTGCTGCCAACCAGCGTCGCTTCCTCAACGAGGAAGGGCTGATCATGGTTGCGACCATCGCCTTCGGCATGGGCATCGACAAGCCCAACGTGCGCTTCGTCGCTCACCTCGACCTGCCCAAGTCGCTGGAAGCCTATTACCAGGAAACCGGTCGCGCCGGTCGCGACGGCCTGCCTGCCGACGCCTGGATGGCCTATGGCCTGCAGGACATGGTCATGCTCAAGCAGATGTTGCAGAACTCCGAAGGCGACGAGCGGCACAAGCGCGTCGAGCAGCACAAGCTCGATGCCATGCTTGCGCTGTGCGAGGAAACCCGCTGCCGTCGCCAGGCGTTGTTGCGCTACTTCGATGAAGAGCTGCCCAACCCCTGCGGTCACTGCGACAACTGTGTCGATGGCGTGCAGACCTGGGACGCCACCGAGCCGGCGCGCCAGGCCCTCTCGGCGATCTACCGTACCGGCCAGCGCTATGGCGTCGGTCATCTGGTGGATGTGCTGCTGGGCAAGGACAACGAGAAGGTCCGCAACTTCGGTCACGAAAAACTCTCCGTGTATGGCGTCGGCAAAGGCCGCGCCGAAGGCGAATGGCGCTCGCTGTTCCGCCAGATGGTGGCCCGCGGCCTGGTGGATGTAGACCTGGACGGTTATGGCGGCCTGCGCCTGTCCGATACCTGCCGTCCGCTGTTGCGCGGCGAAGTGACCCTGGAACTGCGCCGTGACCTCAAGCCGCAGACCACCAGCAAGGGCAGCAGCAGCGGTGGCAGTCCGGCCAGCCAACTGGTGCGTGGTGACGAGCGCGAGCAATGGGAAGCCCTGCGTACCCTGCGGCGCAAGCTGGCCGAGGAACACGGCGTGCCGCCCTACGTCATCTTCCCCGACTCGACCCTGCTGGAGATGCTCCGCAGCCAGCCCACCACCCTGGCCGAGATGGCGCGGGTCAGCGGCGTCGGTGCACGCAAGCTGGAACGCTACGGCGAGGCCTTCCTCGAGGTACTCGGCGGCGAGGCCGGAACGCCACCTGTGGTCACCGACCTGCGCCACGAGCTGGTCAGCCTGGCCCGCGCTGGCATGACGCCTGCGCAGATTGCCGCGCAACTGAAATGCAGCGAGAAGAACGTCTACAGCCTGCTGGCCGAGGCGATTGGTCGTCAGGAGCTGTCGCTGGAGCAGGCCCTGGACCTGCCCGAAGACCTGATGATGGAAGTGCAGGATGCCTTCCTCGATGGTGAAGGCGAACTGCCGCCGGTGTCCGAGATCCAGCCGCTGTTCGGTTCGCGGGTACCGGACGGGGTGCTCTACTGCGTGCGTGCCGCCCTGGCGGCCGAATTCGAGATGTAGCGAGGGTTGTCACTATTTCTTACGTTTGGTCAAGATCGTCGTCAAGATGAACCTTGCCTAAGCGCAAAGGCCATGGTTAGCTGACTAATAATTAGTTCTGACCATGAGTTTTCCATGCCATTGACCGATCAACACCGCTTCGGGATGCAGCTTGCCCACATGTCCCGAGGCTGGCGCGCCGAGCTGGACCGCCGCCTGGCGGGCCTGAACTTGTCCCAGGCGCGTTGGCTGGTGCTGCTGCACCTTGCCCGTTTCGACGAAGCCCCTACCCAGCGTGAACTGGCCCAAAGCGTGGGCGTCGAAGGCCCGACCCTGGCCCGATTGCTCGACAGCCTGGAAGCACAGGGGCTGGTGAAACGCCATGCGGTGCTGGAAGACCGGCGGGCCAAGAAGATCGTCCTGTGCCCTCCGGCCAAGCCATTGATCGACCAGATCGAAACCATCGCCAATGCCCTGCGCGTGGAACTGTTCACCGGTGTCGATGAAGAGGACCTGGCGGTGTGCATGCGGGTGCATACGCGGATCCTGGCGAACCTGGACAAGTCCAAGGTTTGATTTTGAAGTCACTGGCTTCATCGCTGGCAACGCCAGCTCCCACAGGGATCGCGTGCACCGCCGAACCTTGTGGGAGCCGGCGTTGCCGGCGATGAGGCCCTAGAACGTCTGCCCAAGATTCAGGTACACCGCCTTCTCATCCTCGGTATTGAACCCATAGCTGAAGCTCAGCGGCCCCAGCGGTGTGTCGAAGCCGAGGAAGATGCTCGCCGCGTTGATGTAGCCGCTGTCGAATTCGTTGTCGTTGTTCCACACCCGCCCGCGCTCGAGCGATCCGCCCAGGTACAACGGGAAATCCAGCGGCAGATAGGCCCGCGGGGTCAGCCGGCGGTAGTACACCATGCGCATCAGGCTGAGGTTTTGCCCCGACAGCGAATTCTGCCGGAAGCCCGAGAGCTGCCGCGCCCCGCCCATGACCATGCTCGACACCACTACGTCGGCATCATCCAGGGTACGGCCATAGCGACCGCCCAGTACCCAGGTATCCGGTCCGCTGCTCAAGGCCTTGTCCAGCTTCAGATCCCACTGCCGGTAGCGCTGGTCCGACCCCAGTGCGGGCTCGAACTGGCGCAGGGTCAGGCGGATGTCTTCCCCGCTGTGGGGAAAGTAGACATTGTCCAGGGTGTCGAACGAGTACTTGAGGTCGTAGTAGCCCTCGTTGAAGTTGATCTCCGGCAGGTCCTGGTCGCCGACCCGCACTTTCGCCTGGCCCCAGGCCTGGCCTACCCCCAGGCGCACCTCGCCGCTGGTGCCGATCTGCCGACCGACATTGAGACCGAATCCGTAGCGTTCCAGGCGGTATTCGGCGATCGGATCGTTGTCCAGCGTCGCCTCGATATTCTGCGAGCCCAGCTCCAGGAACGGCGCGACGAAGTACCGCGAGCCTACGTCCATCGGCTGGTAGAACTCGCTGTACAGCTCCTGCACATCACCTATCTGCGCCCGGGTCAGCCATTCGGCGCCGAGCTGGTTGATGCCGTTGACCCGATAGCTGGCGCCGAGGTTGAAGGCACTGTCACCGCGCATGTCATCGGAAAGGTTGAGCCCCAGGCGCAGGTAATCGGTACCACCACGCCGCCCGCGGGCGGTGATCACCAAGGTGTTGTCCTTGCCCTTGTGCACCACGCGGTACTGCACCCGGTCGAAGTAATCCAGGCCGTAGAGGGTGCCCATGTCGGTCTGCAGGCGCCCCAGGTCCAGCGGCTGGCCGATGGTCTGGCGGATGTAGTAGCGAACCACGTCATCGCTGACCTTGGAGTCGTTTTCCACCTTGATCGCGGTGATGATCGGCGTGCGCTGGTCCGGCGAGCGCGCTACTGCCAGCTCGATGCCGCTGCCTTCGGGCGGACGCAGGGCGGCAAAGCGATTGTCGAGGATCCGTGTGGCCCGGTAGCCGGCGTCCATCATTTCCTCGGCGCGGCCGAAGTCGGTGGCGCTGATGCTGGCCAGCGACGGCTGGATCAGGATGTCATCGCGGTGCAGGGCCGCCAGTTGTTCCTCGGAGTTGCGCCGGGTCATCAGGGTGATGGACTGGTTGAGCACATCCACCACTGTGCCCAATTGCTTGCGGTTGCGCAGCGGGGTGCCGATATCGACGACGATCGCCACGTCCACCCCCATCTGCCGCACGATATCCAGGGGGATGTTGTCGACCATGCCGCCATCCACCAGCAGCCGGCCATCCAGCTCCACCGGGGCGAACACCGCCGGAATTGACATGCTGGCGCGAATCACCTGGGGCAGGTGGCCGCGGCTGAACACGACCTTTTCGCCGCTGGCGATATCGGTGGCTACGGCGCGGAAGGGAATCGGCAACTTGTCGAAGTCACGGGTGTCGCTGGTATGGGCCAGCAGGCTTTCCAGCAGCAAGGCGAGGTTCTGGCCCTGGATCACGCCCAGCGGCAGGCCGAGGCTGCCGTCGTCGCGAAAGCTGAGCTTCTGTTTCACCAGAAAGTCGCGGTCGTCCTGCTTGCGCCGGAACGGCACGTCCTTGCGCGGCGGGGCGTCGGACAGTGCCTGCTGCCAGTCGATGCTGCGCGCCAGCTTTTCCAGCTCCTCGACCTTGTAGCCGGAGGCATACAACCCGCCGATCACCGCGCCCATGCTGGTGCCGGCGATGGCATCGATCTTCACCCCCTGTTCCTCCAGGGCCTTGAGCACGCCGATATGCGCCAGCCCGCGGGCTGCGCCACCGGACAATACCAGGCCGACCTTGGGCCGGGCAGTTTCGGCGGCGACCAGATGCAGGGACGGGAGCAGGAAAAGCAAAAACAGCAGCAGGCAGCGCATCGCGATTCTCGAAGCCAAGGGCAAACCGCTAGTATAAGCGCCACTTACTTTCCTTTGAGACCGCCACCGTGAGCACCTCCAAGCCCGAGATCGTCATCACCTACTGCACCCAGTGCCAATGGCTGCTGCGCGCCGCCTGGTTGGCCCAGGAACTGCTCAGCACTTTCAGCGACGACCTGGCCCGTGTGGCCCTGGAGCCGGCCACCGGCGGCACTTTCCGCATTACCTGCGACGGTGTGCAGATCTGGGAGCGCAAGGCCGATGGCGGCTTCCCCGAGGCCAAGGTGCTGAAGCAGCGTGTGCGTGACCGGATCGACCCGCAACGCGACCTGGGCCACAACGATCGCTAATGCTCCGCAGCCACCTTTGTTGATCCGCCACTGGCCGCCAGTCGGCTGGAAACGACGATGGCGAAGATGATCAGTACGCCGCCCAGCAGCATGCGCGGCGTGGGCGTTTCGGCGAACAGCATCCAGGCCACGGCGATGCCGTAGATCGGCTCCATGGCGAACACCACGGCGGCGGTGCGCGCCTTGATCACGCCGAGGGCAGCGACGAACAGGCTATGGGCGACGCCGGTGCAGAACACCCCGAGCAGGCCGATCCACAGCCAGTCCAGGGCCGGCACCTGGCCCAGGCCGGGCGCGGCGAAAGGCAGCAGGCACAGGGCAACCACCAGGTTCTGGCACATCGCCGCCTGCACTGCGGGAATCCGTCCGGAGCCGGCACGGTTGGTCAGCGACAGCAGTGAGAACAGCAGGCCGGACAGCAGCGACCAGAGCAGGCCGCCGGTGGCCTCGCTGGCCAGGTTGAATTCCGGTGTCACCAGGATCAGGCCGACGGTCACCAGCCCCACCAGCAGCAGCTCGTTGCTGCGAATCCGCTCGCGGAACAGCACACCTTCCAGAAGCACGGTAAAGGCCGGAAAGCTGGCGAAACCGAGGGTGGCGATGGCTACGCCGCCGACTTTTACCGAAATGAAGAAACTTACCCAGTGCCCGGCCAGCAATACGCCGCCCAGCCCGAGGCGACGCCAGTCCTGTGCTTGCAGCGCTTTCCAGCCCGGCCCGGCGAGGCGGGCGAACAGGCCCAGGGCGAGTACCGCAAAGGCGGCCCGACCGAAGACGATGATCGACGGCGAGGCGCTGGCCAGCTTGCCGAAGACGCCGGTCAGGCCAAAGAACAGCGCGCCGATATGCAGGGCGCCGAGGGCAGTGCGGTGGTTCATGGAAGTCCTTGCGGGGTCCGGTATCGACACAGCCAGTCTACGGCGCCGACAGCGGGGCTGTCTGTCGCCGGACTCGCGTCAGTTGTCGCCGGACTCGCGGCGCAATGCGCCGGGGCTGCGACCGAAGGCCTTGAGCATGGCGGCGGCGAAGGCGCTTTGGGAACTGTAGCCGACCCGGCTGGCGATCTCGCCGATGGGCAGGCTGCTGCCTTGCAGCAACTGGCGGCCGCGCAGCAAACGGCGCTGGCGGATGTACTCCATCGGCGTGATCCCGCGTTCGGCCATGAAACGTGCATGCAGGCGGGCGCTGGACAGGCCGGCGAGACGGGCCAGGTCGGCGACTTGCAAGGGATAGGCGGCGTATTGCTCGATATGCGCGTCGAAGGACGCGTAGGGCAGCTCCCGCGACGGCGGCAGCGGGCTGTTGCCCCGATTCAGGCTGGCCAGCAGCAGTACCGCGCCCTGGCGGGTGATCAGTGGATCGTCCATCGGCCCATGGGCCAGCCAGTCCACCAACTGTTGCTGGCGGTTGTCCAGCAGCAGCGGGCCAGGACGGTCCAGCAGGCGCAGGCAGTCGCTGCTGCGCTCGCCCAGGCTCTGCGCCAGCCAGTTTTCCGCCGGCACATCCAGCACCAGGCAATGGCTGCCGACAGGGCTGCCGCAGGTGTGGTGGGCACCTGCGGGAATCACCATCAGGTCCTGGCGCTCGACCCGTCCGCCACGGCCGTCCACCTCGAAATCCAGGCGACCGCCGAGGCCGAACACCAGTTGCGGGTGGTCGTGGGCGTGGGCGATCAGGTCGTCGCGGTAATGGCGCAGGGAAAGAATCGGGCCGTTGCTCATCTGGCGTGGTGTCCGGCTGGGCGAAAGCTGCCATTGTACGCCCCGGCGGCTGTCATGGGATTGCCGCATGGCTGTCATGTCGGATTAACCGCTGGCTGGCAAGGTCGACCAAAGTCAGCCGGAGCCTCGCCCATGAACAGTGCCGCGTTTCTAAAGCCCACGCGCAAGCGGCGTGTCCGCACCCTGTGGATTTCCGACGTGCACCTGGGCACGCGGGATTGCCAGGCCGAGCACCTGTCGCAGTTTCTCAAGCGCTACCACGCCGACCGCATCTACCTGGTCGGCGATATCATCGATGGCTGGAAACTGCGCGGCGGCATGTACTGGCCGCAGGCACATACCAATGTGATCCGCCGGTTGCTGACCATGAGCAAGCGCGGCACCGAGGTGATCTATGTCACCGGCAACCATGACGAGTTCCTGCGTCGCTACTCCAGGCTGATCCTCGGCAATATCCACCTGGTGGACCAGGCCGAGCATCTGACAGCCGATGGGCGCCGCCTGCTGGTGATCCATGGCGACCAGTTCGACGTGATCACCCGCTACCACCGCTGGCTGGCGTTCCTCGGTGATTCGGCCTACGAATTCACCCTGACCCTGAATCGTTGGCTCAATCACTGGCGGGCGCGCTACGGCTATGGCTATTGGTCGCTGTCGGCGTACCTGAAGCACAAGGTCAAGACGGCGGTGAACTTCATCAGCGATTTTGAAGAAGCCATCGCCCATGAATGCGTGAAGCAGGGCTTCCACGGCGTGGTCTGCGGGCATATCCACCATGCCGAGATCCGCAAGGTGGGGGAGGTGGACTACCTCAATTGCGGGGACTGGGTGGAATCGTGCACGGCGCTGATCGAGCACTGGGATGGGACCATCGAGCTGTACCGGCTGGCCGAGGATCAGGCGCGGATGGCGGAGGAGGAAGCCGCCAGGGTGGCCGAATCCGTGCAAGGCTGAGGGGCCACCGCGACCTCTGTGGGAGCGGGTTCACCCGCGATTGCGATGGAGGGCTCACTATCGTAATCGCGGGTGAACCCGCTCCCACAGGGTGTGGTGCAAGCCTTTAGAAACTCACTTTCCCGCGCAACATGTCCCGATACATCACGAAATCCCCCAGCAAACTGTAGAACGGATGCTGAAAGGTCGCCGGCCGGTTCTTTTCGAAGAAGAAGTGCCCGATCCAGGCGAAGCCGTACCCGGCGAACGGCACTGCCAGCAGCAGCACCCAGGTGCCACTGCCGATCGTGTAGGCAAGCAGGGCGATGACCAGCGTGGTACCGATGAAGTGCAGGCGACGGCAGGCGGGGTTGGCGTGTTCGTTCAGGTAGTAGGGGTAGAACTGAGCGAAATTGTCGAATCGGCGGGGGCTTTCCACGGGGCTGATGCCTCCTTGTTCTTGTAGATTTTCAACGGGTACGGCGTGGAGCCTGAACCCAGTCTAGAGTCAATTGCTGTATCGGCAAGTGACAATAAGCGCCACTTTAGTATCCTTGCGTCTTATCCCAAACCAGAGCCAGCCAATGAACGAGCGAACCACCTCAGCAAGCTGGGCCTCGGGTATTGTCAAGGCTCTCGAGCTCGAAGGGCTGGACTGCCCGGCCCTGTTCCACAAGCTTGGCCTGGACTTTGCCGCGCTGAGCGACCCGGATGCGCGCTTCACCCAGGACTCCATGACCCGCCTCTGGCTGCTCGCCGAGGAGCTTTCCGGCAACCGCGCCATCGGCCTGAACATGGCCAGGGTGGTGCGCCCGGCATCCTTCCATGTGGTGGGTTATGCACTGATGTCCAGCCGCACCCTGGCCGAAGGCTTCGAGCGCCTGGTGCGCTACCAGCGGATCATCGCCGAGAGCTCCGACCTGAGCCTGCAGCTCGGCCCCGAGGGGCATGCCCTGATTCTCACCGTGCATGGTGATCACCTGCCACCGACCCGGCACAGTTCCGAAGCATCCCTGGCCTGCGCGCTGGCCCTGTGCAGCTGGCTCAGCGGGCGTACCATCCAGCCGCGCCGGGTGCTGATCCAGGGCCCGCAGCCCGAGGATATCGAGCCCTACCGTATCGCTTTCCATTCGCCGCTGGTGTTCAACGCACCCTACGATGCGCTGATCTTCGAGCCGTCCGACCTGCAATCCCCGTTGCCTACCGCCAACGAGGCGATGGCGGTGTTGCACGACCGGTTTGCCGGGGAATATCTGGCGCGTTTCTCGGAAAGCCGGGTGACCCACCAGGCGCGGCAGGTGCTGTGTCGCGTATTGCCCCAGGGCGAGCCCAAGCGCGAGCTGGTGGCCCAGGCGCTGCACCTGTCCCAGCGCACCTTGCAGCGACGCTTGCAGGAAGAGGGCACCAGTTTCCAGGCGCTGCTCGACGACACCCGCCGCGAACTGGCGGAGCAGTACCTTTCCCAGCCGGGCATGACCTTGTTGGAAACCGCCTATCTGCTGGGCTTCGCCGACCCGAGCAACTTCTTCCGCGCATTTCGTCGCTGGTTCGGTCTCACTCCCGGCGAGTATCGCGCCCGTCGCCATGGCCTGAGCCACGACGACGCGGAAGCGGACGCTGTCAGTGCCGCCAGAACGCCGGCATACAGAGAACAAATACGGTAATGATCTCCAGGCGGCCAAGCAGCATGCCGCCCGCCAGGATCCACTTGGCCGCGTCCGGCAAGGTGGCGAAGTTGCCCGCCGGGCCGATGGTCTCGCCCAGCCCCGGGCCAACGCCGGATACGGTACTCGCCGCGCCGGTCAAGGCAGTCATCCAGTCGACGCCGAGCAGCGACAGGAGCAGGGCGATCACGCAGATGGTGATGGCGAAGAAGAACGAGAAGGTCAGGATCGAGCGCACGATTTCTTCATCGAGGCGGTGACCGTTGTATTTCTGCTTGATCACCGCGCGCGGGTGGATCAGCTGGTTGAGCGAAGCCTTGAGCAGGATATACGCGACCTGGAAGCGGAAGATCTTGATGCCCCCGGCAGTGGAGCCCGAGCAGCCGCCGATGAAGCCCAGGTAGAAGAACAGCATCAGCGAGAAATTGCCCCACAGGCTGTAGTCGCCCAAGGCGAAACCGGTGGTGGTGACGACCGAGGTGACGTTCAGGGCGACATGGCGGAAGGCATCCAGCCAGTGCAGCTTGGTGGTCGCCCAGTACCAGGTGCCGAGCACGATCCAGGTTACTACCAGCAGGAGCAGCAGGCCCTGGACCTGCTGGTCGCGGATCAGCGCCCTGCGGTTGCCGCGCAGGGTGGCGACGTACAGGGTGAAAGGCACGCTGCCGGAGATCATCACCACTACCGCGACCCAGTGCACTGCCGGCTGGTCCCATTTCGCCAGGGACATGTCCGAGGTGGAGAAACCGCCGGTCGAGATCGCCGACATGGCATGGTTGATCGCATCGAACGGGCTCATTCCCGCCCACCAGAAGGCCAGGCTGCCGAAGATGGTGATGCCGACGTACACCAGCACGATGTACTTGGCCACCATGTGCGAGCGCGGCATGACCTTTTCCGAGCGGTCCGAGGACTCGGTCTGGAACAGGCGCATGCCACCGATGCGCAGCAGCGGCAGGATCGCTACCGCCATGCCGATGAAGCCGATGCCGCCGAGCCAGTGCAGCAGCGAGCGCCACATGAGGATGCCGGGCGACATGTTGTCCAGGCCGCTGAGCACCGTGGAGCCGGTGGCGGTGATCCCCGACATGCTCTCGAAGAAGGCGTCGGTGTAGCTGATGTGCTGGGTCAGGAGGAACGGCAGGGCGGCGAAGATGCATACCACCAGCCAGCTGCTGACGGTCAGCAGGTACATGTCCCTAGGGCGCAGGTGCACGTGTTCCGGACGCCCCGGCAGGACCAGGGCCAGGCCGGCGACGAAGGTGATCAGGCTCGACCACAGGAACGACGGCATGTCGCCGGTGCGCTCGAAGATGATCAGCGTGGCCATGGGGACCGTCATGCTGATCGCCAGGGTGATCAGGAAGATGCCGATAATGAAACCGATGATCCTTAAGGTCGGCAACGCCACCATGTACTCAGCCCTGACTCGAAACGGAAGGGCGCCATTCTACCTGCGGCCCCTTTTAAGTAAACGGCGCTGTGCGCTTTGCCGAAGAGCACCCTAGAATGGCCGCTCATTTTTCCACTGGAGGGTAGCCGATGGAGGCTCTCGACGCTTTGCTCAACCGTGTTTCCGTTCCGCGCCTGACCGAACCCGCGCCCAATGCGGCGCAGCGCGAGGGGCTGTTCCAGGCGGCCTTGCGTGCGCCGGACCACGGGCAATTGCGGCCATGGCGCTTCATCACCGTCGAAGGGGAAGGGCGCAACCGCCTGGGCGAGCTGTTCGCCGAAGCGGTAGCGCAGAAGGGCGATGCCGAACAGGCCGCGCTGGACAAGGCCCGGGCCATGCCGCTGCGCGCCCCCTTGCTGGTGCTGGTGATTGCCCGGACCCGCGAACACCCCAAGGTGCCGGTGTCGGAGCAGGTACTGGCGGCGGGCTGCGCGGCTCATGGGATCCTGCTGGCAGCCCATGCCCAGGGTATCGGCGCAGTATGGCGCACCGGCGAGCTGGCCTATTCGGCGCATGTCGCCAAGGGGCTGGGGCTGGAAGCGGGAGAGGAACTGATCGGCTTCCTGTACCTGGGCACGCCGATCGGTGAGCCGCGCACGGCGCCGGTGCTCAAGACCGAGGATTTCGTCAGCGCCTGGGGCTGAGATAGTTCTGAACGCGCCGCAGACCCTGTGGGAGCGGGTTTACCCGCGATTGCGTCGGTGAATTCACTATCGCGATCGCGGGTAAACCCGCTCCCACAGGGTCTGCGGCGTTGCAGTTTCAGGCGCTCGCGCTCCCCTGAATCGGCAGCACCAGGGTAGCCACAAACCCACCCTGCGGATGATTGCCCAGTTGCAACACCCCGCCATGCCGCTCTGCCGCCTTGCGCGCGATCGCCAGCCCTAGACCATGCCCCGCCGCCGTCTGCCCCGGCGCGCGGAAGAATGGCTCGCCCAACTGCTCCAGGTGCTCCGCCGCCACCCCGGGCCCGTGATCACGCACGCTGAGCATGATCCTGTCACCGTCGCGCCCGGCCGCCACTTCGATCGGTTGGCCTTCAGGATTGAAGCGCAGTGCATTGCGCAGCAGGTTGTCCAGCGCCCGCTCCACCAGGGTCGGCCAGCCGTGCAGGCTCAAGCCCGGGGTTTCCCGCAGTTCGATCAACTGCTCCGGCGCACTCAGTTGCGCATCCTTGCATACGCCATTGACCACCGCATTGATGTCCACCGGTTCGGCGTGGGCCTGCTCGGCATCGACCCGGGCGAGCACGAGGATCTCGCTGATCAGGGCCTCCAGGCGGTCGCATTCGCGGGTCAGGCGCGGCCAGTAGGTGTCACGCTGCTGCGGCTCGGCACGTTCGGCCAGCGCCAGGGCGATACGCAGGCGGGCCAGGGGCGAGCGCAGTTCATGGGAAACGTCGCGCAACAACTGGCGCTGGCTGCCGATCAGGCTCTGCAAGCGCGAGCCCATGCGGTTGAAGTCGTTGGCCAGCACGCCGAATTCGTCCCGACGCGCGGCCAGCCGGGCCAGGCTGTTCTGCTGGTAGGTGGTCTGGCCCAGGTCATGCACCGCGCTGCGCAGGCGGCTGAGCGGGCGGGTGATGGACAGGGTCACCAGCAGGCTGAACAGGGTCAGGACCACCAGCGCGATGCCAAGGGCGCTGAACGGCCAGATCAGGCTGTCGCGGTGCCAGGCGTCAAGCTCCGGATGCGGTATGCGGTAGATCAGCAGGTAGGTTTCGCCGCTGCTGGCACTGGTGTACTCCTCGGTCAGCCGGCGCCAGGGCAGGGGCCGATGATCGTTGCCCTGGCGCGCTTCGAACACCGCAGCCCGCCGCGGGAAGGTGCCGGGCACCACCGAGTCGCCGGCTTCGTTGAGCACTTGGGTGTCGATGTGGTAGCGCCGCTTGCGTTGCTCCAGGTACTGCTGGGCTGCTTCCGGACCCTGGGTTTCGTAGCGCTGGGTCCAGTTCTGCGCCAGGGTATTGAGGCCGGGGTGGCGGCTGAGGATCCAGGCGTCCTGGTTGAGGATGTGCCCGAGCAGGATCGACAGGCCGGCAACCAGGGCGATGGCCAGCCAGAAGCTGGCCAGGATACGCCAGAACAATGAACGCAAGGGCAGTCCCTCGAACAGGAAAAGCCCGGCCTGCTTGCGCAGGCCGGGCGGGGTTCATGGATTATTGGGCCTTTTTGCCATGTTCGGCTTTCCAGGCCTGGAACTCCTGCCATTCGGCACGGCGTTCCTCACGTTTTTTCTTCATCTCGTCGAACTGCTTTTGCTGTTCAGGCTTGAGCAGGGCGCGGATATCGGCCTGGGTCTTGTCCTGCTTGGCCTTGAGCTCGTCTTTCATGGCTTTCTGCTCAGCGGCTGGCAGTTTGTCCAGGTATTTCCGGGTGAGGTCGCGGCGGTCTTTCATTTCCTGGCCCATCAGCTTGCCGATCTGCTGGCGCTGTTCGTGGGTCAGGTCCAGCCTGGCAAGCGGGTCGCCACCGCGGTGATGTTCGCTGAAGCGTGGGCCGTGGTCAGGGCCCGGGCCTGGGCCGGCGTCCGGCATGGCCATGGCGACGGTCGGCAGGGCGGCAGCGAACATCAGGGCGATAAGGGTCTTGCGCATGGTGTATCTCCTTTCTGAAGGCCGGTCGTTACCGGATGTGGCCAGTTTATGGAGATCAAGGTCAGCGGCGGTCAGGTGACGGTAAAGCCTGGGTAAAGAGGACGAGCCTTGCTGCTGACATAGCCATCACAAGCTGTAGTAGTAGCCCCGGCTGCGCAGGGCGACGATGCGCGGGCGTCCGTCGGCATGCGGGCCGATCTTCTTGCGCAGGTTGCTGACATGCATGTCCAGGCTGCGGTCGTACAGGGTCAGCTTGCGCCCCAGGGCGATCTGCGCCAGTTCCTGCTTGTCCAGCGGCTCGCCGGGCTGGCGCAGCAGGGCTTCGAGGATGCGGCTTTCGGAAAGGGTCAGGGTCTGCTCGCGTTGGTCGATCTCGACCACGCCACGGGCGGGGCTGAAGCTCAGATCGCCGAGTTCCACCTGGGTCGGGGTCGCCGGGGCATGGCTGCGGCGCAGCACGGCGCGCAGGCGGGCGGTGAGTTCCCGTGGGTCGCAGGGCTTGGCCAGGTAGTCATCGGCGCCGAGTTCGAGGCCGAGGATGCGGTCCAGCGGCTCGCCGCGGGCAGACAGCATCAGGACCGGCAGCTCGGCGTGCTCGCTGCGCAACTGCTTGAGCAATTCGAGGCCGCTGCCGTCGGGCAGCATGACGTCCAGCACGACGGCAGCGGGGGCCTGTTCGGCCAGGGCCTTGCGTGCGCTCAGGCCGTCGTGGCAGGCGCGGACCTGGAAACCCTCCTGGCCCAGCCAGTGGACGAGCAGTTCGCAGAGTTCCTGGTCATCGTCAATCAGTAGCAGTTCGCTCATGTCTTACTCAGTTCAACCATTGCTTGCGCCGTCTGTGGCTGCCGCTGGCAAAGATACCGCAAAGCACGGCGATCAGGGCCACTGCGCCGCCGGTCACGAACCATTGCTGCTGTTCGGTCAGCAGGCGCGGGGCGATGCTGGCCTGGGCTTCCTTGAGCGCCAGTTTCAGGCGCTGGTTTTCCTGGCGCAGGCGCGCCAGCTGGGCGCTTTCGCGTTCGTTGTCGGCGCTGTGCAGTTGCTGGGCCAGGGCCTCGCGCTGGCGTTCGCTGTCCTGCAGGCGCTGCTGCAATTCGGTGATCTGGCTGCCGGCACTCAGTGACAACGGCGTGGACTCTTCGGCCTGGGCGAGCGGGCTCAGCAATGACAGGCACAGCAGCAGGGACAACGGACCTTGACGCATCATGACTCCTGTAATTCAAGACGAATGTTCAGGACGTTGTCGGCAGGGCGATGAGAATAATGAGCAACAGGGAAGATTTAAAGCGTCGACGACGCACCGCCGCCGGGCGGCGCGTCGCACCCGTCACGGCAGGACTTGCTTGAACGGCTTGACGATGACGTTGGCGTAGACGCCGGCGGCCACGAACGGATCGGCCTCGGCCCAGGCCTTGGCGGCTTCCAGGGAAGTGAATTCGGCGACGATCAGGCTGCCGCTGAAACCGGCGGCGCCCGGGTCGTTGCTGTCGATGGCCGGGTGCGGGCCGGCGAGGACGATGCGCCCCTCGGCCTTCAGTTGCTGCAGGCGCTCAAGGTGCGCCGGGCGCGCGGCCAGGCGGGCGTCCAGGGAGTTGGCGACGTCGGTGGCGATGATGGCGTAGAGCATGTCATTCCTCGGGTTTGGGAGTGGTGGGATCGCTGTCGTGCAGGTGTCGGGACAGGTAGATACCCTGGGCGACCAGGAACAGCACGGTCATGCCCAGGCTGCCGAAGACCTTGAAGTCGACCCAGTAGTCCTGGAAGGTGAAGGCGACGAACAGGTTGGCCGCGCCACAGAACAGGAAGAAGGCGATCCAGGCCAGGTTGAGACGGTTCCACACGGCGTCCGGCAGGGTCAGGGCGTGGCCCATGATGCGCTTGATCAGCACCTTGTCACCGATGAAGTGGCTGCCGAGGAAGGCCAGGGCGAACAGCCAGTTGACCACCGGCGCCTTCCACTTGAGGAAGGTCTCGCTATGGAAGGCCAGGGTCAGGCCGCCGAACACCAGGCAGGCCACCAGGGTCAGCAACTGGCCTTTTTCCAGGCGTCGCTGGCGAATGAACAGGGCGCCGTAGACCACCAGCGAGCTGACGATCAGCACCGCCGTGGCGCTGTAGATACCCCCCAGCTCGAAGTGCTGGCCGGCGAACTCGACCAGTCGCGGTTCGGTCTTGTAGACGATGAAAAACAGCAACAGCGGGATGAAATCGATGAATTGTTTCACAGTGGCAGCCAGGAGCGGGATGTCCCGGCATAATAACAAACCTCAATGAGAGGAAAAGCGTCACCCCATGAATGTTGATCTGCACTGCCACAGCACCGCGTCGGACGGCTCGCTGACCCCCACCGAACTGGTCGCACGCGCTTACGAGCAGGGTGTGCGGGTGATGGCGCTCACCGACCATGACACCCTCGAAGGCCAGCCCGAAGCCCGCCAGGCCATGCACGAGCGCGGCATGCAGTGGGTCAGCGGGGTCGAGTTGTCGTGCACCTGGTCGGGCATCACCATCCATGTGCTGGGCTACGGCTTCCCGCTGGACGCGCCGCCCTTGCTCGAGGCGGTGGAGTCGTTGCACCGCGGCCGCTGGCTGCGTGCCGAAGAGATCTCGCGGCGCCTGGCGGCCAAGGGCATGCCTGGTGCGCTGGACGGCGCGCGGGCGCTGCAGCAGGCCCTGGGCGACAGCGGCAACGCGCCGGCCCGTCCGCATTTCGCCGATTTCCTGGTCAGCGCCGGGCATGTCAAGGACCGCGCCGAGGCCTTCCGCAAATGGCTCGGCGCCGGCAAGCTGGGGGACGTCAAGCTGCACTGGCCGACCCTCGACGACACCGTCGAGACCCTGCGCAAGTCCGGAGCCTGGGTCAGCCTGGCCCATCCGATGCATTACGATCTTACCCGCAGCAAGCGCCGCCGCCTGATTGCCGACTATATTCAAGCGGGGGGCCAGGCTCTGGAGGTGGTCAACGGTATGCAGCCGGCGGAACAGGTCGGCACCTTGTCCATCCTGACCCGCGAGTTCGGTCTGCTGGCCAGCGCCGGCAGCGACTTCCATGGCCCGGGCACCTGGTCGGAAATCGGTGTCTACCGGCCCTTGCCGGAGGATCTGCCACCTCTGTGGCGTCGATTCAAACATGAGCAGCCATCCGCGGACGCCTGAACAGGAAGACAACGTGAGTCAATTTTTCCAGATACACCCGGAGAATCCACAGCCGCGCCTGATCAAGCAGGCGGTGGAGATCATCCGCAAGGGCGGGGTGGTGGTGTTTCCCACCGACTCGTCCTACGCCATGGGTTGCCAGATCGGCGACAAGGGCGCCATCGACCGGGTGCGCCGACTGCGCCAGCTGGACAAGAACCACAATTTCACCCTGATCTGCTGCGACCTGTCGCAAATGGGGCTGTTCGCCAAGATCGATACCGGGCTTTTTCGCCTGCTCAAGGCCCATGTGCCGGGGCCGTACACCTTCATCCTCAACGGCACCCGCGAAGTGCCGCGCCTGCTCCTGCACGAGAAGCGCCGGACCATCGGTCTGCGTGTACCCAGGCATCCGATCACCCTCGCGTTGCTGGAGGAACTGGGCGAGCCGCTGATGAGCGTGAGCCTGATCCTGCCCGGTGACGAGGAAGTGATGACCGACCCCTACGAGATGCGTCAGCGCCTCGAACATCACGTCGACCTGATCATCGACGGCGGCTACGGCGACCTCAAGGCTTCCACGGTGATCAACCTGGCCGACGGCGAGCCTGAAGTGGTGCGGGTCGGCTGCGGCGACCCGACCCCGTTCATGGTCGAAGCGTGAGCGCGGTCGAAACCGTCGAGGCGCCGCTCGATCCCCAGGCCGGCGCCCAGCAGGAACTGCCGCTGGTGATGGTCTATGGCCAGGCCCTGACCGAAATGCCGGTGGACCTGTACATCCCGCCGGATGCCCTGGAGGTTTTCCTCGAAGCCTTCGAGGGCCCGCTGGACCTGCTGCTCTACCTGATCCGCAAGCAGAACGTGGATATCCTCGATATCCCGGTGGCGGAAATCACCCGCCAGTACATGGGCTACGTCGAGCTGATGAAGACCGTGCGCCTTGAGCTGGCCGCCGAATACCTGGTGATGGCGGCCATGCTCGCCGAGATCAAGTCGCGCATGTTGCTGCCACGGGCCGAGACCGCCGAGGAGGAAGAGGACGATCCTCGTGCCGAGCTGATCCGCCGCCTGCAGGAGTACGAGCGTTTCAAGGCCGCTGCCGAGGATATCGACCAGCTCGCGCGGGTAGGTCGCGATGTGCTGGTGCCGCAACTGGAAGCCCCGCAGGCCAAGGCGCGCAAGCTGCTGCCTGATGTGATCATCGAGGAAGTGCTGATGTCCATGGCCGAGGTGCTGCGGCGCAGCGACCTGTTCGAAAGCCATCAGGTCAGCCGCGAGGCGCTGTCCACCCGCGAGCGCATGAGCGAAGTGCTGGAGCGCCTGCGCGGCGCTGGCTTCGTTGCCTTCGGCGAGCTGTTCAAGGCCGAGGAGGGCAAGCTCGGGGTGGTGGTGACCTTCATGGCGATTCTCGAGCTGGTCAAGGAACAATTGGTCGAACTGGTGCAGAATGAGCCCTTTGCGCCGATCCATGTCCGGGCCCGGGCAGAGTAATCCACGAGCATCCCCATGAACCTGACTGACCCCCACGACCTGGCGCCATTGCTGGAAGCCTTCCTGCTGGCTTCCGGCAAGGCGCAATCCCTGGATCGCCTGTTCGAGCTGTTCGAAGAAGCCGAGCGTCCCGAGCCCGAAGTGTTCAAGCAGGCCCTGGAGCTGCTGCGCGAGTCCTGCGAAGGCCGGGCCTTCGAACTCAAGGAAGTGGCCTCCGGTTATCGCCTGCAGATCCGCGAAGACTACGCGCCCTGGGTCGGCCGCCTGTGGGAAGAACGTCCGCAGCGCTATTCCCGCGCCTTGCTGGAAACCCTGGCGCTGATCGCTTACCGCCAGCCCATCACCCGTGGCGAGATCGAAGATGTGCGCGGCGTGGCGGTCAACAGCAACATCATCAAGACCCTGCTCGAACGCGAGTGGGTGCGCATCGTCGGCTACCGCGAGGTGCCCGGGCGCCCGGCGATGTTCGCCACCACCAAGGCCTTCCTCGACCACTTCAACCTGAAAAGCCTCGACGAACTGCCACCGCTGGCCGAGCTGCGCGAGATGGAGCCGTCGCCCATGCCGCCGGTCGATCTCGACGATTTGCCGGTTCCGGCCCATCTGCAGGCGCTCGCTGACGCCAGCGCCGACCCGGACGAGCAGCCGGCGGAGGAAACCAGTTTCCGTTCGCTGCTGGTGGAGCTGGATGCCATGGAAGAAGGGTTGAAAACCGACTTCGACGACCTGCTGCGCGATCTCCCGCACGCCGGCGACGAAGAGCAGCCGGCCGAGGCCGAGCCTGAAGAACCGAGGAACTGAACCGCCGCCGGGCGCAAAGCCCGGCGTGCAACGCGATATCGGTCTACTCTCTGATGCGTTTGCGCCGCGATCAGCGTATGATTCGCGGCCTTTTTGGTGCTCGCAGCATCAGGAACCCAGATTCTACTTTTACACCGGGAGGTGCCCAGATGAGTGAACAAGACCTGCAAGACAGCCCGCCACGTCCGGCCGGGGAAAAACTGCAAAAAGTACTCGCACGCATTGGCGTCGGCTCGCGCCGCGATGTCGAGGCCTGGATCGGCGAGGGCCGGATCAAGGTCAACGGCGTGGTCGCGACCCTCGGCCAGCGTGTCGACCTGCACGACGCGATTTCCGTCGACGGCCGCCTGATCAAGCGCGAAGAAAGCGCAGAATCCGTGCGCCGCGTGATCATGTACAACAAGCCCGACGGCGAGATCTGCACCCGCGACGACCCGGAAGGCCGCCCCACCGTGTTCGACCGCCTGCCGCGCCCGAAAGAGGGCCGCTGGATCAACGTCGGTCGCCTCGACATCAACACCACCGGCCTGCTGCTGTTCACCACCGACGGTGAGCTGGCCAACCGCCTGATGCACCCGTCCTTCGAGATGGACCGCGAATACGCCGTGCGTGTGCGGGGTGAAGTCGACGACGACATGATTGCCCGCCTGAAAGAAGGCGTGGTGCTGGAAGACGGTCCGGCACGTTTCACCGACATCCAGGTGGCGCCCGGCGGTGAGGGCTTCAACCACTGGTATCACTGCGTGGTGATGGAAGGCCGCAACCGTGAGGTGCGTCGCCTGTGGGAATCCCAGGGCCTGGTGGTCAGCCGCCTGAAGCGCGTGCGTTTCGGCCCGGTGTTCCTCAACTCCGACCTGCCGATGGGCCGCTGGCGCGAAATGAGCCAGGGCGAGATCGACATCCTGGCGGCGGAAGTGGGCCTGACCCCGGTAGCGATGCCGGCGATGAATGCCAAGACCAAGGACAAGCTGGAGCGCATGCAGCGTAAATCCAGCAAGCCGGTGGGCCGTGGCGAGCGCGTGCGCACCCTGCGTCCGGCCAAGGACGGAGCGCCTGCGGGTGAGCGTCCGGCGCGTCAGCCGCGTGAAGAGGGCGGGCGCAAGGGCCGTACCACCGTGGCCGAGCGTCCGAGCGATGTACGGCGCAAGCCGGCGGGGGCGCCGAAGCGTTCCGGGCCGGGGACTGGTCGCGGCAAGCCGCGCTCCGAGTAAGGGGCCCAGGTGTACAAAGAGCCAACCTTCGGGTTGGCTTTTTTGTGCCTGCAAGATTTGTAGTTACTGCTATTGGCTTAACGCGGCCCCTGTGGGAGCGGGTTCACCCGCGATTGCGGCAGTGGATTCACCAAAGTAATCGCGGGTGAACCCGCTCCCACAGGGGCCGCGCTAGCCAGTCCCTGGAAATATTTTGAACCACCTTGTAAAAAAATCCTTACGCCAGACAGCCCTTTCCCCAACCAATTCAGCCCCCGCCGAAGCCTGTAAACATTCCTTGCCGGAAGCCTCTCTCGATCCCCCTTTACGCTTACGTCAACCTCTTGCCCAAGCTCCCGAAAACCGGGCTTGATGTGGCCGACAGCCAAGTGCCTGACCCGCCGTAGAGCGGGACAGAAACAGAACAAAAACGGAGGGCGCGATGTACGCCATTCACTCCCCCAGGCTTCATCTCTCCCGCGGGAACGCGACGTGTCGTTATCAAAACGTTACGCGGCGTGTTGACCCCTGCGTCAATGCAAGGGTATACAGGGCGCCGCGTTTTACCTGTGACCCTTCTGCGTACCGCGCATTCTGGCTGACGCCAGGCTGATCTTCCGGGCTCGTCCGCGGAAACCGCCGCGTCCGGCCCAAGGTAACCACCTTGCCAATTCCGCCGCGCCACGAGCGAGGCGGGTCCGATCCCGTCACAGATAAAAACAACAGGTGACTTCGTTCATGAGTGGAACAACTCCGCATTCAGGTGAGCTCAAGCGCGGCCTGAAGAATCGCCATATCCAGCTGATCGCCCTCGGTGGCGCCATCGGTACCGGCCTGTTCCTCGGTTCGGCCGGGGTGATGAAGTCGGCGGGGCCGTCGATGATCCTCGGCTACGCCATTTGCGGCTTCATTGCCTTCATGATCATGCGCCAGCTCGGCGAGATGATCGTCGAAGAGCCTGTGGCCGGCTCCTTCAGCCATTTCGCCCACAAGTACTGGGGCGGTTTCGCCGGTTTCCTCTCGGGCTGGAACTGCTGGATGCTGTACATCCTGGTGGGAATGTCGGAACTGACCGCGGTCGGCAAGTACATCCACTACTGGTGGCCCGAGATTCCGACCTGGGCGTCGGCGGCGGCGTTCTTCATCCTGATCAACGCGATCAACCTGGCCAACGTCAAGGTGTTCGGCGAGGCCGAGTTCTGGTTCGCCATCATCAAGGTACTGGCCATCGTCGGCATGATCGGCCTGGGCAGCTACCTGCTGGTCAGCGGCAGCGGCGGCCCGGACGCCTCGGTCAGCAACCTGTGGGAACACGGTGGCTTCTTCCCTAATGGTGTCAGCGGGCTGGTGATGGCCCTGGCGATCATCATGTTCTCCTTTGGCGGCCTGGAAATGCTCGGTTTCACTGCGGCCGAAGCGGACAAGCCGAAGACCGTGATCCCGAAAGCCATCAACCAGGTCATCTACCGCATCCTGATCTTCTACATCGGTGCGCTGGTGGTACTGCTGTCGCTGACCCCGTGGAACAGCCTGGTGGCCAACATCGACGCGGCCGGCGGTTCGTACAGCGGTAGCCCGTTCGTCCAGGTCTTCTCGATGCTGGGCAGCAATGTCGCGGCGCATATCCTCAACTTCGTGGTCCTCACCGCGGCGCTGTCGGTGTACAACAGCGGCACCTACTGCAACGCCCGCATGCTCTACGGCATGGCCGAACAGGGTGATGCCCCGGCCAGCCTGGCGAAGATCGACAAGCGCGGCGTGCCGGTGCGTTCGATCCTGGCGTCGGCGGCGGTGACCCTGGTGGCCGTGCTGCTCAACTACTTCATCCCGCAGCATGCGCTGGAGCTGCTGATGTCGCTGGTGGTCGCGACCCTGGTGATCAACTGGGCGATGATCAGCTATTCACACCTGAAATTCCGCCAGCACCTGGACCGTACCGGCCAGAAACCGCTGTTCAAGGCACTGTGGTATCCGTTCGGCAACTACTTCTGCCTGGCCTGGGTGGTGTTCATTCTTGGCATCATGCTGATGATTCCGGGGATCCAGGTGTCGGTGTATGCCATGCCGATCTGGCTCGGGGTGATGTGGGTCTGCTACATGCTCAAGAGCAAGCGGGTGACGGCTGAGGCTGTTTTGGCCAAGTAACCCGTTGGGGCCGCAAAGCGGCCCCAATCCATGCAACACCGGGTATCCTGCTTGCATCTCCTACCCGGTCCCCTCCGAATGCTCCAACTCTCCAACAGCGTCCACATCCCCGACGAAGAAATCGAGTTGAACGCCATCCGCGCCCAGGGCGCCGGCGGGCAGAACGTCAACAAGGTTTCCAGCGCCGTGCACCTGCGCTTCGACAGCCAGGCCTCCTCCCTGCCGCCGTTCTACAAGGAGCGCTTGCTCCAGCTCAGCGACAGCCGCATCACCCGCGACGGCGTGATCATCATCAAGGCCCAGCAATACCGCACCCAGGAACAGAACCGCGCCGACGCCCTCGAGCGTCTGCGCGAACTGATCCTGTCGGCGGTGAAGGTGGAAAAGAAACGCCGTCCGACCAAACCCACCCTCGGCTCGAAAACCCGTCGTCTGGACGGCAAGAGCAAACGCGGCGCGATCAAGGCCGGGCGCGGCAAGGTCGATTATTGAGGGGAATGCAGCGAAGGGGAGGGGAGTGTTCTTGAGCGTGTGAAAACCGGTCGATCGACCGAGGTTTCCACACGTCCTGTGGTGCGCGGTTATTCCTGGTCGGCGCTCGGCGATTCGTCGCCTTGCTGATCCGCCGATTGCGCGGGTTCAGCGTTGATGGGGGCCGGCTTCTGCTCGACTTGGTTCAGGCTTGGGAAGGGAAGATTCGGGATTTCATGCATCTCGTCGTTCCTCGCAAGGTGGTCGTAGGTGGGAAGTTCACGCCAAAAAGCGCGTCGGCTCCGGTGAAGCCGGGGGCAGGATACCGCAGTCTGGATGACAGATTGAGGTTTTCCTGCTGATTGGTAGGAAATTTACAACATTAGTGCTGGTCTTGATGGCCTCATCGCCGGCAACGCCGGCTCCCACAGGTATTGTGAACACCGCCGAACCTTGTGGGAGCCGGCGTTGCCGGCGATGAGGCCATCAG
The DNA here is from genome assembly GCF_048586865.1 of Pseudomonas bharatica. Taxonomy (NCBI): domain Bacteria; kingdom Pseudomonadati; phylum Pseudomonadota; class Gammaproteobacteria; order Pseudomonadales; family Pseudomonadaceae; genus Pseudomonas; species Pseudomonas bharatica. Next base: position 53,565 of record NZ_JBMAWR010000011.1, on the reverse strand, counting down.
CAGCAGTGCAAATTCAGCGACAGACGTCGGCAATAGCCGCAGCCAGCACATCCAGCCGCGCTTCATCCGCCCCCGCCACATTGGCCCGCCCGGTCCCGACCATATACACGCTGTGCCGCTCGCGCAGCGCCGCGACCTGGTCTGGCGACAGCCCGGTGTAGGAAAACATCCCGCGCTGCTCGGCAATATGCGCAAAGCGCTCGCTCAATCCGTGTGGCGCCAGGGCTTCGACCAGCCCGTTGCGCAAGCGTGCGATACGCTGGCGCATGGCCTCGACCTCGCTGGTCCACAGGCTTTTCAGCTCGGGATCAGCAAGAATCTCCGCCACCACCGCCGCGCCATGATCCGGCGGTGTCGACCACAGGTTGCGCGCAATGAACGCCAGTTGGCTGCGTACATCCAGCAGTTTTTCCGTATCGGCGCAGCATGCCAGCAAGGCGCCGGTACGCTCGCGATACAGGCCGAAGTTCTTCGAGCAAGAGCTGGTGATCAGCAATTCGGGCAGCTCGGCGGCGAACAAGCGCACCGCCCAGGCATCCTCGTCCAGCCCGTCGCCAAAGCCCTGGTAGGCAAAGTCGATCAGCGGCAGCAACGAACGCCGCTTCACTACTTCCAGCACCCGGCCCCAGTCGTCCCGCGACAGGTCGAACCCGGTCGGGTTGTGGCAGCAGGCATGGAGCAGGACGATATCACCCTCGGGCGCCGCTTCCAGCGCAGCGAGCATGCCCGTCACATCGAGGCGATTGTCCGCGCCGACATAGGGATAATGCCCGACCTTCAGCCTGGCTCCGGCGAAGATGGTCTCGTGGATCGGCCAGGTCGGATCGCTCAGCCAGATCCCGCGCCCCGGCAGGCAGCGCTGGATGAATTCCGCCGCCAGGCGCAGGGCGCCGGTGCCGCCGGGTGTCTGGGTGGCCCCGGCCAGCGGGGAATCCTTGCCCAGCACCAGTTGGCAGAGCAGGCGACCAAAGGCGGCATCGCCATGGCCGCCGACGTAACTCTTGCTCGACTGGCGATCCACCAGGCGCTGTTCCGCGATCTTCACCGCCCGGGGCACTGGCGTCAGGCCCTGGGCATCCTTGAAGACGCCCACGCCCAGGTCGAATTTCGCCGGGTTCGGATCCTTGGCGTAGGCCTCCATCAAGCCGAGGATGGGATCACCCGGAATCCGGGTGATGGCCTGGAAATGCATCACTTGCGCCCTTCGGCGGTCTTGGCGACCTCGTCAGTGCGCGCTGCCATGATGAAGTCGTTGCGGTGCAGGCCCTTGATCGAGTGGCTCCACCAGGTCACGGTGACCTTGCCCCATTCGGTCAGCAGGCCCGGGTGATGGCCCTCGGCCTCGGAGATCTCGCCTACCGCATTGGTAAAGGCCAGGGCGTGCTTGAAGTTCTTGAACAGGAAGACTTTCTCCAGCTGCATGATCGCGTCGCGGACTTCGATGTTCCAGTCCGGAATCATGCGGATCAGTTCCGGCAGTTCTTCATCGCTGACTTTCGGCGCATCGGCGCGGCAGGCTTCGCAGTGGGCTTGGGACAAGGCGTTCATAATGATCTCTTTTCCGTGGATTGTTATAGGTGTGCAGGGCGGCTCAGGCCGCCTTGGGTGGAAACCTGGGTGCGTGCAGGCCAAGCTGCATGGCGTGCTCGACCATGCCCATGATGTCCTCGTGGGCCAGGTCGAACAGGCGCTTGAGGTTCGGCAGAGTGAAATACACCGGCTGCAGGATATCGATGCGATACGGGGTACGCATGGCTTCCAGCGGATCGAACGGCTGGTGTTCCGGCTCGCTGGAAAGACTGTAGACCGTCTCCTTGGGCGAAGACAGGATGCCGCCCCCATAGATGCGCCGGCCTTGCGGGGTGTCGATCAGGCCGAACTCGATGGTCATCCAGTACAGGCGCGCCAGATACACGCGCTGCTCCTTGGTCGCGGCCAGGCCGAGCTTGCCGTAGGTATGGGTGAATTCGGCGAACCAGGGGTTGGTCAGCAGCGGGCAGTGGCCGAAGATCTCATGGAAGATGTCCGGTTCCTGCAGGTAGTCCAGCTCTTCTTCCGTACGAATGAAGGTAGCGACCGGAAAACGCTTGCTCGCCAGCAGTTCGAAAAAGGTCTGGAAGGGGATCAGTGCCGGCACCCGGGCGACCTGCCAGCCGGTGGTGGCGCCAAGCACCGCATTGATTTCCGAGAGCTGCGGAATGCGATCGTGGGGCAGGTCGAGCTGCTCGATGCCGTCCAGGTATTCCTGGCACGCGCGGCCCTCGATCACTTTCAACTGGCGAGTGATCAGGGTGTTCCACACCGCATGTTCCTGCGGCGGGTAATCGATAAAACCGTTCGCATCGGGCTCGCGGGCCACGTATTGCGTCTGTTTCATGCTGCTCTCCTGCTGAGGGCTTTTATTGTTGTGTGCGGCTTGCGCCATGCCCTTAGAGATAGCGCCTGGCTCCGTGAATTGCAGCGGTCGGGAAGGATTACAGGCAGTGTGAACGAACGAATTTTGTAACGCAGACTTTACGGAAACCGCGCTGGCGCGGAAACGCGTGCTTGCGGAGCGCTGGGAATCACGGGTTTTGTAACGTATTATTTACAAATTTTCCGGCGATCCAGCAGAAAAATCGCCGCTTCCTCCTCCCTTGCAGGACTTTTCATGCGTATCAAAGTGCATTGCCAGAACCGCATCGGCATCTTGCGGGACATCCTCAACCTGCTGGTGGAATACGGCATCAACGTCGCTCGCGGCGAGGTCGGCGGTGAGCATGGCAATGCCATCTATCTGCACTGCCCGAACCTGATCAACCTGCAGTTCCAGGCGTTGCGGCCCAAGTTCGAGGCGATCACCGGGGTATTCGGGGTCAAGCGCGTCGGTCTGATGCCCAGCGAGCGGCGGCACATGGAGTTGAACGCGTTGCTCGGTGCCCTCGACTTCCCGGTGCTGTCCATCGATATGGGCGGGTCCATCGTCGCGGCCAACCGTGCGGCGGCGCAGTTGCTCGGCGTCCGGGTCGACGAGGTGCCGGGCATCCCGCTGTCACGCTACGCCGAGGACTTCGATCTGCCGGAACTGGTGCGGGCCAACAAGGCCCGGATCAACGGCCTGCGGGTGAAGATCAAGAATGATGTGTTCCTTGCCGATATCGCCCCGCTGCAATCCGAACATGACGACAGCGAGGCCCTGGCCGGTGCGGTGCTCACCCTGCACCGCGCCGACCGCATCGGCGAACGCATCTACAACGTGCGCAAGCAGGAGTTGCGTGGCTTCGACAGCATCTTCCAGAGTTCGCGGGTAATGGCGGCAGTGGTACGCGAGGCGCGGCGCATGGCGCCGCTGGATGCGCCGTTGCTGATCGAAGGCGAGACCGGAACCGGCAAGGAGCTGCTGGCCCGGGCCTGTCACCTGGCCAGCCCGCGTGGACAGGCGCCGCTGATGGCGCTGAACTGCGCCGGGCTGCCTGAGTCCATGGCCGAGACCGAACTGTTCGGCTATGGCCCCGGCGCGTTCGAAGGCGCCCGTGCCGAGGGCAAGCTCGGGCTGCTTGAACTGACCGCCGGGGGCACGCTGTTCCTCGACGGTGTCGACGAGATGAGCCCACGCCTGCAGGTGAAGCTGCTGCGATTCCTGCAAGACGGCTGTTTCAGGCGTGTCGGCAGCGACGAGGAGGTTTATCTGGATGTCAGGGTTATCTGCGCGACCCAGGTGGATCTGTCCGAATTGTGTGCCCATGGCGAGTTCCGGCAGGACCTGTATCACCGCCTCAACGTGCTATCGCTGCATATCCCGCCGTTGCGTGAATGCCTCGATGGCCTTTCGCCGTTGGTGGAGCATTTCCTCGACCAGGCCAGTCGCCAGATCGGCTGCCCGCTACCGCGCCTGGCCCCGGCGGCGCTGGAGCGCCTTGGCCAATATCACTGGCCGGGCAATGTGCGACAACTGGAAAACGTCCTGTTCCAGGCGGTATCGCTGTGCGATGGGGGCGTGGTCAAGGCCGAGCATATCCGCCTGCCGGACTATGGCGCGCGTCACCCCCTGGGCGAGTTCTCCCTGGAGGGCGATCTGGCGCAGATTGTCGGGCGGTTCGAAAAGGCGGTGCTCGAAGCCTTGCAGCATGAATATCCAACCAGCCGGGCATTGGGCAAGCGTCTTGGTGTGTCCCATACGACCATTGCCAACAAGTTGCGTGATTATGCGATCGGCAAGTCTTCCGAGTGATTGAATAGTCGGAGTTTATTAAAGTTTCATTAGTTCTGGCATGGCGCCTCTTAATTGAACAAGAGGCGCGCCAGCACTGAACCAAGTGTTAGCCGTTGGAACAGCCATTACCCATCACGCGATATTCGAGGATGTGTTTCCGACCCTGGGAGTCTTCATAGGTCATACGCGCCGGAACGACTTCGCAGACGTTCGGGATTTCGCTCATGGACAGGACTTTGGCGATATCCAGGTGTTGCGAGTAACTGTACTGTTCAACCGGAATCTGCTCGGCGCCGTTATTTGCCTGTTCGGCGGCCATGGCCGCGCCGCAAACACTGCCGAGTACCAAAACCAGTAAAGCTTTCATCTTAAATTTACCTGTTCAAGGTCGAATAAGGGGGCGTAGCGCTTGTGGCGCTACGTTGTTGCAAAGTAAAAGCGGAATGTTATTCCGGGATTAACTGCCTTCGTGGGGGCTGTTACCAAACGTTAATCTCGTTGCCGTTGCTGGCGAGGTGAATTCTAGGGGCTGACATCAAACTGAAACAGCCAGCGTTTTGATAAACACTGTTGGCGGAATCCGTAACAATCGCCGGGAAAAGCCTGGCAATGTCTCGTCGATAAAGCGGAACGCCCGTGCCAGAGCGGCTTTTCGGCCGGAAGTGGCGAAAAGACCATGCCGTTACTACCAACGTCGAATGGTCTGGATGGCTCTGGTACAGTTAAAACGAGGTCATACAAAAACAACTATTACACCGAGGTAACAAAGATGAGTGCGGCTTCCCTGTACCCCGTTCGTCCCGAGGTTGCGGCGAATACCCTGACCGACGAGGCTACCTACAAGGCCATGTACCAGAAGTCGGTGGTCAACCCGGACGGCTTCTGGCGTGAGCAGGCCCAGCGCCTCGACTGGATCAAGCCCTTCACCAAGGTCAAGCAGACCTCCTTCGACGACCACCATGTCGATATCAAGTGGTTCGCCGACGGCACCCTGAACGTTTCCTACAACTGCCTCGACCGGCACCTGGAAGAACGTGGCGACCAGGTCGCAATCATCTGGGAGGGCGATGACCCTTCCGAGCACCGCAACATCACCTATCGCGAGCTGCACGAGCAGGTGTGCAAGTTCGCCAACGCCTTGCGTGGCCAGGACGTGCACCGTGGCGACGTGGTCACCATCTACATGCCGATGATCCCCGAGGCCGTGGTCGCCATGCTGGCCTGTGCCCGCATCGGCGCAATCCACTCGGTGGTCTTCGGTGGCTTCTCCCCGGAGGCCCTCGCCGGTCGCATCATCGACTGCAAGTCCAAGGTCGTCATCACCGCCGACGAAGGCCTGCGCGGCGGTCGTCGCACGGCGCTCAAGGCCAACGTCGATGACGCCCTGACCAACCCCGAGACCAGCAGCATCCAGAAGGTCATCGTGTGCAAGCGTACCGGGGCCGATATCAAGTGGAACCAGCACCGCGACATCTGGTACGAAGACCTGATGAAAGTGGCCGGCAGCGTCTGCGCGCCGAAGGAAATGGGTGCCGAGGAAGCGCTGTTCATCCTTTACACCTCCGGCTCCACCGGCAAGCCCAAGGGCGTGCTGCATACCACCGGCGGCTACCTGGTATACGCCTCGATGACCCACGAGCGCGTATTCGACTACCGTCCGGGCGAGATCTACTGGTGCACCGCCGACGTGGGCTGGGTCACCGGCCACAGCTATATCGTCTACGGGCCGCTGGCCAACGGCGCCACCACGCTGCTGTTCGAAGGCGTGCCGAACTATCCGGACATCACCCGTGTGTCGAAGATCATCGACAAGCACAAGGTCAACGTCCTCTACACTGCGCCGACCGCGATCCGCGCCATGATGGCCGAAGGTCAGGCCGCCGTTGCCGGCGCCGACGGTTCGAGCCTGCGCCTGCTGGGCTCGGTGGGAGAGCCGATCAACCCCGAAGCCTGGAACTGGTACCACCAGACCGTCGGCAAGGAGCGTTGCCCTATCGTCGATACCTGGTGGCAGACCGAGACCGGCGGCATCCTCATCAGCCCGTTGCCCGGCGCTACCGCCCTGAAGCCGGGCTCCGCGACCCGTCCGTTCTTCGGCGTGGTACCGGCGCTGGTGGACAACCTGGGCAACCTGATCGAAGGCGCCGCCGAGGGCAACCTGGTGATCCTCGATTCCTGGCCGGGTCAGGCGCGTTCGCTGTATGGCGACCACGACCGCTTCGTCGACACCTACTTCAAGACCTTCCGTGGCATGTACTTCACCGGTGACGGTGCCCGTCGCGACGAGGATGGCTACTACTGGATCACCGGGCGCGTGGACGACGTGCTCAACGTGTCCGGGCACCGCATGGGTACGGCCGAGATCGAAAGCGCCATGGTCGCCCACCCGAAGGTCGCCGAGGCGGCGGTGGTCGGCGTGCCGCACGACATCAAGGGGCAGGGCATCTACGTCTACGTCACCCTCAATGGTGGCGAGGAGCCGAGCGAGGCGCTGCGTCTTGAACTGAAGAACTGGGTGCGCAAGGAGATCGGGCCGATCGCTTCGCCGGACGTCATCCAGTGGGCGCCGGGGCTGCCGAAGACCCGCTCGGGCAAGATCATGCGCCGCATCCTGCGCAAGATCGCCACGGCCGAGTACGACTCCCTGGGCGATATCTCGACCCTGGCCGACCCGGGGGTGGTGGCGCACCTGGTGGAGACGCACAAGACCATGAATGTGGCTTGAGTAGTGAAGGCTGACGCGTAACCAATGTGGGAGCGGGTTCACCCGCGATTACGGTGGTGAGCCCACCGACGCCATCGCGGGTGAACCCGCTCCCACAGGGTCCGCATACCACCTGCAGGTAAAAGCCCAAGGCCCCGTAGGCAGCCAGCCTCCGGGGCCTTGGGCTTTTTTGTTACTTCGACTTTCATCGGTAACCTTTCCCACACGGCTTTCGTACAAAAACGGGGCGGAAGGAAACGGCTTCGCTCGCTCATGGTGCATGGGAAGATGAAATTTCCGACACCCAAACGGCTGGACTTGCCGTGATACAAGGCTTTGCCAATAATGGGCCCGGTTATTGCTTCAGTCATGGGTTATTTGTTTTTCGCTTTTGCATATTCCTCCGAAACTGTCAATATCTCCCGGCCGCTCTTCAAAGGCTTCTGTAACTACTTGTCGCTTTGAAGAAATATCGGCTTCCGAGCTGTCGTTAAAATGCCGATCACTCGCTCGTGACGCCTGACCCGTGGTCCGGTCCCGCGCAGCTCTGCGTTGTACTCATTCGCATAGTGGGCAGTCGTACTGCCTGGCATTGCCCTTTACCGATTGGAGTTCCCAGATGAAGAAACTCGCATTGCTTGGCGCACTGGCGCTGTCCGTGTTTTCCCTGGTGTCCGTGGCTGACGAAAAACCGCTGCGCATCGGCATCGAAGCCGCTTACCCACCCTTCGCCTCGAAAGCTCCGGATGGCAGCATCGTCGGCTTCGACTACGACATCGGCAACGCCCTTTGCGAGCAGATGAAGGTCAAGTGCACCTGGGTCGAGCAGGAGTTCGACGGCCTGATTCCGGCGCTTAAGGTGCGCAAGATCGACGCCATCCTGTCGTCCATGTCGATCACCGAAGATCGCAAGAAATCGGTCGATTTCACCAAGCGTTACTACCTCACCCCGGCCCGCCTGGTCATGAAGGACGGCACCACCGTCAGCGACAGCCTGGCCGAACTGCAAGGCAAGAAGATCGGCGTGCAGCGCGGCTCGATCCATGACCGCTTCGCCAAGGAAGTGCTGGCTCCGAAGGGCGCCACCATCGTTCCGTATGGCACCCAGAACGAAATCTACCTGGACATCACCGCCGGCCGCCTGGATGGCACCGTGGCCGATGCTACGCTGCTGGAAGACGGCTTCCTGAAGACCGACGCTGGCAAGGGCTACGCCTTCACCGGCCCGGCCTTCACCGACGCCAAGTACTTCGGCGACGGCATCGGCATCGCCGTGCGCAAGGGCGACAAGGAAAACCTGGAACGCATCAATGCTGCCATCGACGGCATCCGCGCCAGCGGCAAGTACAAGGAAATCCAGGACAAGTACTTCAACTTCGATATCTACGGTCCGGAACCCAAGTAACCGCTGTCCGTATCACCTGTGCAATGGTGCAAGCAGCAGAAGCGCTGAGGCTTGCACCATTTTTTCATCCCTAAGGTCGAGGACCTCATCATGTTGAAAGGCTACGGGGCAGTCATCCTCGATGGAGCGTGGCTGACGCTACAGCTCGCCTTGTCGTCCATGGCCTTGGCCATCGTGCTTGGCCTGATCGGCGTGGCCTTGCGGCTGTCGCCGGTACGCTGGCTGGCCTGGCTCGGCGATCTGTATGCCACGGTCATTCGCGGCATTCCCGATCTGGTCCTGATCCTGCTGATCTTCTACGGTGGCCAGGACATCCTCAATCGCGTCGCCCCGCTGGTGGGCTACGACGATTACATCGACCTCAATCCCCTGATTGCCGGCATCGGCACCCTGGGCTTCATCTTCGGTGCTTATCTGTCGGAAACCTTCCGTGGCGCCTTCATGGCGATCCCGAAAGGCCAGGCCGAGGCCGGCATGGCCTATGGCATGAGCAACGTGCAGGTGTTCTTCCGCGTGCTGGTGCCGCAGATGATCCGCCTGGCGATTCCCGGCTTCACCAACAACTGGCTGGTTTTGACCAAGGCTACCGCGCTGATTTCGGTGGTGGGCCTGCAGGACATGATGTTCAAGGCCAAGCAGGCGGCCGATGCCACCCGCGAGCCTTTCACCTTCTTCCTGGCGGTGGCCGCGATGTACCTGGTGATCACCAGTGTCTCGCTGCTGGCCCTGCGTTACCTGGAAAAGCGCTACTCGGTTGGCGTAAAGGCGGCTGAACTATGATTTTCGACTACAACGTCATCTGGGAAGCGTTGCCGCTGTATTGGGGCGGCCTGCTGACCACCCTCAAGCTGCTGGCGATTTCCCTGTTCTTCGGCCTGCTCGCGGCGATTCCGCTGGGGCTGATGCGGGTGTCGAAACAGCCCTTGGTGAATTTCGCCGCCTGGCTCTACACCTACGTGATCCGTGGCACGCCGATGCTGGTCCAGTTGTTCCTGATTTACTACGGCCTGGCCCAGTTCGCCGTGGTGCGCGAGAGTTTCCTCTGGCCCTGGCTGTCCAGCGCGACCTTCTGCGCCTGCCTGGCCTTTGCCATCAACACCAGCGCCTACACCGCGGAAATCATCGCCGGCAGCCTCAAGGCCACGCCCCACGGCGAGATCGAGGCGGCCAAGGCCGTGGGCATGTCGCGCTACAAGATGTACCGCCGCATCCTCCTGCCTTCGGCCTTGCGCCGGGCACTGCCGCAGTACAGCAACGAAGTGATCATGATGCTGCAGACCACCAGTCTCGCGTCCATTGTCACCTTGATCGACATCACCGGTGCCGCACGGACCGTCAACGCCCAGTACTACCTGCCGTTCGAGGCCTATATCACCGCCGGCGCGTTCTACCTGTGCCTGACCTTCATCCTGGTCCGCCTGTTCAAGCTCGCCGAGCGCCGCTGGCTCGGCTACCTGGCGCCGCGCAAGGGTTGAGCCCCGCGGCTAACTGATTCGCTCCGGGCGTGCTGGCGCGCCCCGGGCCTTATGAGACCGACAGCAATGTACAAACTCGAAATCCAGGACCTGCACAAGCGCTACGGCAGCCATGAAGTGCTCAAGGGTGTGTCCCTGGCCGCCAAGGCCGGCGACGTGATCAGCATCATCGGCTCCAGCGGCTCGGGCAAGAGCACGTTCCTGCGTTGCATCAACCTGCTGGAACAGCCCCATGCCGGCAAGATCCTGCTCAACAACGAAGAGCTGAAGCTGGTGGCGAACAAGGATGGCGCGCTCAAGGCTGCCGACCCGAAGCAACTGCAGCGCATGCGCTCGCGGCTGTCGATGGTGTTCCAGCACTTCAACCTGTGGTCGCACATGACTGCCCTGGAAAACATCATCGAGGCGCCGGTGCATGTGCTCGGCGTGAACAAGAAGGAAGCGCTGGAAAAGGCCGAGCATTACCTGGCCAAGGTCGGCGTGGCGCACCGCAAGGACGCCTATCCCGGTCATATGTCCGGCGGCGAGCAGCAGCGTGTGGCGATCGCCCGGGCCCTGGCCATGGAGCCTGAAGTCATGCTGTTCGACGAGCCGACCTCGGCGTTGGACCCGGAACTGGTGGGCGACGTGCTGAAAGTCATGCAGGCCCTGGCGCAGGAAGGCCGGACCATGGTGGTGGTGACCCACGAAATGGGCTTTGCCCGCGAGGTGTCCAACCAGTTGGTGTTCCTGCACAAAGGCCTGGTGGAGGAGAGTGGCAACCCGCGCGAGGTGCTGGTCAATCCGCAGTCCGAGCGGCTGCAGCAGTTCCTGTCCGGCAGCCTGAAATAACTGGTGTTGGCTTAAGGCTGCCTCTTTGCACCAAAATAGGTCATGCTGCGCTGTTTGCGCAGCGTGCGCCACGTTTGCTTAAGTCCGCCTATCATTGCGGACACCAGTTCCGGACCTCACCTCATGACCACCCAGCGAATCGGTTTTCTCATCTGGCCCAGCACCAAGGCCCTGACCCTGGCGCTGGCTGAAGAGGTGTTGCGGGTGGCGCAGAAGGTCCACCCGGAGGTGGTCTACGATCTGGCTTTCCTTCAGGCCGAGGCACCGGTCGACGGCGATTGGCGTCTGCCGGGCGAGCCGTGGAACGGGCGCCTGGACAACTGCCAGAAGCTGTTCCTGCTCGCCGACGAGCCGCCGCTGACGGTGGGCGCGGCGCTGGGGGCGGCGCTCAAGCAACTGGTGCGCTCCGGTTGCGTGGTTGGTGGCCTGTCGGCCGGGGTTTATCCTCTGGCGCAGCTGGGCCTGCTGGATGGCTACCGTGCCGCAGTGCACTGGCGCTGGCAGGACGATTTCGCCGAACGCTTCCCCAAGGTGATTGCCACCAGCCATTTGTTCGACTGGGATCGCGATCGCCTGACCGCTTGCGGCGGCATGTCTGTGGTGGACCTGCTGTTGGCGGTGCTGGCCCGGGATCACGGGGCCGAGCTGGCGGGGGCGGTATCCGAGGAGCTGGTGGTCGAACGCATCCGCGAAGGCGGCGAGCGCCAGCGCATTCCGCTGCAGAACCGCCTGGGCTCCAGCCATCCGAAGCTGACCCAGGCCGTGCTGTTGATGGAAGCCAATATCGAAGAGCCACTGACCACCGACGAGATTGCCCAGCACGTCTGCGTCTCGCGCCGGCAGCTGGAGCGGATCTTCAAGCAGTACCTGAACCGGGTGCCGAGCCAGTACTACCTGGAGCTGCGCCTGAACAAGGCGAGGCAGATGCTGATGCAGACCAGCAAGTCGATCATCCAGATCGGTTTGTCCTGCGGCTTCTCGTCGGGGCCGCACTTCTCCAGTGCCTACCGCAACTTCTTCGGCGCCACGCCGCGGGAAGACCGCAACCAGCGGCGCAGCAGTTCGCCGTTCGAGCTCTCCTCCGTTCCCGCCGAGCGCGGTTGATCTTTCGGGCCTCATCGCCGGCAACGCCGGCTCCCACAGGTTTCTCTTTCAGTCGATGGATTTGTGCTCGACGCGCACTTTGTGGGAGCCGGCGTTGCCGGCGATGAGGCCCCTCAAATCCCGGAAAAACCATCTATCACCCCCCAATCATCGAACACCTTGAACTTCCTGTCTTTCCCGCCTCCAACTCTCTCCCCGCCAAGCCCCCGCACCGTTTAAACTGCGCCTTTGCGAAGCTATATGTCGCATTGCCGAAAGCCTTGGAAAAACAGGGTTTGGCGCTATAAGAAGTTGTCGCTTGGCGACAAGGCCAAGTGTTCATCTCTCCTTACAATCCCCCCATCGCTCGCCAGTTCCAGGCAGGCGTTCCTCTTCAGGAGACTCCGATGTCCGTTGAGCAAGCTCCGGTGCAACGCGCCGATTTCGACCAGGTAATGGTTCCCAACTACGCACCAGCCGCCTTCATTCCCGTGCGTGGCGCCGGTTCCCGAGTCTGGGACCAGTCGGGTCGAGAGCTGATCGATTTCGCCGGCGGCATCGCCGTTAACGTGCTGGGGCATGCCCATCCGGCGCTGGTCAGCGCGCTGACCGAACAGGCCAACAAGCTGTGGCACGTCTCCAACGTCTTTACCAACGAGCCGGCCCTGCAACTGGCACGCAAGCTGGTGGATGCGACCTTCGCCGACCGCGCCTTCTTCTGCAACTCCGGCGCCGAGGCCAACGAGGCTGCCTTCAAGCTGGCCCGTCGGGTCGCCCATGACCGCTTCGGTCCGGAAAAGTACGAGATCATCGCCACCGTCAACAGCTTCCACGGGCGCACCCTGTTCACCGTGAGCGTCGGCGGCCAGCCGAAGTACTCCGATGGCTTCGGGCCGAAGATCACCGGCATCAGCCATGTGCCGTACAACGACCTGGAAGCGCTGAAAGCGCAGATCTCCGACAAGACCTGCGCCGTGGTCATCGAGCCGATCCAGGGCGAGAGCGGTGTGGTCCCGGCCGACAAGGCCTACCTGGAAGGCGCACGCGCCCTGTGCGACCAGCACAACGCGCTGCTGATCTTCGACGAAGTGCAGACCGGCGTCGGTCGTACCGGCGAGCTGTACGCCTACCAGCACTACGGTGTGGTGCCTGACATCCTGTCCAGCGCCAAGAGCCTGGGCGGCGGTTTCCCGATCGGCGCGATCCTGACCACCGACGAACTGGCCAGGCACCTGGCCGTCGGCACCCACGGCACCACCTATGGTGGCAACCCGCTGGCCTGTGCCGTCGCCAATGCCGTGCTGGATATCGTCAATACCCCTGAAGTGCTCAACGGCGTGAAGGCCAAGCACGAGCGCTTCAAGTCGCGCCTGCAACAGATCGGCGAGAAGTACGGTTTGTTCAGCCAGGTCCGTGGCCTGGGCCTGCTGATCGGTTGCGTACTCACCGACGCCTGGAAAGGCAAGGCCAAGGACGTGTTCAACGCCGCCGAGCAAGAGGGCCTGATGGTCCTGCAGGCCGGCCCGGACGTGGTCCGCTTCGCCCCGAGCCTGGTGGTCGAGGATGCCGATATCGACGAAGGTCTGGACCGCTTCGAGCGCGCTGCCGCCAAGCTGACCCAGGCCTGATTCACCGCGCTGCACCTTCGCTGGCCTGCCCGGGCCAGCGAACCGATTTCCGTGGCCTGTGCCCGATGCGCACACGCCGCTTTTTTTGCGCCGACACGTCGGCCCGTATATCCGAAAGGAGTGACACCATGCTGGTGATGCGCCCCGCGCAAATGGCTGACCTGGATGAAGTACAGCGTCTGGCTGCGGACAGTCCCATTGGTGTCACGTCCCTGCCGGACGATGCCGGTCGCCTGGGCGACAAGATTTCCGCCTCGGAAACGTCCTTCGCCGCCGAAGTCAGTTTCAACGGCGAAGAAAGCTATTTCTTCGTCCTGGAAGACCTGGCCACCGGCAAGCTGGTCGGTTGTTCGGCCATCGTCGCCTCGGCCGGCTACTCCGAGCCGTTCTACAGTTTCCGTAACGAAACCTTCGTTCACGCTTCCCGCGAATTGAAGATCCACAACAAGATCCATGTGCTTTCCCAGTGCCATGACCTCACCGGCAACAGCCTGCTGACCAGCTTCTACGTGCTGCCGGAACTGGTGAACACTGCCTGGGCCGAGCTCAACTCGCGCGGACGCCTGCTGTTCATGGCCTCGCACCCGGAGCGCTTCGCCGACTCGGTGGTGACCGAAATCGTCGGCTACAGCGACGAGAACGGCGATTCGCCCTTCTGGGACGCGATCGGGCGCAACTTCTTCGATCTCAACTACGCCGAGGCCGAGCGCCTGTGCGGCCTGAAGAGCCGTACCTTCCTCGCCGAGCTGATGCCGCATTACCCGATCTACGTGCCGCTGTTGCCGGACGCCGCCCAGGAAGCCATGGGCCAGGTCCACCCGCGGGCGCAGATCACCTTCGACATCCTGATGCGCGAAGGCTTCGAGACCGATCACTACATCGATATTTTCGACGGCGGCCCGACCCTGCATGCGCGGGTCTCCGGCATCCGTTCGGTCGCCCAGAGCCGGGTCGTGCCGGTCAAGCTGCAGGAGCAGCCGACCAAGGGCGGCCGCCAGTACCTGGTGACCAACGGCCAGTTGCAGGACTACCGCGCGGTGTTGCTGGAACTGGACTGGGTGCCGGGCAAACCCGTTTACCTGAGCCAGGACGCCGTCGAGGCCCTTGGCGTCGGCGAAGGCGCCAGCGTGCGCCTGGTCGCGGTTTGATACTGACTGAGTTTCGCGGGCGCCCATGGTGCGCCTGCCCGAGGAGATAGCATGATCGTTCGTCCCGTACGCAGCAGTGACCTGCCGGCGCTGATCGAGCTGGCGCGCAGCACCGGCACCGGCCTGACCACCTTGCCGGCCAACGAAGAACGTCTGGCCCACCGGGTCGGCTGGGCCGAGAAGACCTTCCGTGGCGAGGCCGAGCGGGGCGACGCCGACTACCTGTTCGTGCTGGAGAACGACGCCGGCGATGTGGTTGGCATCTCCGCCATCGCCGGCGCCGTCGGCCTGCGCGAACCCTGGTACAACTACCGGGTCGGCCTGACCGTCAGCGCCTCCCAGGAACTGAACATCTACCGGGAAATCCCGACGCTGTTCCTGGCCAACGACCTGACCGGCAACTCCGAGCTGTGCTCGCTGTTCCTGCGCGCCGACAGCCGTAGCGGCCTCAACGGCCGCCTGCTGTCCAAGGCGCGGATGCTGTTCATCGCCGAGTTCCCCGAGCTGTTCGGCAACAAGATCATCGCCGAGATGCGCGGCATGTCCGACGAGCAGGGCCGCTCGCCATTCTGGGAAAGCCTGGGCCGGCATTTCTTCAAGATGGAGTTCAGCCAGGCCGACTACCTCACCGGTGTCGGCAACAAGGCCTTCATCGCCGAGCTGATGCCCAAGTTCCCGCTGTACACCTGCTTCCTCTCCGAGGCGGCGCGCAATGTGATCGGTCGCGTACACAGCGATACCGAGCCCGCGCTGTCGATGCTCAAGAGCGAAGGCTTCAGCTACCAGGGTTATGTCGACATCTTCGACGCCGGCCCGGCCATCGAATGCGAAACCCGCAGGATCCGTGCGGTGCGTGACAGCCAGGCACTGGTGCTGGCGATCGGTACCCCGGGCGATGACGCCACGCCTTTCATCATCCACAACCGCAAGCGCGAGGATTGCCGCATCGCCGCAGCGCCCGCGCGCCTGGCGGCCGGTACCCTGGTGGTCGATCCGCAGACCGCCAAGCGCCTGCGCCTGAGCGCCGGCGATCAGGTACGCGCCGTTGCACTGTCCGCGCCCCGGGAGGCCAACCAATGACCACTCATTACATCGCAGGCCAGTGGCTGGCCGGCCAGGGCGATGCCCTGCAATCCTTGAACCCGGTCACCCAGGCGGTGATCTGGGCGGGGCAGGGCGCCAATGCCGGGCAGGTCGAGCAGGCCGTCGCCGCCGCACGCCAGGCATTCCCGGGTTGGGCGCGGCAGTCCCTGGACATGCGCATCGCCGTGCTGGAAGCCTTCGCCGCGCAACTGAAGGCCAACGCGGACGAACTGGCCCGCTGCATCGGCGAGGAAACCGGCAAGCCACTCTGGGAAGCGGCCACCGAAGTGACCAGCATGGTCAACAAGGTCGCCATTTCGGTACAGAGCTACCGTGAGCGCACGGGCGAGAAGAGCGGCCCGCTGGCCGACGCCACCGCCGTGCTGCGTCACAAGCCCCACGGCGTAGTGGCAGTGTTCGGCCCGTACAACTTCCCCGGCCACCTGCCCAATGGCCATATCGTCCCGGCGCTGCTGGCGGGCAATGCGGTGGTGTTCAAGCCAAGCGAACTGACGCCCAAGGTCGCCGAGCTGACCGTCAAGTGCTGGATCGATGCCGGTCTTCCGGCGGGCGTGCTGAACCTGGTCCAGGGGGCGCGGGAAACCGGCGTGGCCCTTGCTGCCGATCCGGGTATCGACGGGCTGTTCTTCACCGGCTCCAGCCGCACCGGCAATCTCTTGCACCAGCAGTTCTCCGGGCGTCCGGAGAAGATCCTGGCCCTGGAAATGGGCGGCAACAACCCGCTGGTGGTGGACGAGGTCAAGGACCTGGACGCAGCGGTCTACACCATCATCCAGTCGGCCTTCATCTCCGCCGGCCAGCGCTGCACCTGCGCGCGCCGCCTGCTGGTGCCGCAGGGCGCCTGGGGCGATCGTCTGCTGGCGCGCCTGGTGGAGGTCAGCAAGAACATTTCCGTGGGCGCTTTCGACCAGCAACCGGCGCCGTTCATGGGTTCCGTCGTGTCGCTCGATGCGGCCAGGGTGCTGATGGATGCCCAGGCGAAGCTGTTGGCCAACGGCGCCAGCGCCTTGCTGGAAATGACCCAACCGCAGGCGACTGCCGCCCTGCTGACCCCGGGCATCCTCGACGTCAGCGCAGTGGCTGATCGCCCCGACGAGGAATTCTTCGGCCCGTTGCTGCAAGTGATCCGTTATGCCGACTTCCCGGCCGCCATCGCCGAAGCCAACAACACCCGGTACGGCCTTGCCGCCGGCCTGCTGTCCGACTCCCATGCGCGCTACCAGCAGTTCTGGCTGGAAAGCCGCGCCGGTATCGTCAACTGGAACAAGCAACTGACCGGCGCGGCCAGCAGCGCGCCGTTCGGCGGTGTCGGCGCCAGCGGCAACCACCGCGCCAGTGCCTACTACGCGGCGGACTATTGCGCCTACCCGGTCGCCTCCCTGGAGACCGCCAGCCTGGTCCTGCCTGCCACGCTGACGCCCGGCGTCGCCCTATAACAACAGGTTCACGGAGCCTTGACCGATGAAATCGTTTGAAGTGAATTTTGATGGGTTGGTCGGACCGACCCATAACTACGGCGGCCTGTCCTACGGCAACGTGGCCTCGCAAAGCAACAGCCAGCAGGGTTCCAACCCGCGGGAAGCGGCGCGTCAGGGCCTGGCCAAGATGAAGGCCCTGGCCGACATGGGCTTCAAGCAGGGCGTGCTGGCGCCGCAGGAGCGCCCGGACGTGGCGGCGCTGCGTCGCCTCGGCTTCAGCGGCAGCGATGCCGAGGTGATCCAGCGCGCGGCGAAAGACGCCATGCCGCTGCTGGTGGCGAGTTGCTCGGCGTCGAGCATGTGGGTTGCCAACGCCGCCACCGTCAGCCCGAGCGCCGACACCGCCGACGGTCGCGTGCATTTCACCGCGGCCAACCTGAACTGCAAGTACCACCGCAGCATCGAGCACCCGACCACCAGCCGGGTGCTGGGCGCCATGTTCGCCAATCAGCAGTACTTCGCCCACCACGCGGCGTTGCCGGCGGTTGCCCAGTTCGGTGACGAAGGCGCGGCCAACCACACCCGCTTCTGCCGTGCCTACGGCGAACCGGGGGTCGAGTTCTTCGTCTTCGGCCGCAGCGCGTTCGACACCCGCTACCCTGCGCCGCAGAAGTACCCGGCGCGCCAGACCCTGGAAGCCTCGCAAGCCGTGGCCCGCCTGCACGGCCTGAGCGATGACGGCGTGGTCTATGCTCAGCAGAATCCGGCGGTGATCGACCAGGGCGTGTTCCATAACGATGTGATCGCCGTGGGCAATGGCGAGGTGCTGTTCTACCACGAGGATGCCTTCCTCGAGACCGAGCGCGTGCTCACCGAACTGAAGGACAAACTGGCCAGGCGCGGCGGCAATTTCAAGGCGATCTGCGTGCCGCGGGCCCAGGTGACGGTGGAGGATGCGGTGCGTTCCTATCTGTTCAACAGCCAGTTGCTGAGCCGCGACGACGGTTCCATGCTGCTGGTGGTGCCGGAGGAATGCCGCAACAACGAGCGGGTCTGGGCCTACCTGAACAGCCTGGCCAGCCAGGGCGGCACGATTTCCGAGGTGCGGGTATTCGACCTCAAGCAGAGCATGCAGAACGGTGGTGGCCCGGCTTGCCTGCGGCTGCGTGTCGCGCTCAATGAAACGGAACTGGCGGCGGTCAATCCAGGGGTTATCATGACCGCCCCGTTGTACGACACCCTGACCCAATGGGTCGACAGGCACTACCGCGACCGCCTCGTCGAAAACGACCTGGCCGACCCGCAGTTGCTGGTGGAATGCCGTACGGCGCTGGATGAGCTGACCCATATCCTCAAGCTGGGTTCGGTCTATCCGTTCCAACTCAACCCCTGAAAGAGCACCCGAAAATGTCCGACGCCCTGCAACTGATCCTTGAAGACGAAGATGGCAACCAGCGCGAAGCCTCCACCAACCGCTTTGCGGTGATCTGGCAGGGCAAGGAAGTGTGGATCCAGCAGGACGGCCGCGGGCAGTTGCTGATCGGCGTCGATGTCGAGGAAGGCGATACCGAGTACGCCAACCTGCTGCTGCGTCCGCTGGCGACCAACCTGGTCAGCCTGCAACTGGAAATGGAGCCGGCGGATGTCGGCGACGATGACGATCACGTCCATGGTCCCGATTGCGGACATCATCACTAAGGAATCGCCCCATGCTCTCCCTCGGCAAACTGCTTGATCTGACCCTGTTCGAACGCGAGCCGGCCGAGAAGACCCAGGCCACGGTGCAGGGTGTACGCCTGCGCTGGCTTGCCGAGGGCGCGCTGGAGGTGCGGCCGCCGGAGTCGCAGGACAACGGCCTGGACCTGCTGTTGTCCGCCGGCATCCACGGCAACGAGACCGCGCCCATCGAATTGCTCGACGATCTGCTCGGGCGGATCGCCAAGGGCGAGATCCACCCGAGGGCCCGGGTCCTGTTCCTGTTCGGCAACCCCGAGGCGATGCGCAAGGGCGAGCGCTATATCGAGCAGGACGTGAATCGCCTGTTCAACGGGCGGCATGAACTGTCCAGCGGTCCGGAGGCCCTGCGCGCCGGGGACCTGGAGCATCTGGCAGCGACCTTTTTCAGCATTCCGGGGCGTACCCGGTTGCACTACGACCTGCACACCGCGATCCGTGGATCGAAGATCGAGCAGTTCGCGCTCTACCCCTACAAGGAAGGGCGCCAGCATTCCCGCCGCGAGCTGGCGCGCCTGCGGGCTGCCGGCATGGAGGCGGTGCTGTTGCAGAGCAAGACCTCGATCACCTTCACTGCCTACACCTACGAGCAACTGGGCGCCGAGTCCTTCACCCTGGAACTGGGCAAGGCACGGCCGTTCGGGCAGAACCAGCAGGTCAACCTCGACCTTCTGGAGACCCGGCTCATCCAGATCATCGAGGGCAACGAGCCGGTGCCGGCCGAAGAGCTGGACGGCCTGCAACTGTTCAGTGTCGCCCGCGAGATCATCAAGCACAGCGACAGCTTCCACCTGCACCTGCCAGCGGACATCGAGAACTTCTCGGAGTTGTCCAAGGGCTATCTGCTGGCCGAGGATCTGGCCGAGACGCGCTGGATCGTGGAGGAGGAGGGGGCGAGGATCATTTTCCCCAATCCCAAGGTGAAGAATGGACTGCGGGCGGGGATCCTGATCGTTCCGGCTTCGGCTGAAGGACTAGGCCAGTAGTACCGGCTTCATCGCTGGCAAGCCAACTCCCACAGTGACCTGTGGGAGCTGGCTTGCCAGCGATGAGGCCGGAACAGACAACCAAGAAGGCCGCGGTATCAACCGCGGCCTTCTTCATTTACACCGCCACCTTCTGCGGCACTTCGTTGCGGCGCAATGCCCGCAGTTTCAACAAGGTATCGGCACAGGTATTCGCCGCTTCCTCGCCCTTGAGCACGAAGTGCTCGAAGAAGAATTTCTGGTGCTCGTCGCCGGCATGGAAGTGGTGAGGGGTCAGTACTACCGAGAACACCGGTACTTCTGTCTCGAGTTGTACCTGCATCAGCCCGCTGATCACCGATTGGGCAACGAACTCATGGCGATACAGCCCGCCATCCACTACCAGCCCGGCCGCGACGATCGCAGCATAACGGCCAGTGCGCGCCAGCAGCTTGGCGTGCAGCGGAATCTCGAAGGCGCCGCCGACTTCGTAGAAATCGATATCACCAGCCTGATAGCCATGCTTGGCCATCTGCTCGACGAAGCCCTTGCGGCTCTGATCGACAATATCCTTGTGCCAGCAAGCCTGGACGAAGGCGATACGCTCGTTGCCGTGGGCTTTGCTGTCGATTGGGGTTGCTTGCATTGAAACGGACTCCTGTTTGTATAAGAAACAGGGCATCTGGATCGAAAGGGATGGTCGCTCGCGAAAATGCGGACGAACGGACACAAGGTGCCTATCCCGTTCTCTCTTTATCCGGACTGTGACCGTCGGCCCCGGGATCACACCGGGTCTGCTGACCTTGCAAAGCCTTGCCTGCAAGCGCTCGCGGGCTATGCGCGCTGGGCGCAATTACCGCCGGTGGGGAATTGCACCCCGCCCTGAGAACGTTGCCATCATGGGTGATGGCCGGGCTTTTTGTAACACAGTTTTCCGATGAACGCATAGCCTGCTAAGCAAATCGCCTCGATTAACCTTCTTTTCATCCGTGAATGGGCCTTTGCATCGTATAAACCCACTACAACTGGCACGCAGGCTGGCTATAATGCGGCCCTTTGCCGTCGTTTTCGTCATTTGACGCGCACTTTTGCCTCAGGCCGCCGTTTCCGTGGAAGAACCTATGAAAAGCGCAGAAATCCGTGAAGCCTTCCTTCGATTCTTCGAAGAGCAGGGACACACCCGAGTCGCCTCCAGCTCCCTGATCCCGGGCAACGACCCGACCCTGCTGTTCACCAACGCCGGGATGAACCAGTTCAAGGACTGCTTCCTCGGCCAGGAAAAGCGCGCATACACCCGCGCGGTGAGCAGCCAGAAATGCGTGCGTGCCGGCGGCAAGCACAACGACCTGGAAAACGTCGGCTACACCGCGCGCCACCATACCTTCTTCGAAATGCTGGGCAACTTCAGCTTCGGTGACTATTTCAAGCGCGATGCGATCACCTTCGCCTGGACCTTCCTGACCTCCGAAAAGTGGCTGAACCTGCCGAAGGACAAGCTTTGGGTCACCGTCTACGCGACCGACGACGAGGCCTATGACATCTGGACCAAGGAAGTCGGCGTCCCCGCCGAGCGCATGGTCCGCATCGGCGACAACAAGGGTGCGCCATACGCGTCCGACAACTTCTGGACCATGGGCGACACCGGCCCGTGCGGTCCGTGCACCGAGATCTTCTACGATCACGGCGCCGACATCTGGGGCGGCCCACCCGGCTCGCCGGAAGAAGACGGCGACCGCTACATCGAGATCTGGAACAACGTCTTCATGCAGTTCAACCGCACCGCGGATGGTGTCCTGCACCCCCTGCCGGCGCCATCGGTGGACACCGGCATGGGCCTGGAGCGCATCAGCGCGGTCCTGCAGCACGTCCACTCGAACTACGAGATCGACCTGTTCCAGAGCCTGCTGGCCGCTTCGGCCAAGGCCATTGGCTGCACCGACGAAGGCCAGCCTTCGCTGAAAGTGGTGGCCGACCATATCCGTTCCTGCGGCTTCCTGATCGCCGACGGCGTGGTGCCGTCCAACGAAGGTCGCGGCTACGTGCTGCGCCGCATCATTCGTCGCGCTTGCCGCCACGGTAACAAGCTCGGCGCCAAGGGCAGCTTCTTCTACCAGATCGTCGCGGCGCTGGTGGCCGAGATGGGCGACGCCTTCCCCGAGCTGAAAGCCCAGCAGGCGCATATCGAGCGTGTGCTGAAGACCGAGGAAGAGCAGTTCGCCAAGACCCTGGAGCAGGGCCTGAAGATCCTCGAACAGGACCTGGCCGACCTCAAGGGCAACGTCATTCCCGGCGAAGTGGTCTTCAAGCTGTACGACACCTACGGCTTCCCGATGGACCTGACTGCCGACATCGCCCGCGAGCGCGAGCTGAGCATCGACGAGGAAGGCTTCGAGCGCGAGATGGAAGCGCAGCGCGAGCGCGCCCGCTCTGCCAGCGCCTTCGGCCTGGACTACAACAGCCTGGTCAAGGTCGACGTGGACACCGAGTTCCTCGGCTACAGCGCTACCGAAGGCAGCGCGAAGATCGTCGCCCTGTACAAGGATGGCGAGTCGGTCGAGCAACTGGGCGAAGGCGAGGAGGGCGTGGTCATCCTCGACCGTACGCCGTTCTACGCGGAGTCCGGTGGCCAGATCGGCGACACCGGCTACCTGCAGGCTGGCGCCGCGCGTTTCGACGTGCGCGACACCACCAAGACCGGCGGTGCCTTCCTGCACCACGGGGTGATCGCCAGCGGCAAGCTCGTGGTCGGTGCCCAGGTCGAGGCCAGGGTCGATGCCGATGTGCAGAAGGCCACGGCGCTGAACCACTCCGCGACCCACCTGCTGCACGCTGCGCTGCGCCAGGTCCTGGGCGAGCACGTACAGCAGAAGGGCTCGCTGGTGAACAGCCAGCGCCTGCGTTTCGACTTCAGCCATCCGGAGGCGGTCAAGCCAGAGCAGATCAAGGCCCTGGAAGAGATCGTCAACCGCGAAATCCGCAAGAACTCCGAGGTGCAGACCGAAGAGACCGATATCGACACCGCCAAGCAGAAGGGCGCCATGGCCCTGTTCGGCGAGAAATACGGCGACAGCGTGCGGGTCCTGAGCATGGGCGACTTCTCGGTCGAGCTGTGCGGTGGTATCCACGCCAAGCGTACCGGTGATATCGGCCTGCTCAAGATCGTCAGCGAAGGTGGCGTGGCCTCCGGCGTGCGTCGTATCGAGGCGGTCACCGGTGCTGCGGCACTGGCCTACCTCAATGGCGCCGAAGAACAGCTCAAGGAAGCCGCGCAACTGGTCAAGGGCAGCCGCGACAACCTGATCGACAAGCTGTCGGCCGTGCTGGAGCGCAACCGCCAGCTGGAAAAACAGCTGGAGCAACTGCAGGCCAAGGCTGCCAGCGCCGCCGGCGACGATCTCGCCAACAGCGCGGTGGACGTCAAGGGCGTCAAGGTCCTGGCTGCACGCCTGGACGGCCAGGACGGCAAGGCCCTGCTGGCCCTGGTCGATCAATTGAAGAACAAGCTCGGCCGCGCAGTGATCCTGCTCGGCAGTGTCCACGAAGAGAAGGTCGTACTGGTCGCCGGCGTGACCAAGGACCTCACCGGCCAACTCAAAGCCGGGGATTTGATGAAGCAAGCCGCTGCGGCGGTGGGTGGCAAGGGTGGCGGTCGTCCGGACATGGCGCAAGGTGGTGGCGTGGACGCCGCAGCGCTGGACGGCGCACTGGCCCTGGCCGTGCCATTCGCAGAGCAGGGTGTCTGAGGCGTCGACGGCCCGTTGTCTAGTAGCGGGCCGTCGGCGTTGTGTTTTGTTTATTGGGTGCCCTTCACGGGCTGAGGCGGCTTTGAAATGGCGTTGATCGTACAGAAATTTGGCGGTACCTCGGTCGGCACAATCGAGCGAATCGAGCAGGTAGCCGAAAAGGTCAAGAAATTCCGCGAAGCCGGCGATGACCTGGTGGTTGTACTGTCGGCGATGAGCGGTGAAACCAACCGCCTGATCGACCTTGCCAAGCAGATCAGCGATCAGCCGGTTCCACGCGAACTGGACGTGATCGTGTCCACCGGTGAGCAGGTGACCATTGCCTTGCTCGCCATGGCACTGATCAAGCGCGGCATCCCGGCGGTGTCGTATACCGGCAATCAGGTGCGGATCCTCACCGACAGCGCGCACAACAAGGCGCGCATCCTGCAAATCGACGACCAGAAGATCCGTGGCGACCTCAAGGCCGGCCGCGTGGTCGTGGTCGCCGGTTTCCAGGGCGTCGACGAGCAAGGCAACATCACCACCCTCGGTCGCGGTGGTTCCGACACCACCGGCGTGGCCCTGGCGGCGGCCCTGAAGGCTGACGAGTGCCAGATCTACACCGATGTCGACGGTGTCTACACCACCGACCCGCGCGTGGTATCCCAGGCCCAGCGCCTGGACAAGATCACCTTCGAAGAGATGCTGGAAATGGCCAGCCTCGGTTCCAAGGTCCTGCAGATCCGTGCCGTCGAGTTCGCCGGCAAGTACAACGTTCCGCTGCGCGTGCTGCACAGCTTCCAGGAGGGTCCGGGTACCCTCATTACCATTGATGAAGAGGAATCCATGGAACAGCCGATCATTTCCGGCATCGCCTTCAACCGCGATGAAGCCAAGCTGACCATCCGTGGCGTACCGGACACTCCGGGCGTGGCTTTCAAGATCCTCGGCCCGATCAGCGCCGCCAATATCGAAGTCGACATGATCGTGCAGAACGTTTCGCACGATAACACCACCGACTTCACCTTCACCGTGCACCGCAACGACTACGCCAAGGCGCAGCAGGTGCTGGAAAACACCGCCAGCCAGATCGGTGCCCGTGAAGTGATCGGCGACACCAAGATCGCCAAGGTTTCCATCGTCGGTGTCGGCATGCGCTCCCACGCGGGCGTCGCCAGCCGCATGTTCGAAGCCCTGGCCAAGGAGAGCATCAACATCCAGATGATCTCCACTTCGGAGATCAAGGTTTCGGTGGTGATCGAAGAGAAGTACCTGGAGCTGGCCGTACGCGCTCTGCATACCGCCTTCGAGCTGGACGCTCCGGCCCGTTCGGGCGAATAAGCGGTGTCCCGGGGGCGCGGCCAGGCCGCGCTCCTTTTTTCGACCTGTGTGCCCCTTCACACCCTGGTCAATACTCCGGCAGAGGCCGGCAACCGTCCTGGTTGCAGTCCCGAGCCCGCTTTACCTACAGACTGTTGTCCCTGAACTGAATCCCGTGAGGAGTAACGTATGCTGATTCTGACTCGTCGGTGTGCCGAAAGCCTGATTATTGGCGATGGCGAAATTACCGTGACCGTGCTCGGCGTCAAAGGAAACCAGGTGCGCATTGGCGTCAACGCACCGAAGGAAGTGGCTGTGCACCGCGAGGAAATCTATCTGCGGATCAAGAAAGAGAAGGACGAAGAACCAACCCTTTAATTTTTCTCGTTTTTTTTTCAAAAAAGAGTTTGCAAACGGGGAAGGCTCTGGTTATTATACGCCCCGTGTTGCGGAGAGGTGGCCGAGTGGCCGAAGGCGCTCCCCTGCTAAGGGAGTATACCTCACAAGGGTATCGGGGGTTCGAATCCCCCCTTCTCCGCCATTATTCATGTAGGGCGCTGTAATCTGGCATGAATCGCTAAGTAGTTGAAATTAAACGAAAAAGTGATTGCAAAAAAGATTTAGCGAACTATAATGCGCGGCTTCAAATGCACTCGTAGCTCAGCTGGATAGAGTACTCGGCTACGAACCGAGCGGTCACAGGTTCGAATCCTGTCGAGTGCACCATATAGAAGAAGCAAGTTTCATTGAAATCTGCTTCGGCTTCAACCAGAGGTGATCTGGTCCATCAAGTACCAACCCTGCACTCGTAGCTCAGCTGGATAGAGTACTCGGCTACGAACCGAGCGGTCACAGGTTCGAATCCTGTCGAGTGCACCATAATCCAAGAAGCCGTTTCCTCTGGAAGTTGTTTCGGATACACCAGAGGTGATCTGGTTCATCAAGCGCCAACCTTGCACTCGTAGCTCAGCTGGATAGAGTACTCGGCTACGAACCGAGCGGTCACAGGTTCGAATCCTGTCGAGTGCACCATATAGACGAAGAGCCCGCCTTAATGGCGGGCTTTTTGTTTTCCGCAATGTGTTGATCCCGATAAATGATTTGTCATCCAGGCGTCGCCGGCGCGTGCTAATTTTTCAGGAAGTGGATGTGCTCTTTTTCGGGCACTGGCCGTCGCATTGATGGATTCGGGAGTTTGCCTTCGTCATTTCCGCAAACGATTGTTTTCACCGAGATTTTCAGCCCCTGGCAGCTCAAGCGGTGTATGATTGCGCCCGTCAGCCCCGCCGGGGCTTGTGGAATACCACCATGGACTTACCCAGTAGTTACTTAAAAGCCTGTTTTGCCAATCACGATGTGACTGATTGATCTCCCGGCGTGCTCCGCTGCTGGGAGTGGAGTTCGCCTATGACTGAAATCGAAGCAAAAAAAACGCAGGAAAGCCTGCAGGATCGCCTGGCTCAGGTGGTCGAGCTGCTGCAGCGCCAGCGCCTGGTCGAAGACCTGACCCACCGTCAGGAAGGCGCCCACAACGATCACGTGGAAAGCTTCGTCCACCGGCAGCACCTCGTCGAGCTGCAACGCAAGCTCGATGACCTGCACTCCGCCGACGTTGCCCATATTCTCGAAGCCTTGCCCCTGGACGACCGCCTGACCGTATGGCAGTTGGTCAAGGCAGAGCGCGACGGCGATATCCTTCTTGAAGTCTCCGACTCGGTGCGTGAAACCCTGATCGCCGACATGGACGATCACGAGTTGCTCGCCGCGGCCAAGGAGATGGACGCCGACGAACTGGCCGACCTCGCTCCCGAGCTGCCCCGGGATGTCGTCCACGAACTGATGGAAAGCCTCGACGCCCAGCAACGCGAGCGGGTGCGCTCGGCATTGAGCTATGACGAGGAGCAGGTCGGTGCGCTGATGGACTTCGAGATGGTCACCATCCGCGAAGATGTCAGCCTCGAAGTGGTCCTGCGCTACCTGCGCCGGCTCAAGGAATTGCCCAACCATACCGACAAGCTGTTCGTCGTCGATTACGACGGCATCCTCAAAGGCGTGCTGCCGATCAAGCGTCTGTTGGTCAATGACCCGGACAAGCAGGTCGCCGAGGTCATGGCCGACGATCCGGTCAGTTTCCACCCTGACGAGGACGCCTACGACGCAGCCCAGGCGTTCGAGCGCTACGACCTGGTTTCGGCTCCGGTAGTGGACAAGAACGACCGCCTGATCGGTCGTCTGACCATCGACGAAATGGTCGACCTGATCCGCGAAGAAAGCGAAACCGAAGTGCTGAACATGGCCGGTCTGCGCGAAGAGGAAGACATCTTCGCCTCGGTCTGGCGCTCGCTGCGCAACCGCTGGGCCTGGCTGGCAATCAACCTGATCACTGCCTTCGTGGCGTCCCGGGTGATCGGCCTGTTCGAAGGCTCGATCGAGAAATTGGTGGCTCTTGCGGCGTTGATGCCGATCGTGGCCGGTATCGGCGGCAATTCCGGCAACCAGACCATCACCATGATCGTCCGTGCCATGGCGCTCGACCAGGTCACTCCGGGCAACACTACCCGCTTGATGCGCAAGGAGCTGGCGGTATCGCTGCTCAACGGCCTCATCTGGGGTGGCGTTATCGGGGTAGTGGCCTTCCTGCTCTATGGCAGTTGGTCGCTAGGGGTGGTGATGACCGCTGCAATGACCCTCAACCTGCTGCTGGCAGCGTTCATGGGGGTGTTTATCCCGATGACGCTTACGCGCCTCGGTCGCGACCCGGCAATGGGCTCCAGCGTGATGATCACGGCGGTGACCGACAGCGGTGGCTTCTTCATCTTCCTGGGGCTGGCCACCCTGTTCCTGCTGTAAGCCATCGTTGAATCAAGTGAGCCAGCTTCGCGCTGGCTTTTTTGTTGTCTGTCCCGGCCTCATCGCTGGCAAGCCAGCTCCCACAGGGTTCAGCAACACCCAGGATCCAGAAAGCAAAACGCCCGGTGCAATCGATTGCGCCGGGCGTTTTGTTTTGAACCGAAGTCAGTCGGGACGATCAGGAAGCGTCCGCTGCCATCTCGACGTCATGGGCGATCAGGGCAACCAGCGCGTTCTGCTGGCGGTGGGACAGTTGGCGGAAGCGTTGCAGCAGCTCGCGCTCATGCAGGGACAGTTCCGGGCTGTCCAGGCGCATGCTCAGTTCGTCGCCCAGTGCACCTTCCTGGATCAGGCTCTGTTCCAGGCGGGCAATGATCTCGGAGTTCATGCTGCGGTGGTGGTTACGCGCAACCTCGGCAATGCGCTCACGCATTCCGTCTGGCAGGCGGACGACGAATTTGTCTGCGGTTCGGCTTGAGTAGATAGCCTGTTTCATTGGGCGCATATAATTGACCGGTTTAGTTCAGGGGGAGCGGTTCTTGAAGTTGGCCGCGCGATGAGACTAGGACCATCGATACGGTCAAATGTTCAACCTGAATTGTGAATGAGGTCGCAATAATGCCTCATTGTCGCCGGTTCCTTGGCGTCAATTCTGTGACAAATATTGAACCGGGTGGAGGCTTTTTGCCAGTACCAATTATCAGAAATGAGCACTGGTTTGAAAAGTTTCAATTCCCGCCTTCCCGATCCAGCCACCTTTTTGACTGTCGACGCAGACCAGCGAAAAGGTAACGGAAAGCGCCTAAAATACCTGCGCTTTTCCTATCTATGAGCATAGTGGCTATGCAGCATGACGCAAGGGGCGAGACCCCACCCCGGGCCGGCGGGAGATTGATCTACCTGATGGGGCCATCCGGTTCCGGCAAGGACAGCATCATCGATCAGGCCAGGCCGGCGCTCCAGGCGCTGGGCGTGGTTGTGGTGCGGCGGGTGATCACCCGCTCCGCCGAGGCCGTGGGCGAAGCGGCGCACAGTGTATCGCTTCAGCAATTCCAGGCGCTACGGGAGCAGGGCGGATTCGCCCTGGACTGGCAGGCCAACGGCCTCAGTTATGGCATTCCTGTGGAGATGGATCGTTGGCTTGCCGCTGGCCAGTGGGTATTGGTCAACGGCTCTCGGGCCAACCTGCAAGAGGCTCGCAGCAGATATCCGCACCTGCTGCCGGTGTTGATCACCGTTTCTGCCGCGGTGCTGGCTCGGCGCCTGAAGAATCGCGGGCGGGAATCCGCAGAGGAAATCGAAGCCCGTCTGGCGCGCAACGCCCTGGTTTCAGGCGGTCTGGGCGCCGATGTGCATTACCTGGATAACTCCACCACCCTGGCCGATGCGGCGCAGCGCCTTTTGGATATATTGCGCGAAGCTGGCTTGCCGACTCAGAAAGCGTAGCGTTCCTGCGCGTTCACCTTGACCTGCTGCGTCAGCGTGGTTTCTGCCTCACCCATGACCGCAGGACGCGCCTGCATCGAAGTGCGGTATTCCAGCGAATGGACCGGCGTCTTCGCGGGCAACAGGCCCATGGCAATCACGGCGGTCAGGGCCAGGGCATTCAAGGCGAGCAGGGCGTGAGTCATGGGCGTGATCCGGCTGTTGGGTGGGTACATTCCGTTATCTTCCTTTCCGTTATCTTCCTTTCAGCATGCCGCGTGCCATCTGAATATTTTTATTTTATCTTTTAAAATCAACATCTTACGTTAATTAGAGCAGGGCTCTTCCGTGCATCATGCAATGATGGCCTTATGCTCCGTTGCAAATTGCACGAAGCCTGCACACAGCTTGTGGATTCGGGCAGGCAAAAAGCCCGATCCATGGAATGACAAATACCTCCCGTCTGGTTAACATGCACGCCTTCCGCCGCGTGACGCCTGTCATCGGCTCAGGGTCTCAGTAGCTCAATTGGATAGAGCATCCCCCTCCTAAGGGGAAGGTTGGCAGTTCGAACCTGCCCTGGGACACCACCCCTTCATTTCCCCCCTGTCGCATCCAGAAACGCCCCGGTCACGAATGACGCTTCGCTGCTTGCCAGCCAGAGAATGGCCTGCGCGATCTCTTCCGGCTGGCCACCCCGGCCTAGCGGAATCGTGTGCTTGACCCTGTCTACCCGTCCTGGCTCCCCGCCGCTGGCGTGCATTTCGGTATAGATGTGGCCGGCCCGAACGCAATTGACGCGAATGCCTTCCCCGGCAACTTCCTTGGCCAGGCCGGTGGTGAAGGTTTCCAGTGCACCCTTGGAGGCGGCGTAGTCCACGTATTCGTTCGGGCTGCCGAGCCTGGCCGCTGCCGAGGATACATTGACCACCACGCCGCCAGCGCCGCCATGGCGCTGGGACATGCGTTTGACCGCTTGCTGCGCACAGAGTATCGGGCCGATGGCGTTGACGGCGAAGATCCGTCGTATCCGCTCGATATCCAGATCCTCCAGGCGTGACTGCCGGGCAATGATCCCGGCATTGTTGACCAGCACATCGAGTCGGCCAAAGGTCTCGTCGACCGCGGCGAAAAGCCGGGCGACCTGTTCTGGGTCTGCGCTGTCTGCGCACACGGGCAGCGCCTGGCGGCCAGCGGCGCGCACCTCCTGGGCCACGGCCTGGGCGGCCGCTTCATTGGAAACGTAGCTGATGACCACGTCGTAGCCGCGCGTGGCGGCAAGTCTGGCCGTTGCCGCGCCTATGCCGCGGCTGGCGCCGGTGATCACCATGACGGGGGCATGGGGAGTCGTGTCCATCGATGCTTACCTCGAAGTTGGGCTGGTCTGAAGATACGGGCGCAGCGTCGACACCAGGGGCACGACGGCCAGTGCGGTGAGCACGGTCAGCAGCAGCGCAGTGCCTCGGCTGCTCAGGTCGGCGATCGCACCGAAAAGGATGGGGGCGATACCGCCGGAGCCGATGACGCAGGTATAGAACACCGCGAAAGCGCGTCCAGTATCGCCTTTCGATAATTCCGGGACGGTGCCGTACAGAACCGACGAGGTTCCGTTGAGCACGATCCCCAGCACGGGTAGCAGGAGCAGTGTCGGCAGCAGCGGAGTGACCAGCGTCGCCGCGATCAATAGCGCCGTTGCGCACTCGGCGAGCATGACGCAGCGCACCACGCCGATCCGCTCGCCAAGCCAGCCGAAGGTGAATTTTCCGAATGCGCCACCGATGAAGAGCAGGGCCAGGGCGACCCCGATCGTCGGCGAGTCGCCACCGCGGCCCTGGATGAGAAAGGGCAGGAACAGCAGATAGCCCATGCGCGTTGCGGTATCCAGGGCGCCGACCGTGGCCAGGATTGCGAAGCCCCGACCGTCCTGGGCGCGCCCCGGGGCACGTGTTGCGGCTCGCTGCGCTTGCACCGGCGTCGCTGGTGCAAGCCTGGCCAGGGCCATGATCAGCAGGATGCCCAGCGCTGCCATCAGCACCATCACCGCTTGCCAGTCGATAACCGGTAGCAGCACCGCCACCAGCGCCGGCAGCAGCGCTTTGCCCAGGTCGCCGGAGAAGTTGTAGATACCCAAGGGACGCCGCGAATTTGCCCCGTATGTTTCGGTGACCAGCATCGAACTGCGCGGATGCTGGATACTCGAGCCAATGCCTGCCAGCACAAGCCCCGCGCAAAGCCCGATCATGCCCAGGGGCAGGGCCATCAGCAGCAGGCCGGCCAAGGCCAGTGCGGTCGAGAGTATCAGCGCCGCCCGCGGCGACCAGTTGCGCAATGCGCGGTCGGCGGGTATCTGCAGGCCGCCCATCGTTGCGGAATAGAGCGCGCGGATAACCGCCAGCCCGGCATAGGAGAGGCCGAACTGCGCTTGCCAGACTGGCAGGAACACATACAGCGCATCGGTGTAGCCGTCATGCAGGGCGTGGGTCAGGCAGGCTGCCGACAAGCTGCGTGAGGCGGTTGCGGGCGTGCCGCCGGGAATCACTGGAAGCCGGGTTTGAGTATTCATGCAATGATGGTGAATGCGTTAGATAACTTGCACAAACCATATCTCCTAACGGAATACATTAGATTTTCTATAGGAACGAGTGATGCGCCGTCTTCCTCCTCTCAACGCATTGCGCGTTTTCGAAGTGGCGGCCCGGGTGGGTAGCTACGCGGATGCTGCCCTGCAGCTGGGCGTGACCCAAGGGGCCGTGAGCCAGCAGATCGCTACGCTCGAAGACTGGTTGGGCCAGCGCCTGTTCATCAAGGAGGGGCGGCGGATGGTTGCCACACCGCTGGCCCGGGTCTTTGCCGCTGAAGTCGGCCTGTCCCTGGATCGCCTCGCCGTAGCGGCCGAAGCCTGCGGCAGGCCCAGCGTGCGACGCATCCTTCGGGTCAGTGCACCCACCAGCCTGGCGATGCGCTGGCTGATCCCCAGGCTCGAGCGCTATCACGCCGGGCATCCGGACATCGAAGTGGTGGTCACCACGGTTTCCAGCGTGGTGGAGGACCTGCGCGGCGGTGTCGACGTCGCGATCCGGCGTGGCGCTGCACGGCCGGACCTGTGGCCGCATCACAACGTCGTGCCACTGCTGGAAGACCACGACACGCTGATCATGAGCCCTGCGTTGTTTGCCCGGCGCCCGATCCGCGAGCCAGGCGACATCGAAGGGCATCGCTGGCTGGCCAGCGAAACCCGCGCCGGAGACTGGCTGGGCTGGCTGGAAGCTGCCGGCCTGGAGCACCTGGAAGGCCATCCGCGACAAACCTTCGATCATTTCTTCGTGACCCGCCAGGCCGTGGAAGACGGTCTGGGAATCGGCATCGGGCCGCTGCCGATGCTGGAGATCGACATCGCTCGCGGCACGCTGATGACGCCCCTGCCGGACATCAGCGTTTCCCGGACCGGATACGTGGCCCTGTTCCCGCGTCGGGCCGACCCGACGCAACTGCTTTCCGGCTTTGTGGATTGGTTGCTCGAAGAGGCAAGAGGCAGCGGCCCGGGTACAGTGGCCTGAACCAGGCCAGGTATCGCCGACGGCGATACCTGGCAGCATTAAACGCGAGGACGTGTGCGGGCAACGTTGAGGTATAACCCGTCCATGCGCTATCGCCGCCTCGATCTCAACCTTCTCGTCGCCCTCGATGTCCTGCTCGAAGAAAGCAGCGTCAGCAGGGCGGCCGAGCGCCTGAACCTTGGTCAGTCGGCGACCAGTGCCGCCCTGGGGCGCTTGCGCGAGCACTTCCAGGATCCGCTGCTGGTCCCGGTTGGCCGCGGACTGCAGCCCAGTGCGCTGGCCCGGCAGTTGGCACCCAGGGTCCGCGAACTGCTGCTGATGACCGACGCGCTGGTGGAAACCACGGCCGAATTCGATCTGGCCCGCTGCGAGCGCCGTTTCACCCTGATGGCCTCGGACTATGTGGCGGCTACCCTGATGCCTGCGGTCAGCCGCGCGCTGCGCCGCCTCGCGCCCCGCGCTTCGTTGGTGGTGCGCGAGCTGTCCCGGTCCCGTGATGGCGACCAGGTCGCCGAAGCCCTGGAGTACCGTCGCAGCGACCTGGCGATCGTGCCGCAACGCCGGATCAATCCCGCCTACCCCCACGCCGCGTTGCTCGACGATGCGTTGTGCTGCATCGTCTGCGCCGCACATTGGCCGGTTGGCCAGGCGCTGACGGAGGCGCGCTTTCGTGAAGGCGAACACGTTCTGCGCGAGTTCGCCGATGGGCAGACGCTCTCCCTGGAGGCCCAGCACCTGCGGGACATCGGCATCGAGCGCAGGGTGGTGGCCACCGTGCAGAACTTTGCCCTGATGGCCGATTTCGTGGTCGGCACACCGCGTATCGCCACGCTGTTGCGCCGCCAGGCCGAGGCGCTGGCGCAGCGTTATCCGTTGCGGGTGCTACCGGCGCCTGTCGAGTTCCCGCCTGCTGCCCAGGCCCTGCAGTGGCATCCGCAGCAGACCGGGGACCCGATGCTCGCCTGGTTCCGTCAGCTGTTGCTGGAGCAGGCGGCTCAGCTTTGAGGGTCGCCGGTGTCTCCCCGCAGGCCGACAGCGGCAATCGCTAGCAGCGCACAGTGTTCGTCGTTATCCGAGCTATCGCCGCTGACGCCGATCGCCCCGAGCAGCCGCCCCTGTGCATCGCGCAGCAGGATCCCGCCGGGCACCGGAATCACTTCGCCGTCGGTGAGGCTGTTGATCGCATCGAAGAACGTCGGCATCGCCTGCGCGCGTCGTGCCAGTTCCCGACCGCCCACGCCCATGCCCAGGCAGCCGCGGGCCTTGCCGCTGGCGATGCGCGGCCGGAGGAAACTGGCCTGCTCGTCACGCAGCACCGCCAGTGGATGCCCGGCGGCGTCCAGTACCGCCGCAGCCAGGGGTTTGATGCCCAGCTCGCGGGCCTGGCGCAGGGTGGTCGCCGCCAGCCGCGCGGCCGTTTCAACGTCGAGTGTGCTCATGTCCACAGGCTCCATTTGCCCAGTTCGGCCACGCGGTCGCGGGTGTAGAGATCGGTCCACTTCAGGGAGTTGAAGTCCGATACCTGCCTGGGGTCGTAGGCGGTACGCTGCAACTTCACCGGTTCGCCGGCCTTGTACACGGCCAGCAGGCGGCTGCGGTCCTGGAGGATACGGATATCTTCCAGCGGCGAACCATCGAGGATCAGCAGGTCGGCCTGCTTGCCCGATTCCAGGGTGCCAAGGGTTTCGCCACGGGGCATCAGGCGCGCGCCGATATGGGTCGCGGCGAACAGTGCTTCGGCGGGGGTGAAGTCCAGGCGTCGTACCAGCAGTTCCAGCTCGCGGGCATGCCACTCGCCATAAGGCGTCACGGCAAAGCCGCTGTCACTGCCGCAGGCGAACGGGACACCGGCGGCCTTGGCCCGTTTCAGCACCGGTGTACCCGACTCCAGGGTGCGAGCGCAGTAGCCGGCATAGCCGGTGGCGATGGCCGGGTCATGGGCCTGGCAGAAGTCCACGGTGTTCTGCGGGAAGGTCATGGTTGGCGCGAGGACGCTGCCTGCTTCGAGCAGTGCCTCGATACAGGCGTCGTCCATGTAGAAGGCATGGAACACCAGGTCGACCCCGGCCCTGGCCGCATACATGACCGCTTCACGCCCGTAGGCGTGGGCCGCCACCCGGCAGCCGAGGCGGTGGGCTTCCTCGACCATCTCGCGGGTTTCGTCGGCGGTGAAGGCGGCGATGATCTCGCCGTTGGCGCGGCGGTGAGTGCCGTCCATGGCGATCTTGATCAGGTCCACGCCGTCCTTGGCCTGCTTGCGGATCTGCGCAATGGCCTCGGTGCGGCTGGTGACCAGGGCAGCGGTGAAGTACTCCGGTGCGCCAACCCGGCTGGGAAACCAGTCGTTGAGGCTCTGGCGGTTGGTGATCACCCGGCTGCTGGCGGCAATGCGTGGCCCTTCGAACAAGCCGGCGTCCACGGTGTTGCGTACGGCGATGCTGAGCTGGCCGCTGTCGCCGGGGCAGACCATCGACGTCACGCCAGCCGCCAGCACGTGCTGGGCGAAGAACAGGCCACGCAGGGCGCGGAATTCGTCGCTGGTCCAGATATCGATGTCTTCCTCGCTTTGCGCATTGCCGAAGGCCAGGTGGGTATGCACGTCTACCAGGCCGGGCATCACAAAATGGCCATGGACTTCGCGGTCGCCGGGTTGCGGACGGGGTGACTGGGCGCTGGGGCCGACGTGGCGGATCTGGCCGTTTTCGATGATAAGGGTCTGGTGGTGAAGTGGCGCCAGGCTGGTGCCGTCGAAGAGGGTTGCGCAGTGCAGGTGCAGGGCGGTCATGGAGTGGTGCCTCGTCTTGTCGTTTGTGACGCAGGCTAGGGGGCTGTGTTGGTGGGGACTATCAGATGCTGTCGATGGCTAGGCATTGACCGGATGGATAGGTCCAGCGCGGACCCTGTGTGTGCGGGTTCACCCGCGATAGCGGCAGTGAATTCACCATTGCAATCGCTGGCAAGCCAGCTCCCACAGTCGATCGGTTCGAGCCGGAATTCCGTGGTCGACGCAGGACCCTGTGGGAGCTGGCTTGCCAGCGATAGCGGTAGTGGACTCACCACCGTCATCGCGGGTAAACCCGCTCCCACAGTCGACCGAGTCGAGCCGGAATTCTGCGGCCGGCGCAGTCCACCCTGTGGGAGCGGGTTCACCCGCGATAGCGGCAGTGAATTCACCATCGCAATCGCTGGCAAGCCAGCTCCCGCAGTCGGTCGAGTCGAGCCGGAATTCTGCGGCCGGCGCAGTCCACCCTGTGGGAGCGGGTTCACCCGCGATAGCGGCAGTGAATTCACCATCGCAATCGCTGGCAAGCCAGCTCCCACAGTCGATCGAGTCGCACCGGAATTCTGTGGCCGGCGCAGGACCCTGTGGGAGCTGGCTTGCCAGCGATAGCGGTAGTGGATTCACCACCGTCATTGCGGGTAAACCCGCTCCCACAGTCGATCGGTTCGAGCCGGAATTCCGTGGCCGACGCAGGACCCTGTGGGAGCTGGCTTGCCAGCGATTGCGGTAGTGAATTCACCGCCGTCATCGCGGGTAAACCCGCTCCCACAGTCGAGCGAGTCGAGCCGGAATTCTGTGGCCGGCTCCATCAGGTCACCGGCAGATCGATATCCTGAATGCAATCCCGAATCCGCCCGCGCAACCACTTCAGCATCGGATCGCCTTCCATGCTGCGGTGCCACAGCATGTATTCGCCCATCAGCGGAATCTCCATGGGTGTCGGCAATATCCTCAGCGGCAGGTACCGCGCATAAAGCTGCGCCAGGCGCCGGTGCATGGTCGCCAGCCGGGGCGTGCCGACCAGCAGCTGCGCGAGTGTGTTGAAGTCGTTGGTGATCACCTCCAGGCGCCGCTTCACCCCGTACTGGTTCATGATCCAGTCCTCGATGCTCAGGTGCCGGTTGCGGCCGAAACCCACCGAGATATGCCCCATGGCCAGGTATTGCTCCAGGCTCAGGCTGTCGCCGACCTCCGGGTTGTCGCGCCAGACCACGCAGACATGGTCTTCCTCGAACAGCAGCTGCGCCGGGTGATCGTCGATCCGGTAGCGCTCGGGCACGATCATCAGGTCCACCTCGCCGCGGATCAGCAGTTCGGAGCTGTTGTCGCCGGGGCTGAGCATCTCGAAAGTAATCCCCGGCGCCTCCTGGTGAATCCGCTGGATGACCTGGGCGAACAGCACGCTGATCAAGTAATCCGAGGTCACCAAACGAAAATGCCGCTTGCTGGCCGCCGGGTCGAACACCGGCCGCGCGGTGATGGATGAGCGAATGGTCAGCAGCACCTCGCGCACCGGCCCGGCCAGCTCCAGGGCATAGGGCGTAGGTTGCATGCGCCGGCCGACCTGCACCAGCAATTCGTCTTCGAAGAAGGTGCGCAGGCGCCCCAGCACTCCGCTGGTGGCGGACTGGGTCATGTGCAGGCGTTCGGCGGTGCGGGTGATGTTCTGCTCTTCGAGGAGCACGTCCAGGGCAACCAGCAGGTTGAGGTCCAGATGGTGAAAACGCATGGCTCGGGCTTCTTGTAGTTGTTTTGCCGATACCTTCCGGTCGCGCTCGCGCGCCGTCAATGCGCCCGGGTATCGCTTTTGCCGATGCCTGATATCCCCCTGCGCGATGCCTTCGAGGTATCGCGCCGCTCGATAGGTCGCATCCCGACAAGCGATTAGTCAGAGACAGCCGTGCAGGTCAACCTGTGCCCGTCGCCCGGTCTATCCCGCCGGGCGATGCCACCCCTGGCACACGACCCAGAACCGGTCCGGCTGCCTTACCGGCCGGTGGTGGCCAGGAAAAGATGCCAACAAAAACAATAAAAGAGGGTTCGTTCGATGGCTATTCGCTCCATCGCCGCATCGCGGCGTGCGCCTTCCACCCTGACGCTCGCTGCAGCGCTGGTCATGGGCATTCCCGGCGCCCAGGCATTCGAAATGCAGACCGGCAACCCGGACCTGAGCCTGCGCTGGGACAACACACTCAAGTACAGCGCCGCCTGGCGCACCCAGGACCAGAGCAGCAAGCTCACCCGCGGCCAGGTTGCCCTCAACCAGGACGACGGTGACCGTGCCTTCGCCAAGGGCCTGATCTCCAACCGCCTGGACATCCTTTCCGAGCTGGACATCGGCTACCGCGACTTCGGCGCCCGGGTCAGCGGCGCGGCCTGGTACGACACCGAATATCAGAAGGACAACGACAACAACGACCCGTCCCGGGCCAATGTGCGCTCGGTGGCCTACGACCGGTTCAGCGATGACACCCGTCACCTGCACGGCGGCGACGGCGAACTGCTGGATGCCTTCGTTTACTGGAACGGCGATGTCGCCGACCGCGCCGCCTCGGTGCGTCTTGGTCGCCACGGCCTGATCTGGGGCGAAAGCCTGTTCTTCGGCGCGAACGGCATTGCCGGCGGCATGGCCCCGGTGGATGTGGTCAAGGCGGTGTCGGTGCCCAACACCCAGTTCAAGGAAATCACCCGTCCGGTCAGCCAGTTGTCCGGCACCTACCAGCTCACCGACGCGCTTTCCGTCGGCGCCTACTACCAGTTCGAATGGGAAGAAACCCGCCTGCCGGGCGCCGGCAGCTACTTCTCGGTCAGCGACACCATCGGCACCGGCAACGAACGCCTGATCGTCGGCGAACCCTTCCCGGCGTTTCTCGGCGGCAATCCGGACAGCCCGGCGGCGTTCTTCCACGGCAAGGACAAGGACGCGAAAAGCTCGGGGCAGGGCGGCCTGCAGTTGCGCTACACCGCCGACACCGTCGAGTACGGCCTGTACGCCATCCAGTACCACGACAAGTCGCCCAAGCTGTACCTCAAGCCCAGCGCCACCGGGCCCAACTACGCCAGCGGACAGATCGGCGAGTACTACTGGGTCTACCCGGAAGACATCCGCGCGCTGGGCGCCAGCTTCGCCACCAGCATCGATGAATACAGCTTCGCCGGTGAAGCCTCCATGCGCTGGAACATGCCGCTGGTTTCCAATGGCCAGACCATCGGCACCGGCGTGGTTGCCGATAACGACGACCACCCGCTCTACGCCGTCGGCCGCACTGCGCACCTCAACCTGAACATGATCGCCTCGCTGGGCCCGTCCTTCATCGCCAACGAGGCCAGCCTGGTCGGCGAGGTGGCCTGGAACCGCCTGCTCAGCGTGACGAAGAACCGCGCGGCCCTGGATCCGGGTGCCACTGACGACGGTGTCGGCCTCAAGCTGGTCTACACCCCGACCTACCGCCAGGTGTTCCCCGGCATCGACCTCAGCGTGCCGCTGGGCATCAGCTACTTCCCCATGGGCAAGTCGGCGGTGGTCAGCAGCTTCGGCCCGGACCGCGGCGGCGATTTCAACGTCGGGGTCAGCGCCACCTACCTGGACCGGGTGACCTTCGGCCTGACCTACACCCACTACTACGGCCCCGAGGACACCAACCTCGATGCCCTCTCCCGATTCACCTTCAAACAAGCACTGAAAGACCGGGACTACCTGGCCTTCTCGGTTAAAACAACATTCTGAGGGGATCTCCGTGAACATTCCTTTCGCTCTCAAGACCTTCTGTGCCTCCTTGCTTTGCAGCGCAGTCCTGGGCCTGCAACCGGCAGTGGCGGCGGGCGCCGACGACCTCGGCAAGCAGCTCACGCCACTGGGCGCCGAGCGCGCCGGCAACGCCGACGGCAGCATCCCGGCCTGGGACGGCGGCTACACCAAGGTCGATCCCTCGTTCAAACAGGGTGGCAAGCGCAATGATCCGTTCGCCGGCGACAAGCCGCTGTACAGCATCACCGCGAAGAATCTCGACCAGTACGCCGCCAGGCTCAGCGACGGCACCAAGGCCATGTTCAAGCGTTACCCGGAGAGCTACCGCATCGATGTCTACCCGACCCGGCGCACGGCTGCCGCGCCGCAGTGGGTCTACGACAACACCCTCAGGAATGCCCGCGAGGCGAAGCTGGTGCAGAGCAGTGCCGGCCCGGTGCCGGAAGGCGCCTATGGCGGCATCCCGTTCCCGCTGCCGAAGAACGGTGCCGAGGCCATGTGGAACCACCTGCTGAACTGGCGCGGCGTGTCCCTGGCCATGGACTTCCGCCATTACCTGATGACCGCCGACGGCGCCCAGGTGATGACCACCGACGGCAAGGCCGTGCAGGAGATGCCCTACTACTACCAGGACGGCAACGCGGCCAGCTTCGACGGTGACTACTGGCTGTTCCGTCTGCTCAACGTCGGCCCGGCCCTGCGTGCCGGCGAGCAGATCATGGGGCGTACCAACATCAACGGCGACAAGTCCCAGGCCCACGTCTACCTGACCGGCCAGCGCCGCGTGCGCAAGCTGCCCAACGCCTGCTGCGACACGCCGACGCCGGCCACTGCCGGAGTCATGTCGTTCGACGAACTGAGCGTGTTCCAGGGCCGCATGGACCGCTTCGACTGGAAGCTGGTGGGCAAGCAGGAGATGTACATCCCCTACAACACCAACAAGGTGCAGACCGCCGCCAAACCCGAAGACCTGTTCGCCAAGCATCACCTCAACCCCGACTACGTGCGCTGGGAACTGCACCGGGTGTGGGTGGTGGAAGCCGACCTGGCGCCGGGCAAGCGCCACCAATTGCCCAAGGGCCGCTACTACCTCGACGAAGACACCTGGCAAGCCATGCTCGGCGACCGCTGGGACGCCAACGGCCAACTGGCCAAGACCTTGTGGTCGCTGCCGTCGGTAATGCCCGACCTGCCGGCCGTTGCCCAGTTGTCGTCGGGCTTCTACGACCTGGTCTCCGGTGCCTG
Source organism: Pseudomonas bharatica (assembly GCF_048586865.1). Lineage (NCBI taxonomy): Bacteria > Pseudomonadati > Pseudomonadota > Gammaproteobacteria > Pseudomonadales > Pseudomonadaceae > Pseudomonas > Pseudomonas bharatica. The sequence goes on along the minus strand of NZ_JBMAWR010000011.1, from coordinate 13,226 downwards.
GTTCATCCAGAACCTCTACGCCGGCAAGGACCAGCAGTATGCCGTGGTCGATCGCTACAAGGCGGCCGAGTTTTCCCCGGCGGCAATGGCCGGGCGCGGCGTGCGCTGACCGCGAAGGAGGAGGGCAGGCGCTGCCCTCCCGATCGGTACTGGATTTCGAGGTAGACATGAACAGATTGCTTCAGTCGAGCGGCCTGCTGCTGGCCCTCGCCTTGCCGCTGGCTTCCACCTGCCAGGCCCAGGCCATGCTGCAGCAGCGTGCGGTCGGCGATGTCCTGCAAAGCCCGGCGATGCAGATCGCCCATCCGCAGCGCGCCGTCTACACCGCCCTGGCCCGGGCCGGCGAGCGGCTGGTGGCGGTGGGCGAGCGCGGGCTGATCCTGCTCTCCGACGACAACGGCCAGCACTGGCGCCAGGTTGCGGTGCCGGTCTCGGTGGGCCTGACCGCCGTAGCCTTTGCCGATGCCCGAAACGGCTGGGTGACAGGACATTCCGGGGTGGTCCTGGCGACCCGCGATGGCGGCGAGCGCTGGAGCCTGCAACTGGACGGCGAGCGCGCCGCGCAAGTCGAACTGGAGGATGCCCGCCGCGCCGCGCAGCAGACGCCGCAGGACGAGACGGCCGTGACGCGGCTGGAAACCGCCGAGCGCATCGCCGGCGAAGCCGCGGACAAACCCTTCCTCGCCGTGGCCGCCAGGGATGAGCGCAGCGTGCTGGTGGTCGGTGCCTATGGCCTGGCCCTGCGCAGCGACGATGGCGGCGTCAGTTGGCACTCGCTGATGGGCCGCATCGACAACCCCGACGGCCTGCATCTGTATGCCGTGGCGCGCCAGGGCGAGTCCTGGGTGCTGGCTGGCGAACAGGGCTACCTGGCCCGTTCCGACGATGGCGAGCATTTCCACCCGCTGCCCAGCCCTTATCACGGCAGCCTGTTCACCCTTGCCACCCGGGCCGACGGCGCGCTGCTGATCGGTGGGCTCAAGGGCAACGCCTTCGTCCTCGCCGCGGGGGCGCAACAGGCCGAAGCGCTGCCGACCCTGGCCCCGGTGTCGTTCAGCGACGCCATTACCCTCGGCGATGGCCGGGTGCTGCTGAGCAATCAGTCCGGTGGGCTGTTCACCAGTGCCGCCGGTGGCCTGGAGCCCGCCTTTACCCCGCAGCGCAAGCCGGTGGCGGCGGTAGTCCAGGCCGCCGACGGCAGCCTGGTGACCGCCGGATTCACCGGGTTGTCCCGCGTCGCCGCGCCTACCGTTTCCGCTTCGGAGTGATCGCCATGAATTGCGCAAGCCGCCATCCCGACCCGGGCAGCCCGGACGGGTTCGACCCGCGTTCCGGCTCGCTGATCGAGCGGGCCCTGTTCAACCACCGGCACTGGGTCCTGTTGCTGTGCCTGCTGACCACCCTGGTGCTGGGCTGGCAGTCCACGCGCCTGGAGCTCAATGCCAGTTTCGAGAAGATGATCCCCACCGGGCATCCCTATATCGCCAACTACCTGGAGCGGCAAAAGGAACTGTCCGGCCTGGGCAATACCTTGCGCATTGCCGTCGCCAACACGCGCGGCGAAATCTATGACACGGCCTACCTGGACACCCTGCAGAAACTCAGCGAACGCATCTACCTGCTGCCCGGCGTCGATCGCGCCTACATGAAGTCGCTATGGACCCCGGCCACCCGCTGGGTCTCAGTGACCGAGGACGGACTCGATGGCGGCCCGGTCATCCCCGACGACTACAACGGCAGCCCCGAGTCCCTCGCCGAGCTGCGGCGCAACGTGCAGTTGTCCAACGAGATCGGCCAACTGGTGGCCTTCGACCAGCGCTCCAGCATCATCCAGGTCCCGCTGCTGGCCCGCACCCCGGACGGCAAGGCGCTGGACTATGCGGTACTGGCCGGGCAACTGGAGGCGTTGCGCGGCGAGTTCGCCAAGGATGGCATCGCTATTCATGTCACCGGCTTCGCCAAGAAAGTCGGCGACCTGATCGATGGCCTGCAACAGATCCTGGTGTTCTTCGCCGTGGCCATCCTCATCACCACGGCGGTGCTCTACGCCTACACCCGCTGCGTGCGCAGCACCTTGCTGGTGGTGATCTGCTCGCTGGTTGCGGTGGTCTGGCAACTGGGGCTGCTGCCGCTCCTGGATTTCCAGCTCGATCCTTATTCGGTGCTGGTGCCGTTCCTGGTCTTCGCCATCGGCATGAGCCATGGCGCGCAGAAGATGAACGGGATCATGCAGGACATCGGGCGCGGCATGCACCGTGTGGTCGCTGCGCGCTTCACCTTCCGCCGCCTGTTCCTCGCCGGCCTCACCGCCTTGCTCTGCGATGCGGTGGGCTTCGCGGTGCTGATGATCATCCAGATCAAGGTGATCCAGGACCTGGCCATCATCGCCAGCATCGGCGTGGCGGTGCTGATCTTCACCAACCTGATCCTGCTGCCGGTGCTGCTTTCGTACGTCGGCGTCAGCCCCCGTGCTGCCGCGATCAGCCTGCGCAGCGAGCGCGCCGAGCAGAGCGGCAAGGCCCGCCATCCGTTCTGGCGCTTTCTTGACCTGTTCACCCGCAAGCCCTGGGCAAGCCTGTGCATCGGCGTCAGCCTGGTGCTGGCGGTGCTGGGTTTCCTGGTCAGCCTGCACCTGGCCATCGGTGACCTCGACGCCGGTGCCCCGGAGCTGCGTGCCGACTCGCGCTACAACCGCGACGACGCCTTCATGACCCAGGCCTACGGCGCCAGCAGCGACCTGTTCGCGATCATGGTGCAGACCCCAGCCGGGGCCTGTGCGCGCTACGACGTGCTGCGCAAGGTGGACGAGCTGGACTGGCAGCTACGCAGCCTGCCGGGCGTGGATTCGACCAACTCCCTGGCGTTGCTCAACCGGCGCATGCTGGTCGGGTTGTCGGAGGGCAACCCCAAGTGGTACGAGCTGCAGAACAACCAGGCGATGCTCAACATGATCACCGCCAGCGCCCCGCGCGGCTTGTACAACGAGGCGTGCAACCTGCTGACGCTGTACGTCTACCTCACCGATCACAAGGCCGAGACCCTGACCCGGCTGGTGCAGCATGTGGAGGGTTTCGCCGCGGCCAATGACACCGCCGAGGTGAAATTCCTCCTGGCCGCCGGCAACGCGGGCATCGAGGCGGCGACCAATATCGTCGTGCGCGAGGCCAACCGCGAAATGCTGTTCTGGGTCTACGGCGCGGTGATCCTGCTGTGCCTGCTGACCTTCCGTTCCTGGCGCGCCACGCTCTGCGCGGTGATCCCGCTGATGCTCACCTCGATCCTCTGCGAAGCGCTGATGGTCTGGCTGGGCATCGGGGTCAAGGTCGCCACCTTGCCGGTGATCGCCCTGGGCGTGGGCATCGGTGTCGATTACGCGCTGTACGTGATGAGCATCCTGCTCGCCCACCTGCGCCAGGGCGCCAGCCTGTCCGAGGCCTATTACCGGGCCCTGGTGTCCACCGGCAAGGTGGTGATGCTGACCGGCGTGACCCTGGCCATCGGCGTCGGCACCTGGATGTTCTCGCCCATCAAGTTCCAGGCCGACATGGGCGTGCTGCTGGCCTTCATGTTCGTCTGGAACATGGTCGGCGCGCTGGTGCTGCTGCCGGCCCTGGCGCGTTTCCTCCTGCCGGTGCGTCCGGCGTCCCTCCCTACCGAATCGTCCGTACGCCAGGAGGTCTCCCATGCGTCGTGAAGCCCAGGCGGGTTTGCCGCAATCCCTGTTGTTGTTGCTGGGCAGTTGCCTGCCGGTCCTTGGCGCGGTGCTGCTGGCCCCGGTGTTGCCACGGATGCAGGCGCACTTTGGCGACGATCCGCTGGTCTCGGTGCTGGTCCCGGTCAGCCTGACCATCCCGGCACTGGTGATCGCCTTGCTCGCGCCCTTCGCCGGCATCATCGCCGACCGTCTCGGGCGCAAGCCGCTGCTGCTCGGCTCGATGCTGCTCTACAGCCTGTTCGGCCTGCTGCCCTTGTGGCTGGAGTCGCTGCCGGCGATCGTCGCCAGCCGTGCCGGCCTGGGTCTGGCAGAGGCAGGGATCATGACCTGCTGTACCACCCTGATCGGCGATTACTACCAGGGCGCCCGGCGCGAACGCTTGTTCGCCTTGCAGATGGTCTGCACCTCGCTGTCGGCGGCGCTGTTCATTGCCGTGGGCGGGGCGCTGGGGCAGGAGAGCTGGCGCACACCCTACATGCTGTACGGCGTCGGGCTGCTGTTGCTGCCGCTGATGGCCTGGCTGCTCTGGGAAGGCGAGGCGAGCGAGGTCCGGCTGGAAAGCGGCGTCGCCGGCTTTCCGTGGAGCGCCCTATTGCCGCTGTACCTGTTCAGCCTGCTGGCGGGCGTCAGCCTGTTCATCGTGCCGGTACAGGCGGGCTTCCTGCTCGGCTTGCTGCATGTCGAATCGCCGCAGCAGATCGGCATGGTCATGGGCGCCAACCAGTTGGGCGTGATGCTCGGCGCCCTGGGGTTCCGCCTGTTGCATGGCTGGGCGCGCCAGCACGTGCTGGCGCTGGCCTTCGTTACCGCGGGCATTGGCGGCGGTCTGATGGCCCAGGCGCCGGATGCGCTGTGGCTGACCCCGGCCGTCGCCCTCAATGGCCTGGGCATCGGCCTGATGCTGCCGACCCTGATCACCTGGGTAATGTCCCGTGCCGGCATGGCCCAGCGCGGGCGCGCCACCGGCGGCTTCACTGCGGCGCTGTTCGCCGGCGAATTCGCCAGCCCGCTGGCGGTGCTGGCGCTGACCTCGGGCAGTGCGCAGGCGCTCCCCGGTGCCCTGGCCGTGGTGGCGCTGGCGCAACTGCTGCTGGCCCTGGTCTGCCTGGCGCTGCCGCGCTGGATGCCGGCGCCCTCGGCGAGGGCCATCGGATGAACCTGCATCCGTTGTTTTCCCTCACCGGCAAGAGCGCCCTGGTCACCGGTGGCACCCGTGGTATCGGTCTGGCGATCGCCCGCCTCTATGGGCAGGCCGGGGCCCGGCTGGTGATCAGCAGCGAGAGCCGCGAGGACTGCCAGCGCGCCGTCGCCGAACTGGGCGAGGAGGGCATCGACGCGCAGGCCTGTCCTGCCGATCTGGCTGACCGCGAGCAGGTCCTGGCCCTGGCTGGCGAGGCAAGCGAAGTGGATGTGCTGGTGTGCAACGCCGGCGTTGCTGCGCATTTTGGCCCGTTGCACAGCCTCGACGAGGCGCAGTGGCGCACCACCCTCGGCGTCAACCTGGAAAGTGCCTTGTGGCTGACCGGCGCGCTGCTACCCGGCATGGCCAAGCGTGGTGGTGGCAGCGTGGTGCTGATGGCCAGTATCGCCGGTGTGCGCGGCAACAAGGCCCTTGGCGCCTACGGCCTGAGCAAGGCGGCACTGGCGCAACTGGCGCGCAACCTGGCGGTGGAGTGGGGGCCGGCGAATATCCGGGTAAACGCCATCAGCCCGGGAGTGATCCAGACCGAGTTCGCCCGCCCGCTCACCGACAACCCTGACGTCATGCAGCGCCGTCTGGCGCTCACGCCTTTGCGCCGGGTCGGCGTGGCGGACGAAGTGGCGGCCCTGGCCTTGCTCCTGGCGGCCCCCGGTGGCGCCTTCATCTGTGGACAAAACCTGATCGTCGATGGCGGAACCACTATCGGCGACGGCAACTGAACGGAGTACATCACATGCAAGCACTTCCCCCCTTCAAACGTGTCGTCACCGGCCATAGCGCTACCGGCACGGCCCTGGCGGCACTGGTTGGCGCCGTGCCCACCAGCCTCGAACTCAAGGCTGTGCCCGGTACGGTTTTCCATGAGGTCTGGAGCAGCGATGCCAGCCCGGCCGTGATCGACAATGGCGCGGACCCGACCCTCAGGCCGCTGGTGCTCAGCCCGTCGGCCTTCGGCAGCCTGATCCGCGTGGTGGATATTCCGCCGGACAGCGTGCAGAACCAGGTCAGTGCTGCCGAGGCGGCGGCGGTATTCGCCGAAATCGGCGAGTCCCATGCCGGCACCGGTACGGGCGAGTCCCGCCACAAGCTGATGCACCGCACCGAAACCCTCGACTACGGCATCGTCACCGAAGGTGAAGTGTGGCTGGTGCTGGATGACGAGGACGTGCACCTCAAGCGCGGCGATATCGTGGTCCAGCGCGGCACCAACCATGCCTGGAGCAACCGCACCGAAGCGATGGCGCGGATGGTCTTCATCCTCCTCGACGGGCGTTATGCCGAGCCGCTGCAGGAGGTACTGGCATGAAGCTCGCGACCCTGGCCGATGGCAGCCGCGACGGTCGTCTGCACCTGGTATCCCGGGACTTGCGCCGGGCGGTCGACGCCGGCGATATCGCCGCGACCTTGCAGGCGGCAATCGACGACTGGGCGCAGCTCGAACCGCGCCTGCTGGCTCGCTACCAAGCGTTGAACAGCGCCGCGCTGGACGCTGCCTTCGACTTCGATCCGCAGCAGGCCATGGCCCCGCTGCCGCGAGCCTGGCAATGGCTGGACGGCTCGTGCTTCCTCAGCCATGGCGAGCTGATGCAGCGCGCTTTCCGCCTCGATCCTATCGAAGGCGTCGAGGACACACCCTTGATGTACCAGGGCGCCGGCGACGATTTCCTCGGCCCGCGCCAGGACATCCCGCTGCCCAGTGAAGCCCATGGCATCGATTTCGAAGGCGAGTTCGCCGTAGTGGTGGACGAGGTGCCCCTGGGCTGCTCCGCCGAACAGGCGCTCGGGCATGTACGCCTGGTCATGCAGCTCAACGATGTCAGCCTGCGTGCCCTGGCGCCCCGGGAAATGAAGACCGGTTTCGGCTTTGTCCAGGCCAAGTCGTCCTCCAGCTTCGCCCCGGTGGCGGTCACCCCGGATGAACTGGGCGAGGACTGGCACGAAGGCCGGGTGCACCTGCCCCTGCATGTACAGCGCAATGGCCAATGGTTCGGCCATCCCGACGGTGGCGCCATGCATTTCGGTTTCCACCAGTTGATCGCCCACGCGGCCCTGACCCGACGTCTTAGCGCCGGCACCGTGATTGGGTCGGGCACGGTGTCCAATGCCGACCGCAGCGTCGGTTCGGCCTGCATCGCCGAGCGCCGCGCAGTGGAAATGCTCGAGCACGGCTCGCCGCGTACCGCGTTCATGCACTTCGGCGAGCGCGTGCGCATGGAGGCCCGCTGCCGGGATGGCTCGCCACTGTTCGGCGCCATCGACCAGCAGGTGGTCCAGGCAGGTGCGCCATGCGCGTAATGGTCACCGGGGCGGGCGGGTTCCTCGGGCGTCGGTTGGTCCGGCGCCTGTTGGCCGCCGGGCAGTTGCGCGGTCGGCGCATCGAGGCGCTGATCCTGCTCGACCAGCAGCTCGACGGCTTTGCCGAAGACCCGCGCCTGCGTCATCTGGCCGGCAGTATCACCGACCCGGCGTTGCTGCGCAGGGGGCTGGCCGACGGGGTGGATGTGATCTTCCACCTGGTCAGCATCGCGGGCGGCGCGGCCGAGGAAAACTACGCGCTCGGCCGCCAGGTCAACCTGCTTGCCAGCCTGCAGTTGCTGGAGCTGCTGCGCAATGCGCAACGCCCGCCGGTACTGGTGTATGCCAGCAGCGTCGCGGTCTACGGCGCTGACCTGCCGTTGCGCATGGACGAGCAGCAACCGACACGCCCGGCGCTGTCCTATGGCGCGCACAAGGTGATGATCGAACAGCAGCTCGGCGATCTGGCCCGGCGCGGCGAAGTGGATAGCCGCGCCCTGCGCCTGCCCGGCATCGTCGCCCGGCCCGGCGACGGCGCCGGGCTGCGTTCGGCGTTCATGAGCGAGTTGCTGCAACGTTTCGCGGCCGGGCAGCGCTACACCTGCCCGGTCTCGCCCCAGGCCACGGCCTGGTGGATGTCGGCGGCCTGCTGCGTCGACAACCTGCTGCATGCCGCCGAATTCGAACTGCACGCCGATGCGCCGTGCCGGGTGTGGCAACTGCCGGTGCTGCACCTGTCCATCGCTGCGGTGGTGGATGCGCTGGCGCAGGTCTTCGGTGAGGAACGCCGCAGCCTGATCGATTACCAGCCTGACCCGGCGCTGGAAGCGCTGTTCGGACGCTTCCCGCCGATGCGCACGCCCCTGGCCCGGCAGCGTGGTTTCCAGCATGACGGCACGGCCAGGGCGCTGGTGCGCCAGGCCCTCGACCTTACCCAACGCGTCCGTGGTTCACGGGCGCTCACCGCAACCGCCTGAGAGGAATCCCCATGACCCCGAGTCGCAAACGCCGCCTGGTCGACCTGTCGGTGACCCTGGACAACAACCCTTACACCGATCCGCCGCCGTTGCTGCCGAAGATCGACTACATGGACCACCAGCAGGGCTGGCCGGAAATGGCCGCGATGTTTCCGGGGCTGGCTATCGAGCAGATGCCGGGCGCCGAGTCCTGGGCTGCCGAGCGCCTGTCCATCACTACCCACAGCGGTACCCACATGGACGCGCCCTGGCACTACGCCTCGACCACCGACGGCGGCAAGCCGGCCTTCGGTATCGACGAGCTACCGCTGGAATGGTGCCTGCAACCCGGGGTGAAGCTCGACTTCCGTCATCTGCCGGATGGGCATGTGGTTCGCGCGGCCGAGGTCGAAGCCGAGTTGCGGCGCATCGGCCATGAACTGCAGCCGCTGGACATCGTCCTGGTCAATACCCGGGCCGGCAGCCTGTTCGGCCAGCCGGGCTACCTGGATGCCGGCGTCGGCATGGGCCGCGAGGCCACCCTGTACCTGCTCGATCGCGGCGTGCGGGTGGTGGGCACCGATGCCTGGAGCTGGGATGCACCGTTCAGTTTCACCCGCCAGCGCTTCGCCGAAAGTGGCGATGCCTCGATCATCTGGGAAGGGCACAAGGCCGGGCGCGATATCGGCTACGGGCAGATGGAAAAACTGGCCAATCTCGACAACCTGCCGGCCAGCGGTTTCCTGGTGTCCTGCTTCCCCTACAAGATCAAGCACGCCTCCGCCGGCTTCGTTCGCGCCGTGGCGATCTTCGAAGAATAAGAACAGCGAGGTTCCCGTGCGTTTTCCCTTCCTGCTCACTGCGCTGGCATGTCTTGTGTCCGGCGCTGCGGTGGCTGCCGAGCGGCCGAATATCCTGCTGATCCTGGCCGACGACCTCGGCTACTCCGACTTGGGTTCGTTTGGCGGCGAGATCGCCACGCCCAACCTCGACCAACTGGCTGCCCATGGCCTGCAACTGACCCATATGTACGCCGCGCCGACCTGCTCGCCGACCCGGGCGATGCTGATGTCCGGCACCGACAACCACCTGGCCGGGCTGGGCACCATGGAGGAGGCGATCCAGCCGTTCCAGCGCGGCAAACCGGGGTATGAGGGCTACCTCAACCCGCAATCCCATTCGATTGCCGAACTGCTGCGCGAGGGTGGTTATCGCACCAGCATGGTCGGCAAGTGGCACCTTGGCCTTGGGCCCGACCAGGGCCCTGACCGGCGTGGCTTCGAGCAGTCGTTCACCCTGCTCGAAGGGGGCGGCGTGCACTTCAAGCCCCCGACGCAACCGACGGCGAAGATCGAACGTATTACCTATCGCGAGAATGGCCAGCCGGTGGAATTGCCGGAGAATTTCTACTCCTCGGACTTCTACACCGACAAGCTGATCGACTATCTGCGCAAGGGCCAGGACAGCGGCAAACCGTTCTTCGCCTACGCGGCCTACACCGCGCCGCACTGGCCGTTGCAGGCGCCGCAGGCCTGGCTGGAGAAGTTTCGCGGGCTGTATGACCAGGGCTACGACAAGGTCCGCCAGGCGCGCATCGAACGCCAGCGCGAGAAGGGCCTGCTGCCGGAGGACTTCGTCGCCGCACAGCGCCTGCCGGTGGCCGCGGACCTGCCGGGCTGGGAGCAGTTGAGCCCGCAGCAGCGCCGTGTCGAGGCGCGCAAGATGGAGATCTACGCCGCCATGGTCGGCAACCTCGACTACAACATCGGACGCCTGCTGGACTACCTGAAAAGCACCGGGCAATACGACAACACCCTGGTGGTGTTCATGTCCGACAACGGCGCGGCAGGGGAGCGGCACGAGCAGTTCTACCCGGCGGGCGCCCATACCGATAACAGCCTGGAGAACCTGGGGCGGCGTGGCTCGCAGATCGACTACGGGCTGCGCTGGGCCGAGGTGAGTGCGGCGCCGCTGCGCCTGTTCAAGGGCAGCACCGCGGAGGGCGGGATCAGCGTGCCGGCGATCGTGCACATGCCTCGTTCGCTGGCACGCCAGGGTGTGGAACATGGCGTGGCGCGGGTGGACGACCTGGCGCCAACGTTCCTCGAGATAGCCGGGCTGGCGGTTCCCGAAGAGCAGGGCAAGCACCCGATCACCGGGCGTTCGATGCTGCCGATGCTGGAGGGCAAGGGTGCGCTGGAACGACCGTTGGCCGGGGAGTTGTTCGGCAGCCTGTATTACCGCGAAGGCAACCTGAAGCTGCTCGGGCTGCGCCCTTGGGCGATGCCGGGGCAGGCGCCGCAGCCCACGCGCTGGCAACTGTTCGATGTGGCGCGGGACCGGGGTGAATTGGAGGACCTGGCGGCGCGCGAGCCCGAGGTGTTCGAGCGCTTGAAGCGGCAGTGGCAGGTGTATGCGAGGGAGGTTGGGGTGGTCTTCCCACCGCAAAACACGGCAGATTGACGCAGTCCCCTGTGGGAGCGGGTTCATCGGAGCGCCGAACCGCCGCGATTACGGTAGTGGACTCACCATCCCAATTGCGGGTGAACCCGCTCCCACAGTGTCCGCGTCAAGGAAAAGGGGGTGTCATCCGACACCCCCTTTTTGCATTCCCTCAATGCTTGGCCGGCGGCCCGCCCGGGAACCATTTCTCCTGGTAGTGGAACAGGAAATACTGCGAGTTATCCGCCCCTGGCGCGGCCACGCGGGCCGTCCATTGCTCGTCGTGCAGGTCCATGTCGGCGTCATATTCCACATGGCAGCCCATGGGGCTGTTGAAGTACCAGAACCAGTTCGATCCCAACTGGTGCCGTCCCGGGCCCCAGAACGACTCGTAGCCTTTCTCGACGAACCGCGTCCCGGCCACCAGCACTTCGGTCGGCCCGCCCATATGGAAGGTGAAGTGCTCGATGCCTTTCATGAACGGCGGGGTCTGGATCAGGAACAGGGTGTGATGGTCCTGGGTGCCGCCGGGCCGCAGGAACGGTCCGGTGTCGGCGAAACGGTCGGTGCAGACGAAGCCCAGGCGCTGGTAGAACGCCTCGGCCCGGTCCGGATCCGGCACGAAATACACCACATGGGACAGGCTGCGCGGCAAGGCCGGCATGTCGTTGCTCGCACCCAGCGCATTGACCGCACGCGCTGCCGGCGCCCCCGGAGCATGGCTGGCTTCGCCCGGCAGGTCGAGGGTACGGCGCCGGGTGATGCGAAAGCCGAGGGCGAAGCCCATGTCGTCCACGCAGCGCAGCACGCCATCCTCGCCGCGCTGCACTTCGCGGTCCTTGCCCAGCTCGGCCTCGATGGCCTGCAGGGTAGCTTCGTCGGCGACGCCGTACACGGTTTCGCGCAGGGTGGTGGCGGTTTCCATGGCCGGCGGCAGACGCGGGTCGTGGCGAGGGCGGATCAGTACGCCAGTGCCATCGAGGGCTTCGAGCCAGCCGCCGCTTTCGTCGATATCGCAAGGCTTGAGACCGTAGTCGGTCATGTACTGCACGCAGTCGGCGACGTTGTCCACGCCGAAGACCAGGTAATCGGGTCCGATGATGTTCATGATGGTGTTCTATCCAGGGTTCAGGCGGTGCGGCCGCCGAGGGTTTCGGCGACCCAGTCGGCGATGTACTGGCCCGCATTGATGGAGTTGTCGAAGCTGGAGTGCTGTACGCCGCCTTCGCGGGAGGTGAAGATCTTCAGCTCGCGCTTGGGGCTGTTGACCAGTTGCTCGTAGGTGCGGTGTGCCCATTTGAGCGGGATCTGCGAGTCCTGCTCGCCATGGGTGACCAGGAAGGGCACGCGGATCTTCTCGACGACGCCATCGAGGTGGACGTTCTCGGCGATCTGCATGAACGCCTCGATGTCCTTGCCGCCCCAGACCCAGCGCACATGCTCCCAGTAATGCGGCACCGGGAAGCTGCCTTCGCGCTCTAGGCGGCGTTTCTGCACATCGCGCCAGTCATGGTTGGCGCCCCACACCACGCCGCAGGCGAAGCGCGGTTCGAAGGCCACGGCGCGCGGGCAGTAGTAGCCACCGAGGGACACGCCTTCGCAGCCGATGCGCTTGGGATCGATGTCTGCGCGGTCCTGCAGCCAGTCCACCACGCGGCTGGCCCAGTGCTCGGCGTCGTAGCGCGCCTTCAGGTCATGCAGGCGCAGGGCTTCGCCGGTGCCGGGCTGGTCGATCAGCAGCGAGGCCACGCCACGCCTGGCCAGCCATGCGGGCAGGCCGACGCGGTATTTCATTTCCTTGGTGGAGTCCAGGCCGTTGAGCTGGACCAGCACCGGTGCCGGGCCGCTGACCCCTTCGGCGCGCACGTAGAGGCCGGAGAGCACCTTGCCCTCATAAGGAATTTCGACCCGTTCGCAATTCTCCTTCGACAGCGCGATGCCGCGGGCGAAGGTGTCGAGGAAGCGCTGGTACAGCGCCATGCGCCCGGGGGCGCCGTGGGCCTGGAGGCGTTCGCAGGTCAGGTAGTAGGTGGCCGCACGGTTGTATTTCTCGCCGGCGGACAGCAGCCGGCCGCGGGCTTCGTCCTCGGCCGCCAGCTCGCAAAGCTTGTCGGCCATTTTCGCCCAGGTCTCGCGGAAGGCCCGGGTGCCTTCGGCATCAGGCTGTTTCGCGGCCTCTTGCAGCGGCTCGCACATCTCGACGATTTCGCCGATGCGGGCGCCCATCTCGATGGCCAGGTTGACCGAGAGGTTCCACACGTAGTTGCTCGGGAAGTAACGGAACATGGTTGTTTTCCTTCTTGTTATGCACGTCGCCGGCCTGCGCTGCAGATCTGCCGAAGCACGCGGCGACCGCCCTTCGGGCAGCCGTTGCAAACTCGCATGGGCTCCGGGAATCGGACAAATCGCTTGTTCGGATGGCAGCTATCCGGTGACGCGATACATGGCGCGGGCCCAGCAGGATCTCGCCTGGAGGGTGAATGATGCGGCGGGGGAGGTGGAGCGGGTGGGGGAGGCGTTGGGTGTGCTCCGCGTCTAGCGCTGATCTTTAGCTTCACGCGTCTCCTGTGGGAGCGGGGTGACCCGCGCTTGCGATGGTGGGCTCACTAACGTAATC
>NZ_JBMAWR010000010.1:0-188333 GCF_048586865.1 Pseudomonas bharatica | reverse complement strand
GGGGGGGGCCCCCCCCCCCCCCCGCGGGGGGGGCCCCCCCCCGCTCCCACAGGGTCCTCTTCAAGCAGGCAGATACTGCAACCTGAACCCCAGACTCGCCTCCTCCCCCTGCTCCAGCAACCGTAACCCCGGCCGCCCCGGCAAATGATGGGCATTCACTGGATGACTCACCGGCTCGACACAGAAAAACGGCTTGTCCTCAGGACAGAACAGCAGGAAGTAGTCCGCCCCGGTAGCCCGGCATTCCAGCCGATATCCCGGCTGTTCGATCACGCACTCACCGGCCCAGCCACTGAACGCATGATCCACCTGCCGTGCCGGCAACCCGGACAGTTCGGAGAAGCGCCAGTCCTCGGGAATCTCTGCCTCGTACCAAGGCAATCGCCCTTGCTCTCCCAGCCACACGCTCCGCGCCGGCGCGAGCAAGCGGGTCTGCGGATAGCGCGGAAAATACGGATGCAAGCCCAGCCCATACCAGTTGGCCTGTTCATCCAGATGGGTCACGTGCAGGTCCAGGTTCAGGCAACCCTCATGCAGATGCACATCCAGGGTCGCCTGGTAGGCAAAGGGCCATTTGCTATCGAGGGTCAGCCGCGCCCGCCGCTCACTGTGATGATCCACCTGCCAGGCCTGTTGCCAGGCGCTGCCGTGGATCGGATAGGGATCATGGTCGGTATTCGGCGCCAGCACCTGCCAGCCATCCGGGCGTTCGAAGCCGCCTTCGGCGATACGGTTGGACCAGGGTAACAGCGGGTAGCAACCCAATCGGCGCGGCGTGCCAGCGGCTTTCGCTTGGTCATCGGCGTGGCGCAACAGCGCTTCCCCGGTCGCCTTCACTTCCCAGTTGACCAGGCTGCCGCCCAGCCCCGGGGCAATGCTGAGGCGGGTCAGGCGGTCTTGCAGGTACAGCTCGCTCAAGGCCATCGAAGGCTCCTGTGGATAAAGGGCTCAGCCACTCTTGCGCCAGGTCAGCAGGGCGATGCCGCCTACCACCACCGCGCCGCCGAGCAATTGCAGGCCACTCAGTTGTTGGTCGAGCAAGGCCCAGCCCAGCAGCATGGTGGCGATGGGTTCGATATTCATCACCGGCGCGTTCTGCGCCATGTTCAGCCGCGGTACGCAGACGAACAGCAAGGTGAAGGCGATGCCGTAGAGCACCACCAGGCTCGCCAGCGCCAGCCAGCCTCCCGTCGTGCCCGGTGCGGACAAACCGCTGGGCATCACCCCGCTCACCCCGGCGATCAGCATGCTGGAGAAGACGATGACCAAGGTCAGCAGGCTGCGCACCGGCCCGCGCATGGCGGCCAGCTTGTGATCGGTTATCCACAGCGCGCAGGCAAAGGCACAGGCCGCGCCGAAGGCCAGGCTTACGCCGAGGGTCCAGTGCGGATTGGCCTCACCGCTGTCGAGCAGCCGCGCCGGCACATCCAGGGCCAGGACCAGCCCGCAGAGAATCAGGCCCATGAACAGCACGCTACGCCCTGTCGGACGCGGCCCACCCAGCGCCCAGGTCAACAGCGCGAGCAGCATCGGAAAGGTATTACCCACCAACAAGGCAAGGGCCACGGGGATCCGCGCCACGGCCGAATACAGACAGAGACTCTGGGTCGCGATCAGCAAGCCCAGCAGCAATTGCCAACGCAACGCTCCGGCCGGCAGCCCCAGTGGCTGACGCTGCCAGGCCAGCAATCCGGCCAGCACCAGCAAGGTAATCCCGGATCGACAAAGAATCGCCAGCAACACCCCGGTGCCGTCATCGAAAGCGAAGCGCGCGGCGATATGGTTGCCGGCGAAGGAACAGGCCAGCAACGCCAAGAGCGCGATCGCCAGCTTGCGCGGAAACAGCCCGGGTGCAGCGGAAGGAACAGCCATGTGCGAAATCCATATGCGAAAAAAAGGCGGGCCAGTACCGGCCCGCCCAAATGACCGCTTACAGCACGACGCTGGGCAGCCAGAGAGAGATTGCAGGGATGTAGGTCACCGCCATCAGCACCATGAACAGCGCCAGGTAGAACGGCAGCAGCGCCTTGACCGTGGACTCGATCGAGACCTTGCCGATGGCCGAGCCGACGAACAGCACCGCGCCTACCGGCGGCGTGATCAGGCCGATGCCGAGGTTGACCAGCATGATCATGCCGAAGTGAACCGGGTCGACACCGATGCCGTTGATCACCGGCAACAGGATCGGCGTCAGGATCAGGATCAGCGGCGCCATGTCCATCACCGTGCCCAGCAGCAGCAACATGAAGTTGATGCACATCAGGATCACGTAGCGGTTATCCGACAGGGTCAGGAACGCCGTGGTGATCTTCGACGGGATCTGCATCAGGGTCATGACATAGCCGAAGCTGGCCGCGAACCCGATCAGGATCATCACGATGGAGATGGTCCGCACCGTGCGGTGCATCAGCTTGGGCAGGTCGCGCCATTTGTAGTCGCGGTAGATGAACATGGTCACGAAGAATGACCAGACCACCGCTACCGCCGCCGACTCGGTCGCGGTGAACACGCCCGAGAGAATCCCGCCGAGGATGATGACCATGGCCATCAGGCCCCAGAGCGCCTCGCCAGCGATCTTCAGTGCCTGGCGCAGCGGGATCACCTCGCCCTTGGGGTAGTTGCGCTTTTTCGCGAAGAGCAGGCACAGGCCCATCATCACCGCGCTGAGCAACAGCCCCGGCATCACACCGGCCATGAACAGCGAGGCGATCGACACCGTGCCGCCCGCCGCCAGCGAGTAGAGCACCGAGTTATGGCTGGGCGGCGTCAACAATGCCTGCACCGAGCCGCTGACGGTCACCGCGGTGGAGAACTCGCGCGGATAGCCCTTGCGTTCCATTTCGGGAATCAGCACCGAGCCCACCGACGCGGTATCGGCAACCGACGAACCGGAAATCGCCCCGAAGAAGGTCGAGGCCATGATGTTGACCAGCGACAGCCCGCCACGCACGAAGCCCACCAGCACCCCGGCGAAGGCCACCAGGCGCCGGGACATGCCGCCCTCGGCCATGATCGCGCCGGCCAGGACAAAGAACGGAATCGCCAGCAGCGAGAATTTGTTCACCCCGCTGGCCACCTGGATCATCATCGCCTGCAGCGGGATGTCGATCCACCAGGCGCCGATCAGCGCCGCCAGGCCCAGGGCATAGGCCACCGGCATGCCGATGAGGATGAGCAGGATGAAGCTGCCCAAAAGAATGAAGGCATCCATTTATGCAGCTCCTTCGTTTTCTTCCACCAGGTCGAAGCGCACCACCTTGCGATGGCTTTGGTCGCCCAGCATGAGTTTTTCCAGCACGAAGCTCAGGGTCAGCAGGCCACCGACCGGAATCGGCGCGTAGGTCATGCCTACCCGTATGCTCGGCAGCGTCGCCAGGTACTGGTTCCAGGTGGTGACGCACAGCTTGAAGCCGTACCAGGTCATGAACAGGCAGACCAGGACCATCAGCACCTGTACCAGCACACCAACCAGGCGCCGCGGCAATGGGGCGAGACGATCGGTGACCATGTTCACCGCCATGTGCGCGCCGGCGCGGTAGCTGGCGGCGGCGCCGACGAAGGTGAACAGCACCATCAGCAGGATCGATACCGGCTCTGGCCAGCTGGAGCCGGTGCCCAGCACGTAGCGGGCGAAAATGCCCCAGGGGATGATCAACGACATGGCCAGGATCGACAGGCCGGCAACCCAGATGCAGGCGCGGTAGAGCACGTCGTTCAGGCGCAGGAAAAGCGTTTTCATAGGCACCACCAAAGCGGCCGCGCGGCACGGGCCGCACGACCAGGGTCGATGTGGGAGGGATTACTCGACAGCGTCGATACGCTTCATCAGGTCGGCGTACTGCGCGCCGTATTTCTCGCGGACCGAAGCGGTGGCGTCATAGAACGGCTTCTTGTCGACGACGATGAACTCGACGCCGGCAGCCTTGAGCTTCTCTTCGCTGGCAGCGGACTTGGCGTCCCACAGCGCGCGCTCTTCGAACTGCGCCTCGCGTGCGGCCTTCTTGACCAGTGCCTGCTGGTCCGCAGTCAGCTTGTTCCAGGTGGTCTTGGACATCACCACCGGCTCCGGCAGGATCAGGTGGGCGGTCTGGGTGAAGTACTTGGCGTTCTGGTAGTGGTTGTGCTCGAGCAAGGTCGGCGGGTTGTTCTCGGCACCGTCGATCACCCCGGTCTGCAGGGCGCTGAAGATTTCCCCGGTGTCCATGGCGATACCGTTGCCGCCCATGGCATTCATCATGTCGAGGAACAGCGGGTTGCCCTGCACGCGGATCTTCATGCCCTTGAGGTCTTCCAGCGAACGCACCGGCTTCTTGGTGTACAGGCTGCGGGTGCCGCCATCCATCCAGGCCAGGGCGACCAGGTTGAATTCGGAGTTGGTGATCTTGTCGAGGATTTCCTGGCCGATCTCGCCATCGATGACCTTGCGCATATGCTCATGGTCACGGAACACGAACGGCATGTTGAACACGTTCACGTCCGGCACCACCGGACCGACGATGCCAAGGCTGACCCGGGCCATCTGCACGGCGCCGATCTGCGCCTGCTCGATCACTTCCTTCTCGGAGCCCAGTACGCCGCCGGCGAACATCTTGAAGGTGATTTCGCCATTGGTGGCCTCTTCGAGTTTCTTGCCCATGTTCTGTTCGGCGACCACGGTCGGGTAACCGGCCGGGTGCACGTCGGCGAACTTGATATCCAGGGCGAAGGCGGACGCGGAGAAGGCGAAGGGAAGCGCGGCAAGAAGCAGCTTGCGTTTGAAAGTCATGGTGAAGCTCCGTGTTTTGTTGTTATCCGGTTTGGCTTGTATGACGGCAGGTCGTGCGGTGTAGCGTTCAATAGCGCGCGGCGGGTTCCTCCAGGCCTTTGCTGCCGGGATCAAGAGCGAACACACCGCCAGCCAGGGGCTGGTCGGCGAGGTCGATGCCCGCCGGGCGGATCGAGGTGACGAACAGGGTGTCGAGGTTGGCGCCACCGAAGGCGCACATCGCCGGTTTTTTCACCGGCACGGGCAACGAACGGTCGAGACGACCGTCAGGGGTGAAGCGGTGGATCAATCCGGCATCGTTGCCGCAGATCCAGTAGCAGCCGTCCTGGTCGATGGCCGCGCCGTCCGGGCGGCCGGGATGTTCGTGCATATCGACGAAAACCCGGCGGTTGTGCGGCGTGGCCGTGTCGATGTCGTAGTCGAAGACCCAGACCGTCTGCACGCTCGGGTGCGAGTCCGACAGGTACATGCGCCGGCCGTCCGGGCTGAAGGCCAGGCCGTTCGGCACCAGCATGCCCTCGAGCTGGCGATGCAGGCGGCCTTCGCCGTCGTGCCGGTACAGCGCGCCGACGGCAGCGCCCTGCTGCATGTCCATGAGCATGGTGCCGGCCCAGAAACGCCCCTGGCGGTCGCAACGCCCATCGTTGAAACGCATGCCGTCGCGGGCATGCTGCACCGGGCTGAGCTGGCGGCTGTCGAGGCGCCCTTCAGCGTTGGCGGTCACCTTGAAAATGCCGCTTTCCATGCCGGCCACCCAACCGTCGCCGCAACGGGCAATGCAGGCGAGCATTTCCTCGCCCTGCCAGACCCGGTGCGTGCCATCCGCCGCGCTCCAGCGATGAAGCTGCCGGGCGGGGATGTCGGCCCAATACAGGGCCTGCTCGGCGGCGTGCCACACCGGGCTTTCACCGGTGCCGTTGCGGGCGTCGACGATCAGTTCGCATTTCATGGGCCAAGCCTCCTGGCGCGCGGGATCAGTTGAACGGTCCGGCCGCGACGAAGGCGCCGCCCTGGTAGACCATCGAGGGATCATCGGCAGGCGGCGCCGGCTGGGCCTCCACCTGGGCACGGAAGACTTCGGAGGTGTCCTTGGGCACGTAACCGAGATGCTCGGCGTAGCGGTTGTCCCACCATACGGTGCGGTTGTCGGATGCACCGAACACGATGGTGTGGCCGACGTCGGGGGTAGTCAGGCCGCGCTGGATCAGTTGGGTCAGGTCGTCGTAGCTCAGCCAGGTGCAGAGCATGCGCGGGTTCTGTGGTTGATCGAAGGAGGAGCCGATGCGGATGCTGACGGTCTCGATGCCATAGCGATCGAAATAGAAGCTGGCGACGTCCTCGCCATAGCACTTGGACAGGCCGTAGTTGCTGTCCGGACGACGCGGGGAACGGGCGTCGATACGCTCGTCCTGGCGATAGAAACCGATGGTGTGGTTGGAGCTGGCGAAGATCACCCGCTTCACCCCGTGCTTGCGGGCCGCCTCGTAGATGTGGAACACACCGCAGATGTTGGGGCCGAGGATCTCTTCGAAGGAATGCTCGGTGGACACGCCGCCGAAATGGATGATGGCATCGACACCTTCGACCAGCGCATGTACCGCCGCCTTGTCGGCTAGGTCGCAGGTCACGACCTCTTCATGGGGGCCCGCGGCAGGAGCCATGGGGCTGATATCGGAAAGGCGCAGCACCTCGGTAAAGCCTTGCAGGCGCTCACGGAGGATCTTGCCCAGGCCGCCTGCGGCTCCGGTGAGCAGCAGGCGCTTGAAGGGAATGGTGGTCATGGCCGGCCCTTGTTGTCTGATTTGTTGTAGGTTGTCGTATGACTTTGGCGATTATCGACAGCGATCCGCCTGCCTGTCAACGCTTGGTTGCGGGGATCGCGGTGCGACCCCCGCTTCGATCACAGCAGCGACAGCGGATAGTTGAAGATCAACCGGTTCTCGTCGAATTCGTTGTTGCTGTAATCGCGACGGATACTGGAGTTGCGCCAGCGGATGCTGAGGTTCTTGAAGGTTCCGCTCTGGATTACGTAGGCCAGTTCCGACTCCCTTACCCATTCCTTGCCATCGGTGATCGCCCCGGTGTGCACGTGCTTGCCGCTGATATAGCGGTTCATCAGGGTCAGGCCCGGAATGCCGACACCGGCGAAGTTGAAGTCATGGCGGACCTGCCAGGAACGTTCTTCCGAATTGTCGAAGCTGGAGTTGTAGCTGTCGTTGGCCAGGGTGCCGCCGCTGGTGCCGTTGACCCGCATCCAGGTATTGCCATCGACCCGCTGCAGGCCAAGCCAGAAGGTGCTGCTGCCATATTTGGCGGAGAACATGCCCGAGTAGGTCTTGTTGTCCAGCTTGCCGGCGCGGGCGGCGCCATCGTCGTCGCCGTGGAAATAGCCGAGGTTGGCACCGAGTGTCCAGTCACCGACAGGCTGCAAGTGGCTCACCTGCAGGTACTGCTGCTCGTAGACATCCTTCAGCACCGCATTCCACAGGCCGAACAGGGTACGGTCCTGATTGAACTTGTACTCGCCACCGACGAAGTTGAAGCGGTCCGACACCCCGCCGCCGTAGCTCATGTCGTCCATGCTCGCGTCGTTGCGCGGGCTGTTGCCGCGGAACTGGCCGCCGTAGAGGGTCAGGCCGGCGATCTCGTTGGAGGTGACCTGGCCACCGCGGAAGGTCTGCGGCAGGGAGCGGCCGTCGTCGGAGCGCAGGATCGGCAATACCGGCATCCACTCGCCGACCTTCAGCTCGGTTTTGGAGATGCGCATCTTCCCGGCCACTGCCAGGCGCCCGTAATCGTCAGCCGGACGTCCGTCGTCATGTCGCGGCAACAGCGCAGTGCCGTAGGTACCGCCACCGCCATCGAGCTTCACCGACCACAGCCCCAGCACATCCGCGCCGAAACCCACGGTGCCCTCGGTAAAGCCCGAGCGGGCGTCGAGGATGAAGCTCTGGGTCCACTCCTCCGCCTTGCTCTGCGGGTTGCTCGGGTTGGTGAAATTACGGTTGATGTAGAAGTTGCGCAGGCCGAGGGTGGCCTTGGAATCATCGATGAAACCGGCGGCGCTGCCGGTCATCGGCAGGCTGGCGAGCAGGCCGGTGCCGAGCAGGGTGAACGGAAGGGTGTGGCGGATTTTCATTATTGTTGTGCTCCCTGAGGGTGTGGCAGTCCGCCCTTCCGGGCGCGCATCGGCGACCTGCGGCATGGGGCGGGTGGCGTGGGGTGGAACCTGGGGTTCGCGCGGGTCAGTTGCCCACGACGAAACGCGGCGAACCGAAAGGGCTGGCCGGGCAAACCGCAAGAGGGGAGGTGCGCTGAGAAGACGAAGGTGATGTCGACATGGGCAGGTTCACTGTTTTTAGTTGTTGTTGTGTGTTGTCGTACAACATGTCGAATTATTAGCAAGGCCGCGATGGGGTGTCAACGCTCAAGCAAGGGCGGACTTGGCGATTGGCTTTGAGTTTATGAGGCAGATCTGGAGACAGGGGCTCTACTGCGCGGGTTGAGCAGTAGGCAAAGACATACGATGACAACCCGCGAATTGACCTCGGTCCTGTGGGAGCGGGTTTACCCGCGATTGCTATGGTGAGCTCACTGATGCAATCGCGGGTGAACCCGCTCCCACAAGGTCCCTGCAAATCAAAGAGTCATTTTTTCCATGAGCGACAGTAGCGGGCACGATCATCAGGCTGTAACCCCCCGTCCCTATCCTGCTTTTCCCCAGAATCCGCCGAAGACCGACAATGCATCCGGACCCAGCCAGCCCTCGCCAGTCCTTCATGATCCGCTCCGACAACATGAGCACCGACGATTTCGGCGCGCTGTTCACGCGCATGTTCGGCGATCTGTACGCCGGCATGCCGCGCCCGGATCGGCAGGTCGCCATTGCCGGGGTCTACGGTCGCTATAACGGTGTGAGCGTGCGCAACCTGAGCTTTCGCGGCGACCTGCGCACCGGCCTGCCCGACGCCGAGGACGAGATCACCTTCGTTTTTCCCACCGCAGGACGCATCGTGTTCAGCCATTCCAGCGAGATCGTCGGCACGCCCCGGATCGGCTTGGCAGTGGAGAAAACCGCGGTCAAGTCGGTTAACTTCATCGACGGCCATTCCCAGTACGGCATGTCCATCCGCCGCTCGATCTTCGCCCGTCGCCTGTCGGTCCTGCTGGGCAAGCCCATTCTCCGGCCCATTCGTTTCCACTCCATGGTGGATCTGGCTGCGGACGCCTTCCAGGGCATCAAGGCCATCGTCGGCATGGCTACCGGCAACGCGTTCGACCAACTGATGACCGCCAGTTCGCTGATGCCCGGCCGCCTGCAGGAAATGCTGGTGGACTCGGTGCTGGAAGCCTGGCCGCACACCTACAGCGACGAACTGAAACGCCCGCAAGCGCTGATCGCCCCGCGCCATGTGAGACAGGCCATGGACTACATCCAGGCCCATCCCGACGCCTTGCCCAGCGGCAGCGAACTGGCCGAACTCAGCAATATCAGCCTGCGTGCGTTGCAGGACGGCTTCCGTCGTTTCGTAGGTACCTCGATAGTGTCCTATCAGCGCCAGGTGCGCCTGCAACGGGCCCATGACGCCTTGACGCAGGATCCCTCCCGCTCGGTAAGCGAAATCTCGCTGGCCTTGGGCTTCAGCAATGTCGGCCGCTTCTGCCAGTACTTCCAGAACGCCTACGGCATCAGTCCGGCCGACCTGCGCGACGGGTCTTGAAGCGGGTCAGAACTGATAGCTGGCCTTCAGATTCCCGCTGACGCCATGACTCTCGCCACCCGCGATGACGCCAAGGTCAGCCCCCACACTGAAGTCCCCCTGGCTAGCCGTCAGGCTGAAACCGCCACTGAACTGGTCACGGCTGTCGAACGCCGCCCGCTGCTCGACATCCAGCCCCAGCAGATGGCCCTGGCTATCGACGTCATGGTTGCCCAGCGCATGCTCGTAACCTACGTCGAGTCCCGGCGTCAGTCGCCAGCCGGCACCCAGCTCATGCGCTGCGAAGGTGGCCTTGACGTTGGCAAAGGCACTGCGCCGGGTTTCCTGCAACCCTTCCACCTGCAAGGCCAGCTCGCTGCCCTTCTCCTGGAAGCCATCGAGATCCACCCGGCTGACCCGCACCCCCAGGCTCGGCTCGACCGTGACACCCGACATCGGCATCCGGTAACCCAGAGCCAGGCTCGCACCCGCCAGGGTGCCGTCGGTATCGCCCTTGGCCGCGCCGAGACCACCACCCAGTTCCCGCTTGCTGTCGTAGTCCAGCCAGCCGCCACTCAACCCGGCGTCAAGGAAGAGGCCACGGTCCAGCGTGTCGAAGGCGAAACGCGCACCGGCCTTGATGAAGGTCAGGCCGGTATCCACATCACCACCCGCCGCCCCGACGCTGCCATTGCTGTAGCCAAAGCCGGCATGCGCACTGAGCTGCTCGGAGAAACGCTGGGTAATGCCGACCATCATGCCCTGGGTATGCTCGTTGCTGCTCGCTGCCCGCGAGGAGCCATCGGTGCCCTGGTACCCGGCCAGCGCCGTGGTCCACAAGCGGTACTGGCCGATCTTCAGGTCGGTGCCGCTGGCATAGGGCGCCGCCGCGTTGTCCAGCAGCGCGCCCTGGCGCAGCAGGTAGCTGACCGCGTCGGCATGCACCTGCCCGCCCACGGTCGCTTCGACACCGCCGAGGGTGCCCGCATCGATCGCCGATTGCAGGTAGTAGTTGTAGGCCGTGTAGTCCCCGGACAGGCTGCTGTTCTGCAATTGCGACAGTAGCCGAGCCCCCGCCGCCGAGTTGCCCAGCAGGTCGGCAGCCCCCGGCAGGCTGTTGTAGAACACCATCTTCCCACGCAGTACGTAGATGGTTTCCTGGGACAGGCCGAGGCCTTCCTTCAGGTAATTGTCCATGCTGCCGTATTTGGCGGTTACCTCGTCGAGGCCGGCTTGCAGGTAGCTGGCCTGCACACCGAGCAACGGCTCGTAGATCGCCGCCATGCTCGCCGGCAGTGCGGCCAGGGTGGCGGCGACACGGGCAGCGGTGTAGTCGTTGGTGGCCAGGTAGTTTTCCATGATGGTCGCGCTGTCCACCCCGGCGATGCTCAGCAATACGGCGGCGGTCCAGCCGGTGCGGTCCTTGCCCGCAGTGCAATGGAACAACGCGGCACCGTCGGCCGCAGCCAGTTCGTTGAACAGTGCGCTGAATTGACTGCGCATACCGCTATCGCTGACGAAGGCGCGGTTGGTGTCCTCCATCATCGCCACGGCCTGGGCGGCGCTGGTGAAGGAGATGTTGGTCACGTTCGCGCCGGACGTGGTGCTGCCGATGATGTCGATGTTCTGGTACACCGCGCCGCTCGGCAGGGTGTCCGGGGTCGCGGCGATCTCGCTTGGGGTGCGCAGGTCGTAGACATTGGAAATGCCGAGGGTATTCAACGTAGCCAGGTCCGACGCCGTCGGGGTCAGGGCATTGGAGCGATAGAACACGCCCGAACGCATCGTGCCGTCATTGACCGTGGTGTAGGCCGTCGTGGTACCGGCGATATCGCGGAAGTTGTCGATACCGGTCAGGCGCGGGGTGTCGAGGTCGTAGGTCCCGGCGGCCTGGGCGGCGATGGACAGGCTGAGGGCGGACAGGGAAAACAGGACACGGAGCAACACGGCGTAGCCTCTTTCAGGGAAGTGAAGCGGCTACTATCTTCAGAGCGTTGTGACTGGATATTACAAAACCCCAGCATAGGAAAATGCCGGCGCGATCTGTCCGCATGCTGCGTTTTTCGTCCGTGATGGCTGCCCCGGGCAATCAGCCAATCCTGCATAGGCAGGACGTCCGGCTCGTCGGCGACAACCGAGAAGCCCTACACTCTATCCCGCGATGCAGACGGATGCGTCTGTCATACAAAACCTATAACAAGGAGGCGAAATGCCTTACCCCTCCGGCCGTGCAGCCTTTGGCGCGGGCGTCCGTGCCTTGCTGCCCCTCACGCCCGGCGTCATCCCCTTCGGCCTGGTCACCGGTGTCATGGCAGTCAAGATGGGCATGAGCCCGACCATGGCCATCGGCATGACCCTGCTGTTCTATTCCGGCTCGGCCCAGATGGTTGCCCTGCAACTGATCCAGGGCGGCGTGCTGCCGGTGGCGATCGTCGCCACGGCGCTGATCATCAACCTGCGCTTCATCATGTACAGCGCCTCGCTGGCGCCCTATCTGCACGCGTTGCCACGGCGCTGGACCTGGCCGCTGTCGTACATGCTTTCCGACCAGGCCTACGCGCTGTGCGTCTTGAGACTGTCGTCCGGCGAGCTGGGGCGCTATGGCTATCACTACTACGCGGGCACGGCAGCGGCCATGTGGCTGGCGTGGAACCTGTCGGTAGTGGCAGGCGTATTCGTCGGTGGGAGCATTCCGGAAAGCTGGTCGCTGGGTTTCACCATTCCCCTGTCGTTCCTCGCCTTGCTGGTGCCTGGGATCCGCAATATCCCGGCGCTGGTGGCGGCCATCGTCGGCGGCGGGATTGCCGTGGCGGCGGTGGATCTGCCGTACAACCTCGGGCTGGTGACGGCGTCGATCGGCGGAGTGGTTGCTGGGGTGGTCACGGAAAGCCTGCGCAGGAAAGCGTCGGAAACGGACTATCGAGCAGAAGGAGAAAGCCAATGAGCGACCTGGCCTTGTGGGGACTTTTCCTGGCCGTCGGGGTGGGGACCTTTGCCTTGCGCCTGTCCTTCGTCGAACTGTACGGCAACCTGCGTGTGCCGCCGCTGGTGAGCCGGGCGCTGGCCTATGTGCCGGCCAGCGTACTGGCGGCGCTGGTGCTGCCGGCGGTGGTGTATCCGGAAGGGCACGGGGATTTCGTGCTGGGCAATCCGCAGATTCCGGCGGCGGTGCTGGCGGCGCTGGTGGCGTGGAAAACCCGCAATACCGTGCTGACCCTGGCGGTGGGGATGGGGGCCTTGTGGGGGTTGAAGATGCTCATGCACTGAAGGCCTCATCGCCGGCAACGCCGGCTCCCACAAGGTCCGGCGGTGTTCGCGCACCCTGTGGGAGCCGGCGTTGCCGGCGATGAGGCCGTCAAAGTCACCGCACCAGTTTGATGCCCCCACCCGCCCCAAAACCAATCACTCTCCCCTTCCTGCCCCCTTCCAAACCACCTTCCTACAAACCCACAACCCCTTTACCCCGGCCCCTCCAGTAATAATCTGACCACTTGGCCATGTTTTTGCTTTGCAAGCTGCTCAACACACTGATCCCCGAGCAGTCCCATGTCCGAATTCCCCCTGCGCCTGGAGCTACGCGCCATTACCAAGCGCTACCCCGGCACCCTGGCCAACGACCGCATCGACCTGCGTATCGGCGGCGGTGAAATCCATGCCCTGCTCGGCGAGAACGGCGCGGGCAAGAGCACCCTGATGAAGATCATCTACGGCGTCACCGCCCCCGACTCCGGCCAGGTGCTGTGGGAGGGCCAGCCCGTGCAGGTGCGCGATCCGGCCCAGGCCCGCCGGCTGGGGATCGGCATGGTGTTCCAGCATTTCTCCCTGTTCGAGACCCTGACCGTCGCACAGAACATTGCCCTGGCCCTGGGCCGCGAAGCGGGTACGCCAGGGCAACTGGCGCCGCGCATCCGCGAGGTCTCCCGGCGCTACGGCATGGGCCTGGAACCGGAGCGCCTGGTGCACAGCCTGTCCATCGGCGAGCGCCAGCGGGTCGAGATCGTTCGTTGCCTGATGCAGGACATCAAGCTGCTGATCCTCGACGAGCCGACCTCGGTGCTGACGCCCCAGGAAGTCGACGAGCTGTTCATCACCCTGCGCGCCCTGGCCGCAGAGGGCTGTTCGATCCTGTTCATCAGCCACAAGCTCAACGAGGTCCGCGCCCTTTGCCACAGCGCCACGGTGTTGCGCGGCGGCCGGGTCTCGGGGGATTGCGTACCGGCCGAATGCAGCGACCTGCAACTGGCGCGGCTGATGGTCGGCGACGCCGAGGGGCTGGAGGCCAGCTACCCGAAAAGCGCAGGCCAGCTGCCGCGCCTGCGGGTAGACGACCTGACCTGGCGCAACAAGGACCCCTTCGGCACCTCCTTCGAACACCTGCGCCTTGAAGTGCGCAGCGGCGAGATCGTCGGTATCGCCGGGGTCGCCGGCAATGGCCAGGACGAGTTGCTGGCGCTGCTCAGCGGCGAAACCCGCCTGCCGGCCGGCGAGCGCGAACGCATCACCCTCGATAACCAGCCCATGGCCAACCTCTATCCCGACGCCCGTCGCGCCCTTGGCCTGGCCTTCGTTCCCGCCGAACGCCTCGGCCACGGCGCCGTTCCGGATATGAGCCTGGCCGACAACGCCCTGCTCACCGCCTTCCAGCAAGGCCTGGTCAGCCGCGGCTTGATCCGCTCGGGCAAGGTGCTGGAGCTGGCCGAGCGGATCATCGAGCGCTTCGCAGTGAAGACGCCGGATGCCCAGACCACGGCGCGCAGCCTTTCCGGCGGCAACCTGCAGAAATTCATCCTCGGCCGCGAGATCCTGCAGAACCCGAAACTGCTGGTCGCCGCGCACCCGACCTGGGGCGTCGATGTAGGTGCCGCCGCGGCGATCCACCGTGCGCTGATCGCCCTGCGCGATGCCGGCGCGGCAATCCTGGTGATCTCCGAAGACCTCGACGAACTGTTCCAGATCAGCGACCGCATCGGCGCCCTGTGCAGCGGTCGCCTGTCGCCGCTCAAGGCCACCGCCGAAACCCATACCGTGGAGGTCGGCGGCTGGATGGCCGGCCAGTTCGACACCACGCAAGACGCTGCCTGACGAGAAGCCTGCCATGTTGCTATCCCTTGAACCCCGTACCCGGCAGTCCCGCGCCATGCTCCTGCTGTCGCCCCTGCTCGCCGGGCTGCTGACCCTGCTCAGCGGAGCGCTGCTGTTCAGCGCGCTCGGGCATGACCCGCTGCCAACCTTCCACACCCTGCTGATCGAGCCGGTCAGCGATCTCTATGGCCTCTCCGAACTGCTGCTCAAGGCTCTGCCGATCCTGTTGTGCGCCCTGGGCCTGGCGGTGGCCTACCAGGCACGGATCTGGAACATCGGCGCCGAAGGCCAGTTGCTGATGGGCGCCCTGGCCGGCAGTGCCCTGGCCATCCAGATCATCGACTGGGACAGCCGCTGGGCGCTGCTCTGGGTCCTGCTCGCCGGGACGCTCGCCGGGGCCTTGTGGGGAGCGCTCGCGGCGTGGCTGCGCACGCACTTCAACGCCAACGAGATCCTCACCACCATCATGCTCAACTACATCGCCCTGAACCTGCTGCTGTTCTTCGTCCACGGTCCGCTCAAGGATCCGGACGGCTTCAGCTTCCCGCAGTCGGCGATGTTCGGCGATGCCAGCCGCCTGCCGGCGCTGTTCGAGGATGGCCGGGTGCATATCGGCCTGTACTTCGTCCTGCTCGCCCTGGTGGCGGTGTGGGTGCTGCTGCACAAGAGCTTCCTCGGCTTCCAGATCAAGGTGCTCGGCCTCGACCAGCGCGCTGCCGGATTCGTCGGTTTCCGCGAGAAGCGCCTGGTCTGGCTGGCGTTGCTGATCAGTGGCGGCCTGGCTGGGCTGGCCGGGGTCAGCGAAGTCAGCGGACCGATCGGCCAACTGGTGCCGCAGGTGTCGCCAAGCTACGGCTATGCCGCCATTACCGTGGCCTTTCTCGGCCGCCTCAATCCCCTCGGCATCCTCGTCGCCGGGCTGCTGATGGCGCTGCTCTACCTGGGCGGTGAAAACGCGCAGATGAGCCTCAACCTGCCGCAGTCCCTGACCGGGCTGTTCCAGGGAATGATGCTGTTCTACCTGCTCGCCTGCGACGTGCTGATCCTTTACCGGCCGCGCCTCAAGCTGGGCAGGCGCCAGCCCGTGCGCCTGCCCGAACCGGCGAATGCCTGACTCCGACTGACTTTTCGTTTACCCGCGCCAATGGCGCGCGGGCTGAGGTTTCGATTATGGATCCCGATCTGCTTGGCAACATTCTCTACGCCATGGTGCGCTGCGGCACACCGCTGCTGCTGGTCGCCCTAGGCGAGCTGGTCTGCGAAAAGAGCGGCGTACTCAACCTGGGCCAGGAAGGCATGATGCTGTTCGGCGCGGTGGCGGGCTTCATCGCCGCCTTCGCCACCGGCAACCTGTGGCTCGGCGTCCTGATGGCCTGCCTGGCCGGCATGCTGCTGTCGGCGCTGTTCGCCCTGGTAGCGCTGGGCTGCCAGGCCAACCAGGTGGCAACCGGGCTGGCCCTGACCATCTTCGGCGTGGGCCTGTCGTCCTTCGTCGGCTCCGCCTGGGTCGGCAAGCCGCTGACCGGCTTCGAGCCGGTGGCGATCCCGCTGCTGTCGGAACTGCCGATCGTGGGCCACATGCTGTTCAACCAGGATGTGCTGGTCTACCTGTCCTTCCTGCTCTTCATCCTGATCGCCTGGGTGCTGCTGAAAAGTCGTACCGGGCTGGTGCTGCAGGCTGTGGGTGAAAACCCGGATGCCGCCAGTGCCATGGGCCTGCCCGTGCTGCGGGTGAGAACCCTGGCGGTCCTGTTCGGCGGCGCCATGGCCGGCCTGGCCGGTGGCTATCTGTCGCTCGCCTACACCCCGATGTGGGCCGAGAACATGACCGCCGGGCGTGGCTGGATTGCGCTTGCCCTGGTGGTGTTCGCCAGCTGGCGGGTGTTCCGCGTGCTGCTGGGGGCGTACCTGTTCGGCCTCGCCAGCATCCTGCACCTGGTGGCCCAGGGCATCGGCGTGAGCTTCCCGGCCAACCTGCTGGCGATGCTGCCCTATGTCGCGACCATCCTGGTGCTGGTGGTGCTGTCGCGGGATGCGATCAAGACCCGCTTGTATGCACCGGTGTCGCTGGGGCAACCCTGGAAGGGTGGACGGTGAAGCAGCAGCCGTGACACGGCCCCTGTGGGAGCGGGTTCACCCGCGATTACGGTGGTGAATTCACCGACGCCATCGCGGGTGAACCCGCTCCCACAGGGTGCAGCGGCGCACCAGCGATGGGCGACCCGGACTCACTGACGCACCACTCCAGTTCCCTGAAATCACCACCCAGCCAGCCAACCCCGCAAAACACCATTTTTTGCCCACATGGTCAGCTTTTTGCACTGACGTTTTGCACTACCCAGAAAAGCCCGACACGGCCATTAGAAAAGACCCACAGGAGCCCACCCCCGATGCAACAGAAGAAAAGCAAGAACCTGCTGCGCACCCTGGCCGCCGCCATCGGCCTGAGCACCGCACTGTCCGCCTCCGCCGCCGATCCGTTGAAGGTCGGTTTCGTCTACATCGGCCCGATCGGCGACCACGGCTGGACCTACCAGCATGAACAGGGCCGCCAGGCGCTGATCAAGCAGTTCGGTGACAAGATCGACACCAGCTTCGTCGAGAACGTACCGGAAGGCGCCGACGCCGAGCGGGTCATCCGCAACATGGCCAAGGGCGGCTATGACCTGGTCTTCGCCACCTCCTTCGGCTACATGAACCCCACCGCCAAGGTCGCCAAGCAGTTCCCGAAAGTCACCTTCGAACACGCCACCGGCTACAAGCAGGACAAGAACCTTGGCACCTACCTGGCCACGTCCTATGAAGGTCGCTATGTCGGTGGTTACCTCGCGGCGAAGATGACCAAGACGAAAAAGATCGGCTACGTCGCCTCCTTCCCGATCCCGGAAGTGCTGCGCGACAT
Source organism: Pseudomonas bharatica (assembly GCF_048586865.1). NCBI lineage: Bacteria > Pseudomonadati > Pseudomonadota > Gammaproteobacteria > Pseudomonadales > Pseudomonadaceae > Pseudomonas > Pseudomonas bharatica. The sequence goes on along the minus strand of NZ_JBMAWR010000010.1, from coordinate 170,884 downwards.
CAACGCCATCCAGCTGGCCCTGGACAAATACAACCCGGGCACCGAGATCAAGGTGGTGTGGGTCAACTCCTGGTTCGATCCAGGCAAGGAGGCGGACGCCGCCAACGCCCTGATCGACCAGGGCGTCGACGTGCTGTTCCAGCACACCGACAGCCCGGCACCGATCCAGACCGCCGAACGCCGTGGCGTCTATGCCGTGGGCTACGCGTCGGACATGGCCCACTTCGGGCCGAAAGCGGTGCTGACCTCCATCGTCAACAACTGGGGCCCGCATTACATCAAGAGCACCCAGGCGGTCATGGACGGTACCTGGAAGTCGCAGGACTACTGGGGTGGCCTGGCCGACGGCACCGTCGAACTGCCGATCAGCGACCTGGTCCCGGCCGACGTGAAAAGCGGCGCCGAGCAGATCATCGCCAGCATCAAGGACGGCTCGTTCCACCCCTTCACCGGCCCGATCCTCGACCAGGCCGGCGCCGTCAAGATCCCTGAAGGCAAGGTGGCCACCAATGCGGAACTGGCCGGCATGAACTACTACGTCAAAGGCATCACCGCGCAACTGCCGAAGTGATCGCCAGGCGGGAGCGCCGCTCCCGCCCGCCCATGTGCCGCCGTCCCTCCCATGAGAACCGCGCACAAGGCCGGCCCCGCCGGCCTCTTCGCTGCCTGGGTACGAGAAGACTCGCAGCACTGCGGACCACACCCTGGTGCGGTCCGTCCTTCCCGGAGCCATTCATGAACACCCTGCCGATCATCGACATCACCCCGCTGTACCAGGACGATCCCGCCGCCCGCCAGACCGTGGCCAGGCAGATCGACGCCGCCTGCCGGCAATGGGGTTTCTACTACATCAAGGGACACCCGATCGCAGCGTCACGCATCGCCGAACTCAAGGCCATCGCCGAGGACTTCTTCGCCCGCCCGGTCGAAGAGAAACTGCGAATCGACATCACCCAAAGCGCCCATCACCGCGGCTACGGCGCCATCGCCACCGAGCAGCTGGACCCGAGCCGCCCGAGCGACCTGAAGGAAACCTTCGACATGGGTTTCCACATGGACGCGCAGCACCCCGACGTGCTGGCGAAAAAACCGCTGCGCGGCCCCAACCGCCACCCGGATATCCCCGGCTGGGAAACACTGCTGCAACAGCATTACCAGGACATGCACCAGTTGTCCCTGACCCTGCTGCGAGCGATGGCCGAAGCGCTGGGCATCGAGGCGGATTTCTTCGACCGGCGTTTCGCCGAGCCGATCAGCGTGTTCCGCATGATCCACTACCCGCCGCGCCAGAGCGCCAGCAGCGCCGACCAGCAGGGCGCCGGGGCGCATACCGACTACGGCTGCGTGACCTTGCTGTACCAGGACAACGCGGGCGGCTTGCAGGTGCAGAGCCTGGACGGCGAATGGATCGACGCGCCGCCCATCGAGGGCACCTACGTGGTCAATATTGGCGACATGATGGCGCGCTGGAGCAATGACCGTTACAAGTCCACGCCGCATCGGGTGATCAGCCCGCTAGGGGTGGACCGCTACTCCATGCCGTTCTTCGCCGAGCCCCATCCGGATACGGAAATCAGCTGCCTGCCGAACTGTTCCGGCCAGGACAACCCGGCCCGCTACCCGGCCGTTTCGTGCAGCGCCTACATGCTCTCGCGCTTCGCCGATACCTACGCCTACCGCCGCGAGGAAGCCCAGGCCTGATCCGCAACCAGGCCCCGTGATGGCGCGACGACGCGCCATCCTGAAGCACCTTCGCCAGCCACGACGCCGCGCAACCCTATGGTTGCGCGGCGTCGTGCGTTTACAGGCTGCGAAAAACGCCGGGCCAACGAAATTATTACGATTTCTGTCCATCCGGACAGGAATTGGCACCCTTCCTGCTCTATCGAGAAAGCCTGACCAACACGACAGGTTCACCCCTTGAAAAACACAAGAAATCAGGAGCTTTCGATGATCCGCACCACTACTTCCATGCTGCTGGCGGGCGGCGTGCTGGCAACCGGTCAGGCCCTGGCCGGCGACCTTCTGCTGTGGCAGGACAACAGCCTCACCTACCTCAACGGCATCGACTTCAAGGTCGATCCGCCGAAGCAGCAGACCGTCACCTTCGAGCACGCCAGCGGCTGGAGTTTCGGCGACCTGTTCTTCTTCGTCGACGGCATCAAGTACAACACCGAGGCCACCAACGGCGCGGGCGACGGCCACAGCTTCTACGGCGAGTTCAGCCCGCGCCTGTCGTTCGGCAAGATCAGCGGCACCGACCTGTCGTTCGGCCCGATCAAGGACGTGCTGCTCTCGGCCACCTATGAATTCGGCGAGGACGATGTCGATACCTATCTGATCGGCCCCGCAGTGGACCTGAACATCCCCGGCTTCGACTACTTCCAGCTCAACACCTACCTGCGCACGCCGGATGGCAAGCGTGACGGCAAGGGTGTCTGGCAGATCACCCCGGTGTGGAGCTACACCGTGCCGGTGGGCAATTCCAACGTAGTCATCGACGGCTTCATCGACTGGGTGGTGGACAACGACAAGAGCTACCACGCCAACTTCCACTTCAACCCGCAGATCAAGTACGACCTGGCCAAGGCCATGGGCTGGGGCGAGAAGTTCTATGTCGGGGTGGAGTATGACTACTGGAGCGACAAATACGGGATCAGCCACGACAGCTACCTGGGCCAGGAAGTGCTGGGCGGAACGAACCAGAGCGCGATCAGCCTGCTGGTGAAAGCGCACTTCTGAGGCCGGTCCGAAGAACAAAACATAACTCTTTGATTTGCACGGACCCTGTGGGAGCGGGTTCATCGGACCGCCGAACCGCCGCGATTGCTATGGTGAATCCACTACCGTAATGGCGGCGGTTCGGCGGTCCGATGAACCCGCTCCCACAGGGCCGCGGTCAGCCTCGAAACGGTACCGGCTCATAACGGCAACGCCCGCCCCTGGATCACCTGCTTCATCACCAGCGTCGAACTCAAGCGCTGCACGTTCGGCAAGCGTGCCAGATGCTCGTCGTAGAGCTGCTGGAATGCCGGCAGATCGCGGGTGACGATGCGCAGCATGTAGTCCGGGTCGCCGAACAGACGCTGGGCTTCGAGGATCTGTGGAATCTCCGGCAGCGCCGCCTCGAAGGCATGCACCGCCTGCTGGTGCCCTTCACGCAAGGTCACGAAAACGATCGCGGCGAAATTGAGCCCCAGCTCGGTCGGCGACAGGTACGCGCGATACCCCTGGATCACCCCCGACTCCTCCATCGCCCGCACCCGTCGATGACAGGGTGAGAGGCTGAGGCCGACCCGCTCGGCCAGTTCGGTCAGGGATTGCCGGCCATCCCGTTGCAGCTCGGCAAGAATCTTTCGATCAATACGGTCCATCAGGAAGGATCTTCCACATTCAGGGCGAACCCGGAGGATATACGAAAGATAATTCCCGCAGCGCTTGCGTAGTCTTCTGAAGACATCTTCAGCGCAAATCCCGGGGAGTTTCCGATGACTGTCAGTGTCCTGGCCGCCTTTTGGGCGGTGTCGTTTCTGTTCGTGATTACCCCGGGCGTGGACTGGGCCTACGTCATCTCCGCCGGAATCCGCGGACGCTGGGTGGTACCGGCGGTGGCCGGATTACTGGCAGGGCATCTGCTGGCGACGCTGATCGTCGCGGCGGGCGCCGGAGCGCTATTGGCCAGCAACCCGGCGGCACTGTCGGTGATGACCCTGGTCGGCGCCGCGTACTTGCTGTGGATGGGCGTGAACATGCTATGGAAGCCTTCGACGCCCTCGGCCGGCGAGGACAAGGCGGAGTCATGGTCGCGCTGGGTGTTGCGCGGGTTCTGCGTCAGCGGGCTGAACCCCAAGGTGTTCCTGCTGTTCCTGGCGCTGCTGCCGCAGTTCACCGATCCGCTGTCCAGTTGGCCGGTGCCGGGCCAGATCCTTGCCCTTGGCCTGCTGCATCTGCTGAGCTGCGGGATCATCTACCTGCTGGTCGGCTATAGCGCTCGCAGCGTGTTGCAGGCCCGGCCGGCGGCGGCACGCAATGTCAGCCGCCTGTCCGGGCTGGCGATGATTGCCATCGCCGCCGTGCTGTTCGGCGAGCGGCTGCTCGCCTGACCTGGTCAGCCTTCCTTGGACAGGGGTACGCCGGGTCGCGACTTGGGCCCGCTCAGTCCCCAGGCGATCAGGCCGATCACCGGCACAAAGACCACGAAGACGATCCACATCATCTTGTTCTCAGCCCGCGCCGGGCTGCCGATGATGCGTTTGATGGCCCAGACCTCGAGCACCGCCAGCAACACCGCGAGGGTGATCCACAAATGTCCGTGTTCCATAGGCTGTCTCCCGTTTGGCTGTTTGCATTGGGCACGGCAGACGCCTCGGGGTTCATTCGGATTGCGGATCAGAAGCTCAGGCAGATCTTGCCGAAGTGCCGGTTGCTTTCCTGGTAACGGAACGCCTCGACGATCTGCTCCAGCTCGAACGCCTTGTCGATCACCGGGCGCAGGCCATTGGCATCGATCGCCCGGATCATCGCCTGCTGCTGCGCACGGCTGCCCACCAGCACGCCCTGCAAGCGGATCTGCCGGACCAGCGCCTGCACCAGCGGCAACTGCCCGGCGACTCCGGTCAGGATGCCGATCAGCGAAACATGCCCGCCAATCCGCGCGGCGATCATGGATTGTTCGAGGGTCGCCGGGCCGCCCACTTCGATCACATGGTCCACGCCACGGTTATCGGTCAGGGCGCGCACCTTCTCGCCCCAGTTCGGCGTGCTGCGGTAGTTGATCACTTCATCAGCGCCGAGGGTCTTCAGGCGCTCCAGCTTCTCGTCGCTGGACGACGTGGCGATCACCGTAGCGCCCGCCGCCTTGGCGAACTGCAGGGCGAAGATCGAGACGCCGCCGGTACCTTGCACCAGCACGGTATCGCCCGGCTTGAGCGAGTCATCGGCCATCAGCGCACGCCAGGCGGTAAGGCCGGCGGTGGTCAGCGTCGAAGCCTCGGCATGGCTGTAGCCCTTGGGTGCGCGGGTGAAGGAGGTGGCACGGGCGGTCACAAGCTCACGCGCATAGCCATCGATACCGTCGCCCGGCACCGTGGCGAAGCCTTCCACCAGCGGCTCGCCATCGAGCCAGTCAGGGAAGAAGGTGCTGACCACCGAATCGCCCACGGCGAACTCGCTGACCCCCTCGCCCACCGCGATCACCTCGCCGGCGCCGTCGGCCATGGGGATACGCGGTGCGCTCGGGCCCCACATACCGCTGACCACGGCGAAATCGTGATAGTTGAGGGAGTTGGCGTGCAGGCGCACGGTGATCTCGCCGGCGGCCGGAGCTGCGGCTTCCGCGCTGCCCAGGCCGACCTTGTCGTAGCCGCCGCCGGGTTGAACGTAAATGGCTTTGCTCATGGGGTTCTCCTGGGAGTAGGTGATAGTTCGGCTTGTGAGAAACCTGTGGGAGCCGGCGTTGCCGGCGATGAGGCCAGTCTGGACACAGCCGGTGCCCGATCGGGCCTCATCGCCGGCAACGCCGGCTCCCACAAGAGTCTTCAGGATCAATATCCGAGCAGGACCCGCAACGCCCGGCAATCCGCCGCATGCCAGTCCGCCAGTTCCGGCCAGGGATTGTCCGGCAGGTTCACCAGCACCGTGCGCGTACCCGCCGCGCGGCCACAGTCCAGATCGAAACGATAGTCGCCGACCATCACCATGTCAGCCGGCTGCACCGCCCAGGCCTCGGCCAGTTTCAGCAGGCCGCCCGGATGCGGCTTGGGCGGGGCCTCGTCTCGCCCGAGTATGCTGTCCACCGGGAAGCAGTCCGCCACGCCGATGGCGTCCAGCGTCACATGGGCCAGTTCCCGCGCATTGCGGGTCAGGATACCCAGTTGATAGCCACGCCCGGCCAGTTCCCGCACCAGTTCCACCGCACCTTCCGCAGGTTTCGAGGCAATCGCCAGGTCGCGCTCGTGCTCCAGCAGCCAGGCGTGCTTGGCTTGCGCTTCTTCGGCAGGCAAGGCGGCAAGGTGGGTGAGGATGTCGTCCTCCGGCGGAATGCCCAGCGCTTGGCGAATCGCGGCGAAGTCATGCACGGCCACGGTCAGGGTGCCGTCCATGTCGAACACCCAGTGGCGAATGTCCTTGAGGCTCATGCCCAGTCCTTGCGGTGACGGATCAGCCCTTCCTGGCAGGACGAGGCCACCAGTTGCCCGGCGCGGTTGAAGATGCTGCCCCGGGAGAAACCGCGGCCATTGCCGGCCCAGGGGCTGTCCATCGCATACAGCAGCCACTCGTCCGCGCGCAGGTTGCCGTGGAACCACAGGGCGTGGTCGAGGCTGGCGATCTGCATGTCCTTGTGCCACACCGACTTGCCATGGGGCATCAGCGAAGTGGTCAGCAGGCCGAAATCGGAGGCGTAGGCCAGCATGTACTTATGCAACGCCTGGGAGTCCGGCAGGGTGCCGTCGGCGCGGAACCAGGCGTACTTCACCGGGTCGCCGGGCTTGGGATTGAACGGGTCCTTCTCGGTGACCGGACGCACCTCGATGGGCTTGGCGCACAGCAACTTGTCGCGGATGTGTTCCGGCAGCCGGTCGGCCACGGAGCGCGCCAGCTCGACTTCCGACGGCAGGTTTTCCGGGCCCACCACCTCGGGCATCTGGCCCTGGTGCGCGAAGCCTTCCTCGTCGTACTGGAACGAGGCGCTGCAGGTGAAGATCGGGTGGCCCTTCTGGATCGCGGTGACGCGCCGGGTGCTGAAGCTGCCGCCGTCACGCACGCGGTCTACCGAGTAGACCACCGGCATGCTGGCATCGCCCGGACGCAGGAAGTAGCCATGCAGGGAATGCACGTGGCGCGCCTCCTCGACCGTCTGGCTCGCCGCCGAAAGCGACTGGCCGAGTACCTGGCCGCCATAGAGCTGGCGGAAGCCCAGGTCCTGGCTACGACCGCGGAAGAGGTTTTCCTCGATCGCTTCCAGACTCAACAGATCGACCAGATCGTCCAACACATGGCTCATTCGAGATTCTCCAAAGCAAGGCCCAGGCGGCAAATGATACAGGGTTTGTCCGAATATTCGCGGGTTCAGCCGCGCAAGGTGGCCTGCCATTGGGCCCGGTCGATGCGATACAGCACGTGGGGACGCAGCGGGTGGCCGGGTTCGAGTTTAGGGTGCTCAAAGTCGCCGGCGGGGTCTGCCTGCATGCCGATGGCCTGCATGACCTTCTGCGAAGCTAGGTTCTCGCGGGTGGTGAACGACACCACTTCCTCCAGGCCGAGCTGGGCGAAGGCACAGCGCAGGCAGGTCCAGGCCGCCTCGCTGGCGAAGCCCAGGCCCCAATGGCGACGGGCCAGGCGCCAGCCGATCTCCACCGCCGGGGTGAAAGCGGCGTCGAAGCCAACGTTGAGCAGGCCGGTCATGCCGATGAAGGCCCCGGTGTCCTTGCGCTCCAGCGCCCACAAGCCATAGCCGTATTCGGCGAAATGCCCGCGGATCTTGCCGATCAGCGCGGCGCTTTCCAGCCGGCTCAGGGGTGCGGGGAAATAGCGCATCACCTGCGGGTCGGCGCACAGCGCAGCGAATTCCTTAAGGTCGTCGTCCTGCCATTGGCGCAGCACCAGGCGCGCGCTTTCCAGCTCGAGAATCTGCGTCATCGATGGCTCCAGGGTCCATGGCCTCGCAGTCTACAGCGTAGGCAGGCAATGCTGGCTACGCCCGGCCCTCATCGGGCAAGATCACCCGGTACCCATCGCCGGACCCGCCATGCGCCTGCCTCTTGTTTACCACGATGACTACAGTCCGGAATTCCCCGCCGGGCACCGCTTCCCGATGGACAAGTTCCGCCTGCTGCACGACCACCTGATCGCCAGCGGCCTGACGACCGATGCCGAGCTGCATCGCCCGGACATCTGTCCCAACGACATCCTCGCCCTGGCCCATGATCGCGCCTATATCGAGCGCTACATGAACGGCGAACTGTCCCGCGAGGACCAGCGTCGCCTTGGCCTGCCCTGGAGCGAAGCGCTGGCCCGGCGCACCGTGCGCGCGGTGGGCGGTTCGCTGCTGGCCGCCGAACTGGCGCTGCAGCACGGCATCGCCTGCCACCTGGCCGGCGGTACCCACCATGCCCATTACGATCATCCGGCAGGCTTCTGCATCTTCAACGACCTGGCGGTGATCAGCCATTACCTGCTGGAAGCCGGACGGGTGCACCGCGTGCTGATCTTCGATTGCGACGTGCACCAGGGCGACGGCACGGCGCGGATCCTCGAACACACCGCGGACGCGATCACCGTATCCCTGCACTGCGAGCAGAATTTCCCGGTCCGCAAGGCCCGCAGCGACTGGGATATCCCGCTGCACCGGGGCATGGGCGATAGCGAATACCTGAAGATCGTCGATGACGCCCTGAACTACCTGCTGCCGCTGTACCAGCCAGACCTGGTGCTGTACGACGCCGGGGTCGATGTGCACAAGGACGACGCCCTCGGCTATTTGCAACTGACCGATGCCGGCGTCGCTGCCCGTGATACCTGCGTACTGCGTCACTGCCTGGGCCGGGATATCCCGGTGGTCGGGGTGATCGGCGGCGGCTACAGCAAGGACCGCGAGGCCCTGGCCCGACGCCACGGCATCCTCCATCACAGCGCGCAACGGGTGCTGGATTACCCACAATGACTGTGGAACCGCTTGTGGATAACCTGCGGGAAAGCCCTTCCGCCCCCGTGAAACCGGGGCTGCGCGGCGCTTGATCGTTTTTTGTACAGTGCCCTGCCCGCCTCGCCTCGGGTAGAATGCGCGGCCTACTTATCCCCAGCCTGCCGCCACCATGACCGATTCCCGCACCACCGTCCCTGCCCACGTCGCCATTATCGGCGGCGGCCCCGCCGGCCTGATGGCGGCCGAAGTCCTGGCCCTGGCCGGGGTCCGAGTCGATCTGTACGACGCCATGCCTTCGGTGGGGCGCAAGTTCCTTCTGGCCGGGGTGGGCGGGATGAATATCACCCACTCCGAAGCCTACGCGGATTTCGTCTCCCGTTACGCCGAGCGCAGCGGCGAGATCGGCGCGTTGCTGCAGGGCTTCGATGCCGATGCCTTGCGGAAGTGGATTCATGGGTTGGGGATAACGACCTTCGTCGGTACGTCGGGTCGGGTTTTTCCCACCGACATGAAGGCAGCACCGCTATTGCGTGCCTGGCTCAAGCGCCTGCGCGACGCCGGAGTAGTTATCCACACCCGGCACCGCTGGCTCGGATGGAACGACGAAGGCGCGCTGCGGATTGGTTATCCACAGGGTGAGCTGGCGATCCGGCCTGACGCCACGATCCTCGCCCTCGGCGGTGGCAGTTGGGCGCGCCTGGGCTCGGACGGCGCCTGGCTACCCTGGCTGACCGAACGGGGCGTGGACATCGCCCCATTGCAGGCGGCCAACAGCGGCTTCGAAGTCGCGGCCTGGAGCGAGCTGCTCAAGCAGAAATTCGCCGGGGCACCGTTGAAGAACATCGCCTTGAGCCTGCCGGGGCAGGCACCGCGACTGGGCGAGTTCGTCCTGACCGAAGGCGGGGTGGAAGGCAGCCTGGTCTATGCCTGGTCGTCGCAGATTCGCGAAACCATCAACCGTGACGGCCAGGCCACGCTATTGCTGGACCTGCTGCCGAACAAGGCTGTGGACAAGATTGCTGCTGCGTTGAGCAAGCCGCGTGGATCGCGGTCGATGGCGAAACATCTTCACGGGCAACTGGGGCTCGACGGGGTGAAGGCCTCGCTGCTGCGCGAGCTGACCGGCCCGGAGTTATTCGCCGATCCGCAGAAGCTGGCGGCGGCGATCAAGGCCCTGCCCATCGTACTGGTGCGTGCGCGACCGCTGGATGAGGCGATCAGTACCGCTGGCGGGGTGCGCTTCGAGGCGATGGACGAAGGGTTGATGCTCAAGCAGGTGCCCGGTGTGTTCTGTGCCGGGGAGATGCTGGACTGGGAGGCGCCCACCGGGGGATATCTGCTGACGGCCTGTTTTGCCAGTGGCATGAGGGCCGGGTTGGCGGTGCTGGAGTGGCTTGGCAGGGATTGATGGATTGGCTGTACCGGCCTCATCGCGGGTGAACCCGCTCCCACAAGGACGGCGCAGTCAGTGTGGGAGCGGGTTCACCCGCGATGAGGCCCTAAAGCACAGCCACAATCTCAGGGCTTGCGCTTTTTCGGCCCGGTATTGAACGACGGTACCTTGCGCACCGCCTTGGCCGGCGCCACCGGTGCGTCACCGCTGTCCATCCAGCGTCCCAGGCTGCCCTTGGCTCCGCCCGCCTTGGGCTTCTTCGGCTTTTTCGGCTTCTTCAGGATCTGCCCGCTGGCATCGGTCACCGGCACCCGGTGATCCGGCTCGAAGCCCGGCTCGTCATGGCGCGGCAGGGTCTTGCGGGTCAGGGTCTCGATCGCCGAGAGCAACTGCACTTCGTCGGCACATACCAGGGAAATCGCTTCACCGGTATTTCCCGCCCGGCCAGTACGACCGATACGGTGGACATAGTCCTCGGCCACGATCGGCAGGTCGAAGTTCACCACCAGCGGCAAATCATCGATATCCAGCCCCCGCGCCGCCACATCGGTGGCCACCAGGATCTGCACTTCCCGCGCCTTGAAGCTGTCCAGCGCACGCTGGCGGGTCGCCTGCGGACGGTCACCGTGGATGCCGTCGGCATTGATGCCCATGCCCAGCAGACGCTCGACCAGCTGGTCCACGCCGTTGCGGGTCTTGGCGAACACCAGCACCTGGCTCCAGCGCTGCTTGCGCAGCAGATGGCAGAACAGTTCGGCCTTGCGCTTTTTATCCACAGTGACGATCCACTGCTTCACCGTGCTCGCCGTGACGTTGCGCGGGCTGACTTCGACGCTCAGCGGGTTGGCGAGCATCTGCCCGGCCATCAGGCGGATCTCGTCGGAGAAGGTGGCGGAGAACAGCAGGGTCTGGCGCTTGACCGGCAAGGCGGCGTAGATCGAACGCAGTTCCTCGGCAAACCCGAGGTCGAGCATGCGGTCGGCTTCGTCCAGCACCAGGGCCTGGAGCTGATTGAACTTCACCGCGTTCTGGCGGAACAGGTCGAGCAGGCGGCCCGGGGTCGCCACCAGCAGGTCGATACCCTTGCGCAGCTTCATCATCTGCGGGTTGATGCTGACCCCGCCGTACACCGCGTAGGTGCGCAGCGGCAAGTGCTCGGCGTATTCGCGGATATTCGCGTGGACCTGCTCGGCCAGTTCGCGGGTCGGCACCAGCACCAGGGCGCGCACCGAGTTGGCGGCGACCTGGGCGCCTTCCAGGGTCAGGCGCTGCAGCAGCGGCAAGGCGAAACCGGCGGTCTTGCCGGTGCCGGTCTGGGCTGCGGCCATCAGGTCGCGGCCGGCCAGCACGGCCGGGATCGCCTGGGCCTGGACCGGCGTGGGGGTGTTGTAGTTGAGGCCGTCGAGGGCGCGCAGCAGCGGTTCGATCAGGCCGAGTTTGGCGAATGTCATGGAAATACCGTCAGGGGCTTCGTGCAATGGCGCGAAGTCTACCCTGTTCGGCCCCGGATCACCGAGTCCCGGACATCTCGCCCTCGACCACCGGCTCCTGCGGCGTCTTGCGCCACTGCGGAATACCGATCAGCACCACGGCACCGATGATCACCGCCATGGCCAGGCATTCCTCGGCGCCGATCTCTTCACCGGCGAACAGGATTCCCAGCAATACCGCCACCGCCGGGTTGACGTAGGCGTAACTGGTGGCAGCCGCCGGGCGCACATGCTTGAGCAGATACATGTAGGCGCTGAAGGCGATGATCGAACCGAACACCACCAGGTAGGCCAGCGCGCCCCAACCAGCGGCGCTGGGCATATGGGTCAAGCGCTCGCCGCTGAAAAAACTGCCGGCCAGCAGGACCACACCGCCCACCAGCATTTCCGCCGCACTGGCCATCGGCCCCTGGGGCAGCGGCAGGCTCTTGCTCCACACCGAACCGAAGGCCCAGGACGCAGCGGCGAACAGGATCAGCGCCGCGCCCATCGGGCTGGCCTGGAGGTTGGAACCCAGGTTGAGCAAGGCGATGCCGACCAGCCCCAGGAAGATCCCGGCCCATTCCAGACGGGTATTGCGATGGCCCCAGAACAGGCCGAAGAGCAAGGTGAACAGCGGCACGGTGGCCACCGCCAGCGCGGCCACACCCGAGGCGACCCCGGCATGCTCGGCCACCGTCACGCCGCCGTTGCCGCAACTGAGCAGGAGGAAACCGATCGCCCCTGCGGCCTTCCATTGCTGCCAGGTCGGCGCCGGCACCCCGCGCCAGCGCAGGAAGCCGTACATCAATCCGCCGGCAATGATGAAGCGCAATCCCGCCATCAGCATCGGCGGCCAGGACTCCACGCCGATGCGAATGGCCAGGTAGGTGGAGCCCCAGACCAGGTACAGGGCGAGGAAGGCACCGATCAACATCCAGGGAGAACGACGGGAGGCAGGCATGGAAAGCTCGTATTCGAGTAGTTGTGGCGCTATTTTAAAAAGCTTCACTGGCAAAATTAAGTTTCAAAAAACGCTTATCAAGCACCTGGACTTTCGAAAAAACGGATCTACCAGGCCTTTTCCTTCTTTTTCACAAGATGCCCATGGACAAATACGATCGCATGCTCCTCGCCGCCCTTCTCGACAACGGCCGCGCCTCCTTCGCCCAACTGGCGCGCACGGTCAACCTGTCTGCGCCGGCAGTCGCGGAGCGGGTGGCGAAACTCGAGGCCAGCGGGGTGATCACCGGCTACCAGGCGAAAGTAGACATGAGCAAGATCGGCCTGCCGATCCAGTGCGTGATCGAACTGCGCCTGGCCAGCCACGGCAACCAGCAGGCCTATGAAGCGCTGACGCAGATTCCCCAGCTCACCGAATGCCACCGGGTGACCGGTGATCCGTGCGTGATCATGCAGGCGGCGGTGGGCTCGATGCCGGAGCTGGAAGAGCTGATCAACCGGGTGGCGCAGTTCGGCTTCAGCAAGACTTCGATCATCCTCTCCAGCGCCGTGGAGCGGCGGGTGCCCCTGGCGCAGCTGGAGAAGAAGGCCTAGCGGTATTTGACCAGGGTTTCGCGGATCTTCGCGGCGGGGACTTTCTGCAGGCGGCACAGGAAGGCGTGGGACAGCTCCTGGATACCGTGGGTCTGGCGCAGTTCACCGACCAGGTGTTGCAGCAGGTTCGCGGCCATCTCGGCGTCGGCCATGGCCCGGTGCGCGGTGCCAGTGTCCGGCAGGCCGGCCCAGCGGGTCAGGGTGCCGAGCTTGTGGTTCGGTGCCGCCGGCAGCAGGCGCCGTGACAACAGCAAGGAACAGGCGAAGGATTGGCTGCGGTTGCGACCGATGCGGCTCAGTTCGTAGTCCCAGAATTTCTGGTCGAAGGCCGCATTGTGCGCCAGCAACGGGGTATCACCGACGAACTCGGCCACTTCGTTCATCACCCGGTCCACCGGTGGCGCGCTGCGCAGCATGGCGGTGGTGATGCCGGTCAGCCCGGCGACGAAGGCAGGCACCGGCACGCCGGCGTTCATCAGGCTCTGGTAGCGTTCGACGATGCGCCCGCGCTCGAGCATCACCACTGCCACCTCGGTGGCGCGGCAGCCGGCGCCAGGGGTGATGCCGGTGGTTTCAAAGTCGATGACAGCGATACGTTCCACGAAAAAACCTCAGTGTTTAAGCAGCAGCGCGCCTTCGATGGGGACATAGCGGGACGCGGCGCGGATCAGCGAATGGGCGGTCAGGCCGGGGACGCCATAGGCCACCGCCTCGACGCCATGGCGCTGGATCACCCGCTCCAGGAGCAGGTCGAAATCACCGTCGCCGGAAGCCAGCACCACCCGGTCGACCCGGGGCGCGGCGTCCACCACATCGAGGGTGATGCCCACGTCCCAGTCGCCCTTGGCCGAGCCATCGGCACGCTGGATATAGGGCTTGAGCTTCACGGTGAAACCGAGGTTGCGCAGGATCTGCTGGAACTGCTGCTGCTTGGCGTCGCCACGGTCGATGGCGTAGGCAAAGGCCTCGACGATCTCGCCGTCACGGCTCACGTCCTTCCAGAAAGCGGCGTAGTTGAAATGGCAGCCATAGGCCTGGCGCACGGTGTAGTAGAGGTTCTGGACATCGACGAACAACGCGATTTTCTTCACTGAACCCCTCCTTCGAGACCGGGCCTTGGGTGGCAAAGGGGGCCCAGTATGCCAGTGTGGAGGGGGTGAAAGCACACCGCGAACCCTGTGGGAGCGGGTTTACCCGCGATTACGGTGGTGAAGTCACCATTGCAATCGCGGGTGAACCCGCTCCCACAGGAGTTCTCAGTCAGACGTAATCGTCGTCCGAGAAGAACCCGCCACCATCGTCGCCATAGCTGCCGCTGTCATCCGCCACATAGCGCTGGCTGTCATCATTCCAGCCGCCGCCCTGGTCATTGACCTGGGCCGGCTCTTCCTTGATGACCTCGACGATCTCCTCCGGCTGCGAATTGTGATGGAACAGGCTGCTGATACCTTGCGCCAGCATCACGCCACCGGCCACGCCGGCTGCAGTCTGCAAGGCGCCGCCAAGGAAACTGCTGGCGCCACTGCGCGCCGGTGCGGCTTGGGGCGCAGGCGGTGCGCCCCAGTTGGATTGCGGCGCCACACCCGGGCCATCGCGCCAGCCACCACCACTCGACGGCGCAGGCGCAGGAGCCGGTGCAGCCGCCGGGCGCGGGCTGGACGACCCGAACAGGCTCGACAGGAACCCGCCGCCGCCCTGTTGCTGCGGGGCCGGTGCGCTAGCGGCTGCCTTGGCCTGCGCCAGCTCGGCCTGGAGCTGGCGATTCTGCTCGTCCATGCGCTTGAGCGCCGCTTCCTGGACCAGGATCGCCTGGGCCATGTAGTAAGGCGCCGCCGCATGCTGCTGAACCAGACTGGCGATATGCGCCTGGGCCTGGGCATCGCGCGGCGCGCCTTCGGCCTCGGCCTGACGCAGCCTGGCGAACAGGCCTTCGATCAGGGTTTGCTCTTCGTGGTTCATGTGGCGACCTCTCTGTAATACGGGTTGCAGTGAAGATTGGGACAAGCATGGCGCTTTCAACCGCAGCCGCCCATGAAACTTTGTTCAGGTTCGGCCCCTGAGCTAAAGTGACGCCTGCTTTGGACTTCGAAATCGACCCATGAATCCGCTCACTGTTCTGCGCGACTCCCTGTACTTCTTCCGCCGCCACCTGGTCAGCATCGCCGCGCTGTGCCTGCCGCTGGTGATCCTCGAGGCGCTGTGCGTCCAGTTGCTCTACGGCCAACTGGGCAAGGATGCGTCGATGACCTACGGCCTGCTGGTCGGGCTGCTGTTCTACCCGTTGTACAGCGCTGCGCTGATCCTCTACCTCGATGCCCGCAGCGACGGCCACGAGCCGCTCAAGCGCAACTTGCTGGCCCGCGCCCTGCAACTGTGGCCGTCGTTCGCCCTGCTGGTGGCGCTCAGCTCGCTGCTGATCATGTTCGGCATCTCGCTGTTCATCCTCCCGGGCATCTGGGTGATGACCAACCTGGTGTTCGCCGAATACCTGCTGGTGCTGCGCGGCATGGCCCCGGTCGCGGCCATGCGCGAGAGTTTCCAGATGGTCCGTGGCAACTTCTGGCGCATCCTGGTGTGCATGCTCGGCGTGATGGCGCCGCTGTACCTGTTCAACGGCATCACCCTGGGGCTGCTGCCCGAGGAAGTGAACCCGCTCCTGGAACTGATGGTCAGTGTGATCAACAGCTTCCTGCAACTGTTCAGCACCGTGGTCCTGTTCCGCCTGTACATGCTGATCAGCGAGGCACCAGCGGCACGTTCCTGAACCCGGCGACTATGCTCAACCGTCTACCCTGACCCGTGCGAGCCCGATGACCCGACTACTGCGCAACGTCCTGCTGTCCTTGCTGTCGATCACCGTCCTGCTCTGGCTGCTGGCCTTCCAGGCAAGCTGGCGGGCGGAGCCACTGGAAGATCTGCCGGTCGCCTGCACCGCCCCCGGCCAGGCGCTGCTGGCGGGGCAACCGTTGAAGGTGATGACCTGGAACGTGCAGTACCTGGCGGGCAAGCGCTACGTGTTCTGGTACGACGAAGCCCGCGGCGACGATACCCGCCCCACCGGGGAAGACCTCGCCTTCAGCCTCGATGAAGTCGCCCGGGTCATCCGTGCCGAACAGCCGGATATCGTCCTGCTCCAGGAACTGGACAAGGGCGCCAAGGCCAGCGACTACCAGGACCAGCTTGCCCTCCTGCGCGAACGCCTCGCCGATCTGTATCCCTGTGCCGTGCAGGCCTACGACTGGAAGGCCGAATTCGTGCCGGACGTGCACATCGCCGGAAGTGTCGGGCGAACCTTGGCGACCCTGAGCCGTTATCCGATACAGCGCGCGCAGCGGGTGCAATTGCCGATGGCCCAGGACAACCTCCTTAGCCGCCTGCTCAAGCCGCAACCGGCGGTGCTGGTAAGTTACCTGCCGATGGGCGACGGGCAACTGGCGGTGCTCAACACCCGGCTGTCGAAGCACGAAGCCGGCAGCGATGTACAACTGCGCCAGGTTCAGGCGCTGGAGAAGCTGGTCGATCAGTTCGAACGCCAGGGCACGCCGTGGCTGTTGGGCGGGGATTTCAACCTGCTGCCACTGGGGCAGCATCGCCGGCTCAAGCCCGAGCAACAGCCGCTGTATTCCGCTGATAGCGAACTGCACCTGTTGTGGGACAAGTACCCGATGATTCCGGCGAATGCCGAAGCGACGGGGGCGGATCGGGAGCAGTGGCTGACGCATTTCCCCAATGACCCGCGGCTGGAAGGGCCGGACCGGACGCTGGATTACCTGTTCCATAGCCCTAAACTGCGGCGGTTGGAGGCTGGGGTGTTGCAGCAGGATACCCTGGAGATCTCCGATCATTTGCCGGTGAGTGCAAGCTTGTTGTTGCCTGTACCACCAGGATCCTAAGGCGGAATTTGCAGGGTTCTCGAGGGCCTCATCGCCGGCAACGCCGGCTCCCACAGGGTTCGGCGGTGCACGCTATACCTGTGGGAGCCGGCGTTGCCGGCGATAGGGCCCTCAAGAACAACCTCACTATCGGATCAGTACTGCTGCCCCGGCACCCAACTGGTCCCGGCCAGCGGTACCCGGGCCATCGCCGCCGCTTCCACGGTCAGCGCCACCAGGTCTTCAGGATCGAGATTGTGCAGGTGCGACTTGCCACAGGCCCGGGCCATGGTCTGCGCTTCCAGCACCAGCACCCGCAGGTAGTTGGCCAGGCGCCGCCCCGCCTCCACCGGATCGAGACGCTTGGACAGCTCCGGATCCTGGGTGGTGATGCCCGCCGGGTCACGTCCGTTCTGCCAGTCGTCGTAGTAACCCGCCGCCGAACCGATCTTCTTCAATTCCTCGTCCAGGCGCGGATGGTTATCGCCCAGCGCCACCAGTGCCGCCGTACCGATCGCTACCGCATCCGCGCCCAGGGCCATGGCCTTGGCCACGTCCGCACCATTGCGAATACCACCGGAAACGATCAGCTGGACCTTGCGGTGCATGCCCATTTCCTGCAGCGCCTGCACCGCTTGCGGAATGGCCGGCAGGATCGGAATGCCGACATGCTCGATGAACACCTCCTGGGTCGCTGCGGTACCGCCTTGCATGCCATCGAGCACGATCACATCGGCCCCGGCCTTCACCGCCAGCTTGACGTCGTAGTACGGGCGGCTGGCGCCGATCTTGACGTAGATCGGCTTTTCCCAATCGGTGATTTCGCGCAGTTCGGCGATCTTGATCGCCAGGTCGTCCGGGCCGGTCCAGTCCGGGTGACGGCAGGCGCTGCGCTGGTCCACGCCGATCGGCAGGGTGCGCATGCCGGCCACGCGCTCGGTGACCTTCATGCCCAGCAGCATGCCGCCGCCGCCCGGCTTGGCGCCCTGGCCGAGGACGATCTCGATGGCATCGGCCTTGCGCAGGTCATCCGGGTTCATGCCGTAGCGCGACGGCAGGTACTGGTACACCAGATGCTGCGACTGGCCACGCTCTTCCGGGGTCATGCCGCCGTCGCCGGTGGTGGTGCTGGTACCGGCGATGCTGGCGCCACGACCCAGGGCTTCCTTGGCGTTGGCCGACAGCGCGCCGAAGCTCATGCCGGCGATGGTCACCGGGATCTTCAGGTGGATCGGCTTCTTCGCGAAGCGGGTGCCGAGCACCACGTCGGTACCGCACTTCTCGCGATAGCCTTCCAGCGGGTAACGGGACACCGAGGCGCCGAGCAGCAGCAGGTCGTCGAAGTGCGGCAGCTTGCGCTTGGTGCCGCCACCGCGGATGTCATAGATGCCGGTTTCGGCGGCGCGCTGGATTTCCTGGATGGTCAGGCGATCGAAGGTGGCCGATTCGCGCAGCACGGGAGTGTTCTTTTCGCTCATGTGAATGTCCTCGCCGCGGATCAGTACGCGGATGCGTTATCGACTTTGAAGTTGTACAGCTGGCGGGCCGAGCCGTAGCGCTTGAAGCTGGCCGGGTCTTCGGGGAAGCCGGCGCGGTTGAGCAGTTCGGCCAGTTCGGCCAGGTGCTCGGCGCGCATTTCCTTCTCGATGCAGTCCGAGCCCAGCGACTTGACCTCGCCCTTGACGTAGATGCGGGTCTCGTACAGCGAGTCGCCCAGGGCGTCGCCGGCATCGCCGCACACCACAAGGCGCCCGGCCTGGGCCATGAAGCAGCTCATGTGGCCGATGCTGCCACCGACCACGATGTCCACGCCTTTCATGGAAATCCCGCAGCGGGCGCCGGCATCACCTTCGATCACCAGCAGCCCGCCATGGGCGGTGGCGCCGGCAGCCTGGGACGCACTGCCCTTGACCCGCACCGAGCCGGACATCATGTTTTCCGCGACGCCCACGCCAACGTTGCCGTGCACGGTGATACTGGCCTTCTGGTTCATCCCGGCGCAGTAGTAACCGGCATGCCCCTGGATATCGATGCTGACGGCCTGGTTCAGGCCGACCGCCAGGTTGTGCTTGCCGTCCGGGTGGGTCACAACCCACTCGCGGTCCTGCACCTCGCCGTGCAAGGTCTGGTTCAGTTCACGCACCGAGGCGCTGGACAGGTCGATGGTTTTCATATGGATGCTCCTCAGGCACGTTCCCAGATGTACATGGTGGCGGGTTCGGGTTCCCACACTTTGGCTTTGTCGATGCCTGGCAGGCTGGCCAGGGCCTGGTACTCGGAGGCCATGGCGACGTAGTCGTCGGTTTCGGCGAGGATCGCCGGCTTGCAGGCGATCGGGTCGCGGATCACGGCAAAGCCGTTGCGGGTGCCGATGGCGAAGGTGAAGAAGCCGTCGAGGTCTTCGAGGGACTTGTCCAGGGCTTCCTTGAGGCTGTCGCCCTGGCGCAGGCGCCAGGTCAGGTAGCCGGCGGCGACCTCGGTATCGTTGTCGGTTTCGAAGGTGATGCCTTCACGCTTGAGCTCCTGGCGCAGGCGGAAGTGGTTGGAGAGCGAGCCGTTGTGCACCAGGCACAGGTCGGCGCCGGTGGAGAACGGATGGCTGCCTTCCATGGTCACCGCGCTTTCGGTGGCCATGCGGGTGTGACCGATAATGTGGCTGCCCTTCATGCCCGCCAGGCTGAAGCGCTCGGAGATTTCCCGCGGCAGGCCCATGCCCTTGAGGATCTCGATGCTCTGGCCGGCGCTCATGATGCGTACGTCGGGGGCCAGTTCGGCGAGTGCGGCGCGTACCGGCTCCTCGGCGCTGTGGACCTTGAGCACGGCGGCACTGGCATTCTGGAACCAGTCCAGCGAGCAGCCGAGACGGCCTTCCAGTTCACCCATCAGGGCCTTCCAGTCGAAGCTGGTATCAGCGGCCTGCAGGGTCAGTTTGACCCAGCCATCGGCCACTTCATCGCCATAGATGGCGAAGCCGGCGCTGTCCGGACCGCGATCGGTCATGGCTTCGAGCATCGGTTCGAACAGTTTGCCGAGCTGGCCTTCGAGCTCGGGCTTCTTCAGGTACAGACCTACGATTCCGCACATGGCGTTGTCTCCTTGGGGCAGATGAATCGGGAATTCGGTGATCAGAAAAATTCGGTGTAGCGCTGGATCTCCCAATCGGAGACATGCCGGCTGTACTCCACCCATTCCATGCGTTTCTGGCGGATGAACTCGTCGACGATCTCGGCGCCCAGCACCTCGCGGAACAGCGGGTTGGCGGCCAGGGCGTCGGTGGCTTCCTTGAGCGATTGCGGCAGGGTCTTGATGCCGCGGGCAGCGATTTCCTCGAGGCTGAGGGAGTACAGGTTCTCGTTGCAGACGAAGTCCGGCTCAAGCTGGCGCTCGATGCCGTCGAGGCCGGCGGCGATGATCGCGGCGGTCACCAGGTACGGGTTGCAGCCGGCATCGGGCAGGCGGAATTCGAGGCGGCCATAAGGCACGCGGACCATGGCCGAACGGTTATTGGCGCCAAAGGCGACGAAGGCCGGGGCCCAGGTCGAGCCGGACAGCGAGCGGCCGACGACCAGGCGCTTGTAGGAGTTCACGGTCGGCGCGGCGAAGGCACACAGGGCCGGGCCGTGGGCCAGCAGGCCGGCGGCGAAGTGGTAGGCCAGCTTCGACAGGCCCATGCCGCTCGGGTCGCTGGCGTCATGGAACAGGTTCTTGTTGCTGGCGCTGGCGATCGACAGGTGGAAGTGCATGCCGTTGCCGGCGCGCTTGGGGTCGGGCTTGGGCATGAACGAGCAGATCATGCCCATGTCGTTGGCGATCTCGCCGGCGGCCATGCGGAAGAAGGTGAAGCGGTCCGCCGATTCCATGGCGTCGCTGTAGGTGTAGTTGATCTCGAACTGGCCGTTGGCGTCCTCGTGGTCGATCTGGTAGATGTCGAAGCCCACCGGTTGCAGGGCTTCGGTCAGGCGTTCGAGGAATTCGCGGGAACGGGACAGCCCCTTGTAGTCGTAGCAGGGCTTGTCGAGGTTATCGGAGGCGTCCACCAGTTGCAGCTTGCCGCCGGCATCGCGGCGGAACAGGCTGAATTCGGGTTCCAGGCCGGTGTTCAGGGTCCAGCCCTTGGCTTTCAGGCGCTCGACCTGCTGTTGCAGGACATAGCGGGTGTCATACGGCCAGGGCTCGCCGTTGACATGGCCGATGCAGACGATGCGCCCGTAGCCCGGCTGCCAGGGCACCGGAATCAGGGTGGAGAGATCGCCACGGGCCATGAAGTCCGGGCCGTGGGGTTCCATGCCCATGCCGCAGATAGCGAAACCGGCAAAGCCGGCGCCATCCTCGGCGACCGCCTTGAGGCCGGTGACCGGGACGGACTTGGTCTTCGCGGCGCCATGGATATCGACGAACTGGGCCAGCACGTACTTGATGCCGTGCTGTTCGATGATGCGCTGCGTTTCAACTGGCAACATGGGTCTTCACTCCTGAAAAGGGCAAGGCGGTCGAATAAGGCAGGAGAACAAGGTTCGGATGAGGCTGATTCCAACAAGGAAATTTAGTTTCCTGACAGGAATGCAAGGCGCTTGCCAGTTTTCAAGACACAGGAAGAAATGGCCCCGGCGTTGCACCGGCCTGCTGTTTATATGGGAAACTCTCTTTCATCCGAGGAAAGTCCCGACCATGACTCACGCCAGGTCGGGATTTTTTGCACTTTCTCAGTGCGAAATTAATTTTCCTGAACCGAAAACAAGCAGGATCGACCGACCGTGACCACCGAGAACCCACCCCGCCTTCGCCTGGAGCAATACCTGGGCATGCAGATACGTCGCGAGCGCCAGGCGCAGGAACTGAAGCTGGCGGATGTCGCGCGCATCGCCGGGATCAGCCAGGGCATGCTGAGCAAGATCGAGAACGCCCAGGTGTCCACCAGCCTGGATATCCTCAGCCGCCTGTGCGACGTGCTGGGCATGCCCATGTCCAAGCTGTTCAGCCAGTACGACCAGCCCGATGGCAGCGCGATCCTGGTCAAGAGTGGCGAAGGCCTGGAAGTGGTAAGGCGCGGGACCGAGAAGGGCCATACCTATCACCTGCTCAACCATACACGCGGGCCGAAGAAGAACTTCGAGGCCTACATGGTGACCATGGACGATGCGAGCGAGGAGTTCCCCACCTTCGCCCACCCGGGCACCGAGTTCCTGCATCTGCTGGAGGGGGAACTGGTGTACCGGCATGGCAACCAGCTGTACCCCATGCAGGCCGGCGACAGCCTGACCTTCGACGGCGATGTGCCCCACGGGCCGGAGAAACTGGTGCAGGTGCCGATCAGGTTGTTGTCGATCATGAACTACGGTAACGACTGAAATTCTTCACCGCTTTTGATGGCCTCATCGCCGGCAACGCCGGCTCCCACAGGTTCTGCGGCGCACCCGGGACCTTGTGGGAGCCGGCGTTGCCGGCGATGAGGCCCTAAGCCCCACTACAAAAATCCCCGCCCTTTCAGTTTCCTCCCAAGATAAAAATTTTCCCCACAGGCTAGACCTGCACCTTCCTTTCGCCTATAAAAGCGCAAAAGGAATATTTTATTCCCACGAATAAATAATTTTCGCCGATCAAATACCGCTTCACCGCTGAAATTTCCGCCTTGCGACCGCTGCCGCCACTTCATCCGAGGACCCGAAATGCATCACGCCACCAGCCACTACATCCTCAAGATCAGCTGTCCGGCCACCTCCGGCATCGTCGCGGCGGTCACCACCTACCTGGCGGAAAAAGGCTGCTACATCAGCGAGATGTCGCAGTTCGACGACGACACCAGCGGACGCTTCTTCATGCGCGCGGTGTTCCGTTTCAACGACAACTACGAAGGCGACATCGACGAGGTCGAGCAAGGCTTCGATGCCGTGGCCAGGCGCCTGGACATGGAGTGGAGCCTGCACGGCAGCAACCAGCCGATGCGCGTGCTGCTGATGGTGAGCAAATACGATCATTGCCTGGCCGACCTGCTCTACCGCCACCACAAGGGCGAGATGGACATGCAGATCACCGCCATCGTCTCCAACCATCTCGACCTGCGCCCCATGGCCGAGCGCGAAGGCATCCGCTTCATCTACCTGCCGGTGACCAAGGACACCAAGTCCCGCCAGGAATCGGCCCTGCTGCAGATCATCGAGGAAACCGGGACCGAGCTGGTGGTACTGGCTCGCTACATGCAAATCCTCTCCGATGACCTCTGCAAACAGCTTGCCGGCCGCGCCATCAACATCCACCACTCGTTCCTGCCCGGCTTCAAGGGCGCCAAGCCGTACCACCAGGCCTATGCCCGCGGCGTCAAGCTGATCGGCGCCACCGCCCACTACGTCACCTCCGATCTCGACGAAGGGCCGATCATCGAACAGGAAGTGCAACGCGTGGACCACGCCTACCTCGCCGACGACCTGGTGAGTGTCGGCCGCGATACCGAAACAGTGGCCCTGTCCAAGGCGGTGAAATACCACCTCGAGCACCGGGTCTTCCTCAATGGCGACCGTACGGTGATCTTCCGGTGAATACTCCAGTCCCCATCAAGCTGATCGACGGCAAGGCCGCCGCTGCCCGCGTGATCGCGGAAGTGAAGACGCAGGTCGCGGCCATGAAGAACCAGGGCATCGCCCCCGCACTGACGGTGATCCTCGTCGGCCAGGACCCGGCCAGCCAGGTCTACGTGCGCAACAAGGTGCTGCGCGCCGAGGAATGCGGCATTCGCTCCGAGGAGCACCGGCTGCCGGCCGACACCAGCGAGGCCACCCTGCTCGCCCTGATCGGCGAGCTGAATGCCGACGCCAGCGTCCATGGCATCCTTGTGCAACTGCCGCTGCCGGCCCATATCGATGAAACCCGGGTGCTCCAGGCCATCGACCCGCTCAAGGACGTCGATGGCTTCCACGCCGAGAACGTCGGTGGCCTCAGCCAGGGCCGCGACGTGCTCACCCCCTGCACACCCGCCGGCTGCATGCGCCTGCTGGAGGACAGCATGGGCGACCTCAGCGGCAAGCATGCCGTGGTCATCGGCCGCTCCAACATCGTCGGCAAGCCCATGGCCGCCCTGCTGCTCAAGGCCCATTGCACGGTGACCGTGGTGCATTCGCGCAGCGCCAATCTGAAGGAGCTGTGCCGCCAGGCGGATATCGTCGTCGCCGCCGTCGGCCGCCCACGCCTGGTCGATGCCGACTGGCTCAAGCCCGGCGCGGTGGTGATCGATGTCGGCATCAACCGCATCACCGAGGGAGAGCGCTCGCGCTTGGTCGGCGACGTGGACTTCGACAGCGCCCTGCCCAAGGTCGCGGCCATCACCCCGGTACCCGGCGGTGTCGGCCCGATGACCATTGCCTTCCTGATGAAAAACACCCTGACCGCCGCGCGCCTGCAGCAGGAGGCACCATGCCCTTCAATCTCCTGAAATACGGCCTGAGTTCCGAGTACCCGGCGGAGGTCGACCTGCCGCCGCCAACCGAACTGAAGTCCTCCTACGACGTGGTGATCATCGGCGGCGGCGGCCATGGCCTGGCCATCGCCTATTACCTGGCGAAGTACCACGGCATCACCAATGTCGCGGTGCTGGAGAAGTCCTACCTGGGTGGCGGCAACACCGCGCGCAACACGGCGGTGATCCGCTCCAACTACCTGACCAGCGAAGGCGTGCGCTTCTATATCGAGTCGGTGCGGTTGTTCCAGGAGCTGTCCAACGAGTTCGACTTCAACATCATGTATTCCGAGCGCGGCCAGCTGACCCTGGCCCATACCGATGCCACGGTGCGCGCCTTCCGCCAGCGTGCGGAAGTGAACAAGCACTTCGGCGGGCGCACCGAGATGATCGACCGCCAGCAGATCCGCGAACTGGTTCCCACCCTGAACCTCGACCCGGGGCATATCCCGGTGCTCGCCGGCCTCTGGCATATCGACGGCGCCACCGCCCGCCACGACGCCGTGGCCTGGGGTTACGCCAAGCAGGCCGCCAAGCGCGGCGTGGAAATCCACCAGCTCACCGAAGTCCAGGACCTGGTCATCGAGAACGGTCGCATCACCGCCGTGAAGACCAACCGCGGCACGGTGAAATGCGGCTGCGCGGTGCAGGCCATCGCCGGCGCCAGCTCGCTGATGCTGAAGAAAGCCGGGATCCGCGCACCGATCCACACCTACCCGCTGCAGGCCATGGTCACCCAGCCGTTCAAGCCGTTCCTCGATCCGCTGGTCAGCTCTTCCGCCCTGCACTGCTACGTGCAGCAGACCAGCCGTGGCGAGATCGTCTTCGGTGGTGGCTCCGACCCGTACCCGCTGTACAACACCCGCTCGACCCTGGACCTCAAGGAAAGCCTGCTGGCCCACGCCATCGAGATGTTCCCGTTCATGGCCAACGCCAGGCTGATGCGGCAGTGGGCCGGGATCACCGACATGACCCCGGACTACAGTCCGATCATGGGCCTGTCGCCGGTGAAGAATTACTACGTCGACGCCGGCTGGGGCACCTGGGGCTTCAAGTCCACGCCGATCTGCGGCAAGACCATGGCCGAGCTGGTCGCCAGCGGCGGCCGCGTGCCGGAGCTGATCAAGCCGTTCGCCCTGGAGCGCTTCAACACCTTCCAGCAAGTCAACGAAATGGGCGCCACCGCGGCCAGCCACTAAGGGGAATCCCATGAAGATCATGAATTGCCCGCTCAACGGGCCAAGAAACATCAGCGAGTTCACCTACGGCGGCGAATTCAAGGTGATGCCCGACCCGGCCACCTGCAGCGACGCCGAGTGGGCCGACTACGTGTTCAACAGCGACAACGAGGCCGGGGTGGTGCGCGAGTGGTGGATGCACAACGCCTCCAGCTACTGGTTCCTCGCCGAGCGCCACACGGTCACCGACCAGATCATTCGCACCTTCGACGCGAAGGAAGTGTTCAACCAGCGGGTCGAGTTCAAGGCCCATGAGGAGGGCGTCGCATGAGCCGCCTGGCCGCCCCGATGGGCCTGCTGATCGACCGCGATCAGCCCCTGCGTTTCAGTTTCGACGGCACCGACTACCAGGGTTTCGCCGGCGACAGCATCGCCAGTGCGTTGCTTGCCAATGGCCGCTGGCTGCTGTCGCGTTCGTTCAAGTACCACCGCCCGCGCGGCCCGCTGACCATGGCCGGGCAGGATGCCAACACCCTGGTGCAACTGCCGGACGAACCCAATGTGCTGGCCGATGCCCAAGGCCTGGCGGCCGGGATGACCGTCACCGGACAGAACTTCAACGGTTCGCTGGACAGCGACCGCGACGCGTACCTCGGCAAGTTCTCGCGCTTCATGCCGGTGGGCTTCTACTACCGCTCGTTCTTCAAGCCCAAGGGCATGTGGAAGATCTGGGAACCGCTGATCCGCAAGAAGGCGGGGCTCGGCGTGCTGGACTTGAACTTCAAGCCGCAGTACTACGACAAGGCCTATCTCTTCGTTGACGTGGCCGTGGTCGGCGCGGGCCCGGCGGGCCTCAGCGCTGCGCTCACCGCGGCCAACGCCGGCGCCCGGGTACTGCTGATCGAACAGCAGCCGGTGCTCGGCGGCTCGCTGACCTACGCCCGCTTCGACGCCGAAGGCCGACGCGCCGACGCCCTGCGCCACGAACTGCTCGCCGCCGTGCAAGGCCACGCCAATATCCAGGTGCTGACCCAGGCCACCTGCAATGCCTGGTTCACCGACAACTACCTGCCGGTGATCCAGGGCAAGCGCATGTACAAGGTACGGGCGAAGCAATGCATCGTCGCCGCAGGCTCCTTCGACCAACCGGTGGTGTTCCGCAACAACGACCTGCCGGGTGTGATGCTCGCCAGTGCGGCGCAGCGCCTGATGAAGCTGTATGCCGTCAAGCCGGGCAAATGCGCCGTGGTGCTGACGGGCAACGATGACGGTTACCTCGCGGCGCTCGATCTGGCCGACCAGGGTGTACAGGTAGCAGCCCTGGTGGACATGCGGGCGCAGCCAGCCGATGTGGCATTGAAAGTGGCACTGGAGAAACGCGGGATTGCGCTGCACCTGGGCAGCACGGTGTACGAGGCGCTGCACGAGAAAGGCATGCGCCATGTCAGTGGCGTGGAGATCCGCCGCATCACGGCCCAAGGCCAGGTGGCCGGGCAAGGCCTGACGCTCGCCTGCGACCTGCTGTGCATGTCGGCAGGCTACATGCCGGTGTACCAGTTGTTGTGCCAGGCCGGCGGCAAGCTGGCGTACGACGAGCATCGCGCCGAATTCGCCATCACCGGCCTGCCGGATGGCCTCAGCGTCGCCGG
The DNA here is from genome assembly GCF_048586865.1 of Pseudomonas bharatica. Taxonomy (NCBI): domain Bacteria; kingdom Pseudomonadati; phylum Pseudomonadota; class Gammaproteobacteria; order Pseudomonadales; family Pseudomonadaceae; genus Pseudomonas; species Pseudomonas bharatica. Next base: position 143,675 of record NZ_JBMAWR010000010.1, on the reverse strand, counting down.
CTCGGTGAACGGCCGGCACCAACTGGACAACGTGCTGCTCGATGGCAGCCGGGTCGCGGCTGCCGCCGTGCAGGCACTGGGGCTGGAACCGGGCGCGGGCAGCGCCGAGTTCACCGGCGAGGCGCGGGTCAACTTCGAATGGCCGATCTTCGCTCACCCCAAAGGCAAGGATTTCGTCGACTTCGACGAGGACCTGCAAGTGCGCGATATCGTCAACGCCACGCGCCATGGCTATCGCGACGTGCAGCTGGTCAAGCGCTTCTCCACGGTGGGCATGGGCCCCTCGCAAGGCCGTCACTCGGCGCTGCCGACGGCACGCCTGGTGGCCCAGGCGACCCAGCGCAGCATCAGCGAGACCGGCGTGACCACGGCGCGTCCGCCGTTCGAAGCGGAGAAGCTGGCCCATGTGGCCGGTCGCGCCTTCGATCCGTATCGCCATACGGCCATGCACAGCCGCCATGTGGCCGCCGGTGCCAAGCTGATGCCTGCCGGTATCTGGCAGCGTCCCGCCTACTACGGCAAGGCGGATGAGCGCGAACGCTGCATGCAGGAAGAAGTCCGGCATGTACGGGAGAAGGTCGGCCTGATCGACGTCTCGACCCTGGGCGGCCTGGACGTGCGCGGCCCGGATGCCGCCGAACTGCTGGAGCGCATGTACACCATGCCGTTCACCAAGCAACCGGTCGGCCGGACCCGCTACGGGCTGATGACCAACGAGCATGGCGTGGTGATCGACGATGGTGTGGTTGCACGCCTGTCCGAGCGGCATTTCTACGTGACCGCCACCACCAGCGGCGTCGACCGCATCTACCAGCAGATGCTCAAGTGGAATGCGCAATGGCGCCTGGACGTGGACATCGCCAACGTCACCGCGGCGCTGGCAGCGGTGAACGTGGCCGGGCCGCTGTCGCGCAAGGTGATGGAAAAGATCTGCAGCGATGTGGACCTCTCGGCCGAAGGCTTCCCTTACCTCGGCGTGCGTACCGGCAGCGTTTCGGGAATTCCGGCACGCTTGATGCGGGTCGGCTTCGTCGGTGAACTGGGCTATGAAATCCACGTGCCGGCCCGACATGGCGGCAAGCTCTGGGATGTGCTGATGGAGGCCGGCGCCGAGTTCGGGATCCGTCCGTTCGGCGTGGAAAGCCAGCGCTTGCTGCGCCTGGAGAAGGGACACGTGATCATCAGCCAGGACACCGACGGCATGACCCATCCCGGCGAAATCGACATGCAGTGGGCGATCGGGCGCAAGAAGCCGTTCTTCGTCGGCAAGCGCTCCATCGAGATCCTCGAGCGCCAGCCGCTCAAGCGCAAGCTGGTGGGCTTCACCTTGCCCAAGGGCAGCTCGCAACCGCTCGAGGGGCACCTGGTGCTCAAGGGCGCGGATATCAGCGGCAACGTCACCTCCTGCGAATACTCCAGCACGCTGGGGCAAATCATCGGGCTGGCCTATGCCGGGGCCGACCAGGCCGAGCCGGGGATGCGCATTCCGATCCGTGTGGAAGGTGGCGAAATCGTCCAGGCCACCGTGGTGAAACTGCCGTTCTTCGATCCCGACAACCAGCGCCAGGAGCTCTGAGCCATGACCAGTCTCAATCCTATCGAGCGCTGTGCGCTCATCGACCTGACCGACCTGCCACGGGTGGGTTTCCGTGGCCTGGATGCCGCGCAATGGCTGGCGGCACGCGGCTATTCCTTGCCGGAGGCGCCCAACCGGGCGGTGCTGTGCGGGGATGGAACCCTGGTGGCGCGGCTGTCGCAGACCGAATATTTCCTGCTGGGCAGCCTGGCGGACCGAGGGCAACGGCTTGCCTCGGAAGAAGCGGGCTGGGTGTTGGGCGAGGAACGCAACTACCTGCTGCCACGGCAGGACAGCCATGCCTGGTTGCAGTTGTCCGGAAAGCATGTGGCCGAGGTGATGGCGAAGATCTGCGGCGTGGACCTGCGGGCCGAGGCGTTCCCGGTGGGGAGCGTGGCGCAGACCTCGGTGGCGCGCTTGAATGTCATCGTGATCAACGCCGGAAGCGCGGAATTGGCGAAGTTCCATCTGCTCTGCGACCGGGCTTCGCTGGAGTATTTCCAGGGTGCGGTGCTGGATGCCATGGGGGAGTTTGGTGGGGTGCCGGTGGCTCTGGAGAACTTGCTCAACTGATGTGTTGTTGCTGATGACCTCATCGCTGGCAAGCCAGCTCCCACAGGGTGGGGGCTTGCCAGCGATGAAGCCCGCCCAGTCGCCAAAGGACCCGAATCCATGACCGCCATCGAACCCCTGGACTACCGAGTCCCCGCCCTGCAGCGCGGCCTTACCATCCTCGGCATGTTCAACGCCCGCCAGCGCAGCCTGAGCATGCAGGACATGGCCGAACGCCTTGCAATCAGCCCTTCCGCCGTCTACCGCATCGTGCAGACGCTGGTGGACATGGGCTACCTGCGCAAGGCCGGGCGCAGCGATTTCGAGCTGGGCAGCCGGGTCATCTCCGACGGCTTCGCCTACCTCGCCAGCCGCGATATCGTCGAGGTGGCGATGCCCTATCTCAATGACCTGCGCGACCGCACCTCGCTGTCGTGTCACCTGAGCATTCGCGAACAGACCGACAGCCTCTACGTTTACCGCGCCTTTGCACCGCAGCGGCTGACCGTCAACATCCCCATCGGCACGCGCCTGCCCTGTCACGGCACGGCGTTGGGCCGGGTATTGCTGACCGGGCTGACCGAGGGCGCGCTGAGCCAGCTGTACCAGCATGTACGACTGGATGATTACCCGCCCCCGGCACCACGCACCCTGCCGGAGTTGCAGCAACTGATTGCCGAGGACCGGGCCCGGGGATGGGTGCTGCATCGGTCGGATTACTCGACGGCCATCGCTGCCGGGGTTCGCGATCATAGCGGCGCGATCACCGCAGCGATCAACCTGTCGGGGCCGGATGCAGTGATGGACACGGCGGTGGCGCAGGAGGCATTTCTGAAGGCGCTGCTGGCGGCGAGCCGGGAGATTTCGGCGGCCTTGGGTTATCGGGACTGAGGAGGGGGTCTGATATCCGCCGCAAAACCCTGTGGGAGCTGCGGTTCGGCGCTCCGACTTGCCAGCGATGAGGCCCGAAAGAGCAACGTCACCCCTATTGGCATACCAGCAACCACTCTTTGCGCCACTGCAATGTTCTTTCCCCCCTCACCCCGCTAGCCTAGGCCGCAAACACGGACCCACCGGCAGGTATCGCCACCTCACCCATTCGCGATTCGCGCGTGCAGCCCTATAAAAAATACAAGGGACACTCATGACCAAGCAGCATCACACCTCCACGGCCGGTGGCGACGATCAACTTCGCCGCGTGCTCGGCCTTCCGGCGCTGGTTTTCTTCGGGCTCGTCTACATGGTCCCGCTGACCATCTTCACCACCTACGGCATCGTTACCGAGACCACCGGCGGCCGCACCGCCGCAGCCTACCTGGTGACACTCGCGGCGATGCTGTTCACCGCGGCGTCCTACGGGATCATGGTCAAGCGCTACCCGGTGGCCGGCTCGGCCTATTCCTATACCAACATCGCCTTCGGCGCGAATGTCGGCTTCCTCGCCGGCTGGTCGCTGCTGCTGGATTACCTGTTCATCCCGATGATCAATTACCTGTTGATCGGGCTGTTCCTGAACATCGCCTTCCCCGCCGTGCCGGCCTGGGTGTTCGTGCTGGTTTCGATCGGCCTGGTGACGGTGCTCAACGTGATCGGCATCCGCTCGGTCGCCAAGGCCAGCAACCTGATCGTCGGGGCCCAGGTGATCTTCATCGCGGTGTTCATCGCGCTGTCGTGCAAGTCGCTGGGCGGTGCTGCGGTGGACTGGCTGGCGCCGCTCGCCGGCGATGGCAGCCAGCCGGGCTTCGATCCGTTGATGGCCGGCGCTGCCGTCCTGTGCCTGTCGTTCCTCGGGTTCGACGCGGTGTCCACCCTGGCCGAGGAAACCCGCGACGCTCGCCGTGATGTGCCACGGGCGATCATGCTGACCACCCTGGTCGCCGGCGCCCTGTTCACCCTGCTCGCCTACCTCAGCCAACTGGCGATCCCCGGTAGCCACTTCAACAATACCGACACCGCGGCCAGCGAGGTAATGCTGCAGATCGGCGGCCAGTTCCTCGCCAACTTCTTCACCGCCGCCTTCGTCGCCGGCAGCCTCGGTTCGGCGCTGGCCTCGCAGGCAGCGGTATCGCGGATCATCTACAGCATGGGCCGCGACAGGCTGCTGCCCGAACGACTGTTCGGCACCCTGTCGCCGCGCTTCGGTACCCCGGTCAACGCTACGCTGCTGGTGTCGGTGGTCTCGCTGGTAGCGCTGGTGATCAGCCTGGAAACCTTGGCCTCGCTGATCAGCTTCGGCGCCCTGGTGGCGTTCTCGGCGGTGAACATGGCGGTGCTGCGCACCCATCTGCTGGCCAAGGGGCAAGCGAAGAACCTGCTGCTCCATGGCCTGGTGCCACTGGTCGGCCTGGCCCTGACGCTGTGGCTGTGGACCAGCCTGTCGAGCCTGACCCTGACCATCGGCCTGGCCTGGTTCGGCCTCGGCATCGCCTACCTGCTGGTCCTGACCGGTGGCTTGCGCCGCACGGTGAAGGTTGCCGATTTTTCAGAAGCTGGCTGACCCTCAGGTCCCGCGCGGCTTGGCCCGCGCGGTGGCCTCGGCCACCAGTGGGTCATCCGGCCAGTAATGCTTCGGATAGCGTCCCTTGAGGTCTTTCTTTACCTCGGCGTAGGTACTGCGCCAGAAGTTCGCCAGGTCCTGGGTGACCTGCACCGGCCGCCGTGCCGGGGACAGCAGGTGCAACAGGACTTTCTGCCGGCCTTGGGCGATGCGCGGGGTGTCCGCCAGCCCGAACAGTTCCTGCATGCGCACTGCCAGCACCGGCGGGTGCTCGCTGTAATCGACGCGGATATTCGAACCCGACGGCACGCCGATATGCACCGGCGCCCATTCGTCCAGGCGCTGCGGCAGCGGCCAGGGCAGTTGGTTGCGCAGGATGGAGGAGAGGTCGAGGTTGGCGAAGTGGCTGAGGCGGGTGACCTTGCCCAGGTAGGGCTGCAGCCAGTCCGGCAGGGTCGCCAGCAGCGCGTCGTCGCTCAGGTCGGGCCATTCGCTGTCGCCGCCGTTGGCGAGATCGAGCTGTCGCAACAAGGCGACCCGTGCCTGCCACTGGCGTAGTTCCGGCGTCCACGGCAACAGCGCCAGGCCTTTGCGCCGGACCAGATCGAGCAAGGCGCGGGCACGTGCATCGTCATCCAGCCCGGTCAGCGGTTCACGACCGAGAACCAGCTCGCCGACCTTGCGCTGGCGTTCGGCCCGCAGGACATTTTCCTTTTCATCCCACTCCAGTTGTTCCACCACGCTGACCTGCTCGGCCAGCACGTTTTCGAACAGGCCGGGATCAAGTTCAGCGGCGAGGTAGATCCGCTCCTCGCGTTGCCCCTGGCGACTGCCCAGGTCGGCGACCACCAGCCATGGCTCCTTCATCAGCGCATCGACCTCGCCGAATTGCGCGGCGCGCCCATTGGCCAGGCGGTACTCGGCGCCGCCGGCGCGCCGCTGCTGGGCGACTCGGTCGGGATAGGCCAGCGCCAGCAAGGCGCCGAGCCAGCGCGGATGCTCCGGGTCGGCCACCGCCGCGCCGGGCTTGTCGCGCAGGAAACCACGATATTGCCGTGCCAGTTGCCGGGCCCGCTGCACCCCGCCCTGGCTGCCGCGATCGGCCCGGGTCTCGCCACTGAGCAGGCTCAGGCGGCTGTGCAGATCAGCGCCGGCGCCGCGCAGGATGTCGCGCTCGCCGAGCAAGGCGGCGACATCGCAGGCCATGGCGGTCAGGCCAAGGTCCTGGGCACGCAGCAACAGGTGGGCGATACGGGGATGAGCCGGCAGTTCGGCCATGGCCTGGCCGTGGGCGGTCAGACGCCCTTCGCTCAGCGCGCCCAGTCGACGCAGCAGATCCTGGGCCTGGCTGTAGGCCGCAGCCGGCGGCGTGTCCAGCCAGCTCAACTGCTCGGGCGTCACGCCCCAGCGACTCAGTTGCAGGGCCAACCCGGACAGATCGGCCTGGATGATCTCGGCGCTGCCATAGGCGGAGAGCTGTTCATGCTGGGCCTCGGACCATAGCCGGTAGCACACGCCCGGCTCCAGGCGCCCCGCCCGCCCTGCGCGCTGGGTGGCACTGGCGCGGGAAATGCGCTGGGTGTCGAGACGTGTCATGCCGCTGCCCGGGTCGAAACGCGGCACCCGCGCCAGCCCGGCGTCGATCACCACGCGCACGCCGTCGATGGTCAGGCTGGTCTCGGCGATATTGGTCGCCAGCACCACCTTGCGCTTGCCCGCCGGCGCCGGTTCGATGGCAGCGCGCTGGGCGGACAGCTCCAGCTCGCCATGCAACGGGCAAAGAAGGATATCCGGACGCTCGTCCAAGGCCTCCTGCAGCGATTGATGGACCCGGCGAATCTCCGCTTGCCCGGGCAGGAACACCAGCAGGCTGCCGCTCTGTTCATCCAGTGCCTGCAACACCGTGTCGGTGACCCGCGGCTCGATACGTTCACCTGGCTGGAACGGCCGGCCCCAGTGCATCTGCACCGGGAACATGCGGCCCTCGCTGCTGATCACCGGGGCATCGTCGAGCAGCGCGGACAGGCGCTCGCCTTCGAGCGTGGCGGACATCAACAGGATCTTCAGCGGCGGCTCGTCTCGCAGCAATTCGCGGCCGTTCAGGCTCAGGGCCAGGGCCAGGTCGGCGTCCAGGCTGCGCTCGTGGAATTCATCGAAGATCAGCAGGCCAACGCCTTCCAGCGCCGGATCATCCTGCAGGCGACGGGTGAGGATACCTTCGGTGACCACTTCGATGCGGGTGTGCGGGCCGACCTTGCTGTCCAGGCGGATGCGGTAGCCCACGGTTTCCCCGACCTTTTCCCCCAGCTCGCTGGCCAGGCGCTCGGCGGCGGCGCGGGCGGCAAGGCGGCGGGGTTCGAGCATGAGGATGGTCTGCCCGGCCAGCCACGGCTCGTTCAGCAGCGCCAGCGGCACGCGGGTGGTCTTGCCGGCGCCGGGCGGCGCTTCGAGCACGGCTTCGTGGCGTTCGGCCAGGGCTTTGCGCAACGATGGCAGTACGGCATCAATCGGTAAGGAAATCATGGTAGCCCTCAAACAGAGGGGCGAGTATAACGGCGAACCCGGCCTGCCCTATCATGGTCTTATCCACTGGCACCGGCCTTTTGCCGGTATCGTTGCGGCTATCCTTGCGGAGACTTTCAATGCGTATTCCTTCCCGTGTCACTGGTGGCATCCTGGTCGCGACCCTGCTGACCCAGCTCACGGCTTGCGGCACCCTGTTCTACCCTGATCGCCGCGGCCAGATCGAAGGCAAGGTCGATCCGGTGATCGTCGCCCTCGATGCCGTGGGTATCCTGTTCTACGTCATTCCCGGCCTGATCGCCTTCGGTGTCGACTTCGCCACCGGCGCCATCTACCTGCCTGGCGGCAGCACCGCGCAGGTGTCGCCGGAAAAACTCGACGAAGCCATCGGCGCCGACGGCAAGGTGGACAACGCCCGCCTGCAGGTCATCCTCGAAAGCGAACTGGGCCAGCGCCTGCCGCTGAACGACCCGCGCCTGATCCAGCACAAGGGCAGCCTGGAACAACTGGCCATGTACGGCCTGGTTCCTGCTGCCTGACATGACCGACCACGCCAGCGAACACGCCCGCCTGCTGCGCCTCGCCACCCGCGCCTCGCTGGCGGTGGCGTGCACCCTGATCGTCAGCAAGGCCGTCGCCTGGTGGCTGAGCGGCTCGGTCAGCCTGCTGGCGGGGTTGACCGACTCGCTGCTCGATGGCGCGGCGTCATTGCTCAATCTGCTGGCGGTACGCTATGCCCTGCGCCCGGCGGATGAGGATCATCGCTATGGGCATGGCAAGGCCGAGTCCCTGGCGGGCATGGCACAGGCGCTGTTCATCGGTGTCAGTGCGGTATTGATCGCGTTCCAGGCCTTCGAGCGCTTGCAGGACCCGCAGCCGCTGGGCAACACCGGGCTCGGCGTGGCGGTGATGGTGCTATCGCTGGTACTGACAGTGGCATTGCTGGCAGTGCAAGGGCGGGTGATACGGGCAACCGGGTCAACGGCCGTGCGCGCCGATTCCCTGCATTACCGTTCGGACCTGCTGCTCAATGGCAGCATCCTGGTGGCGCTGCTGCTGGCTGCGTATGGCTGGCCGCAACTGGATGCGTTCTTCGGGCTGGGGATTGCGGTCTACATCTTCTGGAGCGCCCTGACCATCGCCCGGGAGAGCTTTGCCACCTTGATGGACGAAGAGCTGCCGGCGCAGGTCAGCGAGCGGATGCTGGCGCTGGTCTGCGCGGTGCCCGGGGTGGTCGGGGCGCATGACCTGCGTACGCGGGTATCGGGGAATCGCTGGTTCGTGCAGGTCCATCTGGAGTTGCCGGGGGAACTGCCGCTGACACGCGCGCATGCGTTGTGCGAAGAGGCTTCGGCGGCGATCAGCCGGGAGTATCCGCGGGCTGAAGTGCTGGTGCATGCAGATCCGGTTTGAAGGTGTTCCTTCGGGCCTCATCGCCGGCAACGCCGGCTCCCACAGGGTTTCTGATCGATCACAAAACCCAGGTCAGACACTAAACCTGTGGGAGCTGGCGTTGCCAGCGATGAGGCCCTGAAGAGCACAGCAAGTCTTCAGTTGACGCTGTACCCGCGCCCCGCCATGCACGCCCCCATGGCCCGGCGATAGGTGTCGGCCACCTGCGCCGGCGGCGCCTGGTTGGCGTAGGCCGGGTCGAAGCCGCTTTGCTCGACCGCCCAGCGATGGCATTGGTAGCGGTCCTGCTCCACCTGCTGCGGCGGCTGTCCCTGCATCGGATAGGCGATCACGTCATACCCCGCGCCTTGCTGCACCGGTACCGGCTGCTGCACCTGCGGCGGATTGACCACCACGTATTCACGACTGTCCTGCAGATACTGGTACCAGGTGTCCGCTACCAGGAAGAACAGTGCCCCGCCAACCCACATCTCCCGCGCATAGTCCGGCAGGTAGGTCACCCGCACGCCATAAGGCGGCGTCACCACCACATAACCCGCGCCATGCGGCCGGTACCAATAACCACCCGAGTAGAAATAATCCTGCCCGCGATAAGGCACCTTCCAGTAGCGGTCCGGGAAACGGTCGATGCTGTGCCCCGGCCGATACTGCGGCCCTGGCCCCCAGCCGTTGCCATGCCCGCTCGGGCGCCCGGCCCAGTTCGGCTGTTCGCCGCGCGGGCCGTTTTGCCAGTGCGGGTTGCCGTCGTTGCGCCGGGGAATGTCCTCGTAGTAGCCCTGGCGCGGTGGTTGGGTCTGCCAGGCTTCGCCCGGCTTGGATTGCAAGGGCGACTCGCCACGCCGGTCATGCTCGCCCTCGGCCATTACGTTCAGGCTCAGGCACAGCAGGCCGACGGCAGCCAGCGGCCAGATACGCGATGTCATGCTTTGTTCTCTACCGGTGGTAATGATCGTGCGGCCACTCTAGCAGGGGCGATCCGGCTCGGCAGGTGAAATCTTGCCCATAAAAAAGGGCGACCCATGGGTCGCCCTTCGAGAAACTTGTCCTGGCTCGACGCTCGTGACGCCGGCTCACCTCACACCTGTCTTGTGGACCGTGTGTAGCCCGGGGGCCAAGCACAACCCTGTGGGATTGCTGGCCGCGACCCTCCTGATTGGGGAGGTCGCCGTGGACATGTGTCCGGGCAGTGATTCTGGAAACAATATTAGGAAAACCGGGCCGGCAGAGGATTGCGAAGATTGCGGATATAAACACCACTTGCGCAATTTTTTGCCAAATATTAATAATTGTCAGCAATCCGTACAGAAAAGGCCCTTCCCATGAGCAAGCTGGACCGCTACGACCTGAGCATCCTTGCCGAATTGCAGCGTGATGCGCGCATCTCCAACCAGGAACTCGCCGAGCGCATCGGGCTATCGCCGTCGCCTTGCTCGCGGCGGGTCAAGCAGCTGGAGGACGACGGCTTCATTTCCCGCCAGGTCGCCCTGCTCGATCGCAAGAAACTCGGCCTGAGCCTGACCGCCTACGTGCTGATCGGCATGGACCGGCACACCCCCGAGCGCTTCGAGACCTTCGAGGCGGCGATCCGCAACCTGCCCCAGGTGCTGGAGTGCAGCCTGGTCACCGGAATGGACGCCGACTACCAGCTCAAGGTGGTGGTGCCGGACATGGATCATTACCAGAAACTGCTGCTCGGCCACCTGACCCGGATCGAGGGTGTCACAAGCGTGCGCTCGAGTTTTGTCCTGAATCAGGTTTTGGCCTCGACCGAGCTGCCACTGACCCACCTGCGATAGGCGTATAATCCGGCGCCTCACGCTGCCGGAGAGAATCGATGGATCCTGTGTTGTTCGAAGAGTGGATGATGACCATCCTCGTCACCGTCCTGATTGGTTTCATGGGCTTCATCGTCTATGACCTGGCGAAGAAGTCCAAGGCCGGCAAGTTCGGCACCTTCATCCTGTTTTTCGTGCTCGGCCTGGGCATCCTCGCCTTCATCATCAAAAGCGTGGTGATCACCTGGATCGAGTTGCACCAGTAACCGGCATGTCCTTCCACTGGCCCGGCTCCAGGCCTTCCAGTGTCCAGTCGCCGATCCTCACCCGCACCAGGCGCAGGGTCGGCAAGCCAACCGCCGCGGTCATGCGCCGCACCTGACGGTTGCGGCCTTCCTTGATGACCAGTTCCAGCCAGCTGGTCGGCACGCTCTTGCGAAAACGCACCGGCGGATTGCGCGGCCACAGCTGCGGCTCGTCCAGTGGGCGGGCCTGGGCCGGGAGGGTCGGGCCATCGTTCAGCTCGACGCCGTCGCGCAGGCGCTGGATCTGCTCTTCGCTCGGCTCGCCTTCCACCTGTACCCAATAGGTCTTGGGCAGCTTGTGCTTCGGATCGGCGATACGCGCCTGCAACTGGCCGTCGTTGGTCAGCAGCAACAAGCCTTCGCTGTCACGATCAAGGCGTCCGGCGGGATAGACGCCGGGCACCGCGATGAAATCCTTGAGGGTCGCCCGCCCCTCGCCGTCGCTGAACTGGGTCAGCACGTCGAAGGGCTTGTTGAACAGGATCAAGCGCGGCTCGGCCGGCGGCGCCTTGGGCGGGCGTCGCGGACCGGCGGGCTTGGCCGCAGGGCGGCGCGGCGGGTTGCGGGGGGGTAGCGGCATGAAACCTCAGCGGAACGGCGGCTCGTCGAAACTGCGCAGTTTACGCGAGTGCAACGAGTTGAGTTCGGTGCGCAGCAGGTCGAGGGCGGCGATGCCGATCTTCAGGTGCTGGCTGACCGCACGGTTGTAGAAGGCATTGGCCGCCCCCGGCAACTTGATCTCGCTGTGCAGCGGCTTGTCCGAAACGCATAGCAGCGTGCCGTACGGCACCCGCAGGCGATAGCCCTGGGCAGCGATGGTGCCGCTTTCCATGTCCACCGCCACGGCGCGGGACAGGTTGATCAGCGGTCGTTCCTCGGCCCAGCGCAGTTCCCAGTTGCGGTCGTCGTAGGTCAGCACGGTGCCGGTACGCAGGCGTTTCTTCAATTCGTCGCCACGCTCGCCGGTGACCTGTGCCGCCGCTTCCTGCAATGCCAGTTGCACTTCGGCCAGGGCCGGGATCGGGATATTCGGCGGTACCACGCGGTCGAGGATGCCGTCGCGGCGCATGTAGGCGTGGGCCAGCACGTAGTCACCGATGGTCTGCGACTGCCGCAGGCCGCCGCAGTGGCCGATCATCAGCCAGCAATGCGGACGCAGTACCGCCAGATGATCGGTGATGTTCTTGGCGTTGGACGGGCCGACACCGATATTGACCAGGGTGATGCCGTCGCCGTCGGCGGCGATCAGGTGATAGGCCGGCATCTGGTAGCGGTGCCAGACCACCCCGGCCACCAGCGCCTGGGCCTCGCCGTTGTCCATGGACTTTTCGATGATCACGTTGCCCGGCAGGACCATGCGCACGAAGCGCGGATCATCACGCAGTTGCTCGAGGCCATGGCTGATGAACTGGTCGACATAGCGGTGATAGTTGGTCAGCAGGATCCACGGCTGCACATGGCGCCAGTCGCTGCCGGTGTAATGCACGATGCGGCGCAGGGAGAAGTCCACCCGCGCGGCGTCGAACAGCGCCAGCGGCAGGGTTTCGGCGCTGCCCCAGTCGTACAGACCATCGGCGATACCGTCGGTGGCAGCGGATAGGTCGGTGCTAGGGAAAACCCGCGCCAGCGCGGCTGCGGTGATACCGGAGCCGGCCAGTTCGTCGCCCTGCTCGACCACATACGGATAAGGAATGTTCTGCTCGCTGACGCCCACTTCGACCTTGACGGTGAAGTCCTTCATCAACGGGCGCAACTGCTCCAGCAGATAACTGCGGAAAGCCGCCGGGTGGGTCACGGTGACGCTGTAGGTGCCCGGCAGCTGGACCTTGGCGTAGGCCCGCGTGGTCGCGGGTACCTCGCCATGGTAGTGATAGGTCAGGCGCAGTTCGGGATAGCGAAACAGCGAACGCTCCTCGGCGTTCGGCTCGGTGCGGTCCTTCAGGTAGCGCTTGAGCGCCTGGCTCAAGGCGTCGGTGGCGGTCTGGTGCAGGGTCGCCAGACGATCGACGGCTTGCTCGGCGGTTTCTACGACAACGAAGGCTTCATCAAAACGGCTCACGGGTTACTTCCTGTCTGACATGCAGGCTTCCATCTTGCCTACATCCTGTTGCAAAGGCACGCACGTTCACAGCGGCCAGTTCGGCGTCGAGCGCTGCACCAGCGCAGCAACGTCGATCCCCCGTGGCAAGGTGCCGTAGACCCGCCCGCCCTCGCCCAGGCGGCTGGCGATAAAGGCGTCGCTGACCGTGGCGTTGCCGGCTTCCAGCAACAACTTCGCCTGCAGGCCGACGGCGATGTCCTCGGTCAGTTGACGGGCGCGGTACTGGATATCGCTGGTGTCGCCGAAAGCGGCCTTGAGGTTGGCGATGTGCGTGGCCAGGCGGCGGTCACCGTGGCCGTCGCCCAGCTCGATGAACATACTGTCGAGCACGCCCGGCTCCTTGGACAGGGCACGCAGCACATCGAGGCATTGCACGTTGCCCGAGCCCTCCCAGGTGGAGTTGACCGGCGCTTCGCGGTAGAGCCGCGGCAGGATGCTGTCTTCGACATAACCCGCGCCGCCCATGCATTCGGCGGCTTCGTTGATCATCGCCGGGGCGCGCTTGCAGATCCAGTATTTGCCCACCGCCGTCACCAGGCGCGAGAAATGCGCCTGCTGCGGGTCGTCGAGATGATCCAGCGCTTGGCCCATGCGCAGGCTCAGGGCCAGCGCGGCCTCGCTTTCCAGGGCCAGGTCGGCGATGACGTTCTGCATCAGCGGCTGCTCCACCAGCAGCCGGCCACCAACCTGGCGATGGGCACAGTGGTGCGCCGCCTGGGTCAGGGCCTGGCGCATCAACGCACTGGAGCCGACCATGCAGTCGAAGCGGGTCATGGCGACCATCTCGATGATGGTCGGCACGCCGCGTCCTTCTTCGCCGATCATCCAGGCCAGGGCACCGCGGAATTCCACTTCGCTGGAGGCATTGGACCAGTTGCCGAGCTTGTTCTTCAGGCGCTGGATATAGAACTGGTTGCGCTCGTCGTCCGGGCGATGGCGCGGCAGGAGGAAGCAGCTCAGGCCCTTGTCGGTCTGGGCCAGGGTGAGGAAGGCATCGCACATCGGCGCCGAACAGAACCATTTGTGGCCGACCAGTTCATAGGCCTGGCCCGGACCGGGAGCACCCACCGCATACGCCCTGGTGGTGTTGGCGCGCACATCCGTGCCGCCCTGCTTCTCGGTCATGGCCATGCCGATGGTCACCCCGGCCTTGTGCCGGTCGCCGAGATTGCGCGGGTCGTATTCGCGGGAGAGGACCTTGGGCAGCCAGTATTCGGCCAGTTCCGGCTGCAGCTTCAAGGCGGGCACGGCGGCGAAGGTCATGGTCAGCGGGCAACCGCTGCCGGCTTCGGCCTGGCTGTGCAGGTAGGTCATGCAGGCCCGCGCGACATGGGCACCGTCCCGAGGCTCGGCCCAGGGCAGCGACGGCAGCCCATGCTCGATGGCCGTGCGCATCAGTTGGTGATAGGCGGGATGGAATTCCACCAGGTCGATGCGATGGCCGAAACGGTCGTGGCTGGCGAACTGCGGCTTGTTCTGGTTGGCAAGAAAGCCGGCCTCCATCAGCGGCCCACCGGCCAACGCCCCGTAGGCATCGATCCGCGATTCGGCCCAACCGGCTCCGTACCTGCGCCCCCACTCCTGCAACGGCAGGTCCAGGCGGTAAAGATTGGCGCCATCGAGGGATGGCGGCTGGTTGGTGACTTCGTGGGTTTCAGCGTACTGATGCAGGTTCATCGTGGGCTCCTGATAGGACGTGTCCGAAAAACCAGTGAATCACGCCCTGCCCCCGGTACAAAGTGACAAAAACGCCTAACGCGGTGCGATATATCCCCTATCCGGCGGCATTTGCCAACGCCAGCACGATGCTCAGGTCGAAGCTGCTGCCCTGCCCCGGCACCGAGTTGTGGCCCAGGCGCGCGTCCATCAGTTCGGCAAGCTGACGGCAGATCGCCAGGCCGATACCGAGGCCGCCGTATTCGCGGCTCATCGAGCCATCGACCTGGAAAAAGCGCTGGTACAGCAGCGAGTCGTCGAGGGTGATGAAGCCGATGCCACTGTCGCGCACGCTGAAGGTCAAGGCCAGCAGATGCTGGCTGGCCTGGCCGCGCACGTGCAGGCTCACCCCTCCGCGATGGGTGAACTTGATCGCGTTGTCGAGCAGGTAACCCAGGCACAGGGCCAGCTTGTGACGATCGCCCAGCAGGCGGTCGGCAAGGTTGTCGGCTACGTCCAGGTGCAGCAACAGGTCCTTGTCCATAGCCGGTGAGATAAAACGCGTGCGCAGCTCCTGGACCAGCCCGCGCAAGCTGAAGGGCTCGGCCCGGGCCACCAGGCGCCCGGCCTGGAGTTCGCTGAGGATGAGAATGTCGTCGATCATGCGCAGCATGTCATGCGCCGCGATACTGGCGGTGTGCTGGTACTGTCCCAGTTCCGCGCTCATCGGCTGGGTCTGCATCAGTTCCAGCGAGCCGATCACGCCATTCATCGGGGTGCGCAGCTCATGGGTAACGGTGGCGAGGAACTGGTCCTTGAGTTCGTTGCTGTGGGCCAATTGCCGATTGAGCAGTTCCAGTTTCTGTCCGGCTTCGCGCAGGACGGCGGCCCTTTCCTCGCGCATGGCGTTGATCCGGTCGGCCAGCGCCAGCGAGAGCAGGCAGACCTCCAGCGCGGCGCCGATCTGGCTGGCGTACATGGTCAGGAACATATTGGGCAAATGACCAAGCACCATCAGCGTGTTGACCATCCCGCCGACCAGGAAGGCCGACCAGGCGACGATGAAATAGCGCGCCACCCGCAAGCCACGCCACCAGGCGAACCATCCGGCGGCGAAGATGCTCAGGGTGAAGGCCAGGGCCAGCAGCGTAGCAAGGCGCAGGGCCAGGCCGTAGCCACAAGCCAGCGAGATCACCATGACCAGTACCGAACAGGCCGCCAGCCCCTGCAAAAGCACATCGAATGCCCGGCCAATACTGGCCATGCGCAGGAAGCTGCGGGCGAACAGGCACCCGAACAGCCCCGACGCACCGATGAACAGCGGCGTGGACGCGTTCGCCCACCAAGGGCTGTCCGGCCAGAAATAGGCGACGGCGGCGCCATTGACCGAGAGCTGGTACAGGCCGAAGGAGGCGATGTAGAGGATGTACCACAGGTAACTGACGTCGCGGACGCTGATGTAGATGAACAGGTTGTAGACCAGCATGCCCAGCAGCACGCCATAGATCAGCCCGAGCACGTAGATCTTGCCCGGCAGCGCCTCCAGGTAGGCGCGGGGCGCCCACAGGCTCAGCGGTGCCTGCACCGAGCCTTCGCTCTGCAGGCGCAGGTAGGCGGTCAGTTGCTGGTCCGGCTGCATCGGCAATTCGAAAACGTAGTTGGCCTGCTCGATCTGCCGGCTGGCGTAGGGCAAGGCATCCCCCGTGCGCTGGACCAGGCGGTAGCGGCCGTTGGCGTCCGGCAGGTAGAGTTCCAGGTGGTCGAGCGGCGGATAGGCCAGCTCCAGCAGCCAGGTACGCGGAGCGGCCTGGGGCATGGCGAGATAGTGCAGATCGACCTTGAGCCAGAATGCCGAAGTCGAGTACCCGGCATTGAGCACGTTGGCCTGGTGCGGTTTGAAGGAGGCGGCGAAGGCAGGCGAACTGACCTGTTCGATGGAGGCGCTACCGTCAGCGTCCTCGAACACCTGCATGACGCGGCCCAGGGGCAGGGTTCGGGTCGAGTCGTCGAAGTCGACGGCTCCGGCCAGCAAAGGCAGCCAGCCCAGTACAACGATCAGCAGATAGCGCATACAGCCCCAGCGTGGCCTGTACGGTCGCGTCGTAAGCCCCAGTCCTTGTGAGACGACGAGATCCGGCAGAGCCTGATGTCATTTTCGAAGCACTCTAGCACAGCGGTATTTAATCGCTAGCAGGCGGGACAAGGTCGTCCACGGGGGCTCTGGCTCGGTACTTACGGCCGTGCGCAGGGAAATTCCTGTCCGATCGATCAGAAAAGCCCCGTATGACGGACATCCCGGCAAAAGCGTTTGGTGGTAAGCTCGCGCACCTATGAATACCTACAGCTCCCGCCCCGTTGTCCTCTGTCTCTCCGGCCACGACCCCAGTGGCGGCGCCGGCCTGCAGGCAGATATCGAAGCCCTGATCGCCCAGGGCTGTCACGCCGCTCCCGCCGTGACCGCCCTGACCGTGCAGGATACCGTCAACGTCCAGGACTTCCGCGTGCTCGACCGCGAATGGGTACTGGCCCAGGCCAACATCGTCCTGGCCGACTCGCAGGTCGCCGCGGTGAAGCTGGGCATGCTCGGCTCGCTGGAAATGGTCGATACCGTGGTCGAACTGCTCGGTGCCCACCCGCACCTGCCGATGGTCTGCGACCCGGTGCTGCGCGCCGGCGGCGGCGGGCGGCTGGGCAAGGACGAAGTCGGCTACGCCATGCGCGAGCGGCTCCTGCCGCTGGCCACCATCGCCACGCCCAACCTGCCGGAAGCGCGCATTCTCGCCGAACTGCCGGAGGGCACGGCCGACGAGTGCGCGGAAAAGCTGCTGCCGTATGTCGAGCACCTGTTGATCACCGGCGGTCACGGCGACGAGACCGAGATCCACAACCGCCTGTACAGCCGCGATGGCCAGCGCCACACCTGGACCTGCCAGCGCCTGCCGGGCAGCTACCATGGCTCGGGCTGCACCCTGGCCAGCGCCCTGGCCGGTCGCCTGGCGCTTGGCGAGCAACTGCACAGCGCGGGGCGCCCCCCGCTGGACTACACCTGGCGGACCCTGCGCGACGCCGAACAACTGGGCAAGGGCCAATACGTGCCCCGTCGCCTGCCCCTGGATTTCTGCTCCTGAAGCAAGACTCGCTGTGAGGCACCTGTAATGAAGCTCCGCGGTTTGTATGCCATCACCGACAGCCAACTGCTGGCGGGACGCTTTCTTCCCTATGTCGAAGCCGCGCTGGAAGGCGGGGTGACCCTGCTGCAATACCGCGACAAGAGCAACGACCAGGCCCGCCGCCTGCGCGAGGCCGAGACCCTGCGCGACCTGTGCGCACGCTACAGGACGCGCCTGATCATCAACGACGACGCCGAACTGGCCGCGCGCCTGGGCGTCGGCGTACACCTGGGGCAGACCGACGGTCCGCTGACGCCGGCGCGTACCTTGCTCGGCAAGGATGCGATCATCGGCTCCACCTGCCATGCACAACTAGAGCTGGCCGAACAGGCCAGCCGGGAAGGCGCCAGCTATGTCGCCTTCGGACGCTTCTTCAATTCGCTGACCAAACCCGGCGCTCCCGCTGCCGACCTCGCCCTGATCGGCCAGGCCAAGGCGCGGGTCAAGCTGCCGGTGGCGGTGATCGGCGGCATCACCCTGGACAACGCCGCGCCACTGGTCGAGCACGGTGCCGACCTGCTGGCGGTGATCCATGGCCTGTTCGGTGCCGACAGCACGCAGGAAGTGACCCGCCGCGCCCGTGCCTTCAACGCCCTTTTTTCCAGTCTCTGATTTGCGAGGAACTTCCATGTCCCGTTCCGAAAGCCTGTTCGCCAGCGCCCAGAAACACATCCCCGGCGGCGTCAACTCGCCCGTGCGCGCCTTCCGCAGCGTCGGCGGCACGCCGCTGTTCTTCAAGCATGCCGAGGGTGCCTACGTCACCGACGAAGACGACAAGCGCTATGTCGACTATGTCGGCTCCTGGGGCCCGATGATCCTCGGCCACAGCCATCCGGACGTGCTGGAATCGGTGCGCAGGCAACTGGCCCACGGCCTGTCCTATGGCGCTCCGACCGCCATGGAAACCGAGATGGCCGACCTGGTCTGCTCGCTGGTGCCCTCGATGGAAATGGTGCGCATGGTCAGCTCCGGCACCGAGGCCACCATGAGCGCCATCCGCCTGGCGCGCGGCTTCACTGGCCGCGACAGCATCATCAAGTTCGAAGGCTGCTACCACGGCCACTCCGACAGCCTGCTGGTGAAAGCCGGCTCCGGCCTGCTGACCCAGGGCGTGCCCAGCTCGGCCGGCGTGCCGGCGGCCTTTGCCAAGCACACCCTGACCCTGCCGTTCAACGATATCGACGCGGTCGCCGAGATGCTCGGCAAGGTCGGCCAGGACGTGGCGTGCATCATCGTCGAACCGGTGGCGGGCAACATGAACTGCGTACCGCCGGCGCCCGGCTTCCTCGAAGGGCTGCGCAGCCTGTGCGACCAGCACGGCGTGGTGCTGATCTTCGACGAAGTGATGACCGGTTTCCGCGTTGCACTGGGCGGTGCCCAGGCGCATTACGGCGTCACCCCCGACCTGTCGACCTTCGGCAAGATCGTCGGCGGTGGCATGCCGGTGGGCTGCTTCGGCGGCAAGCGCCATATCATGGAACAGATCGCCCCGTTGGGTCCGGTCTACCAGGCTGGCACCCTGTCCGGCAACCCGCTGGCCATGGCCGCCGGCCTGACCACCCTGAAGCTGATCAGCCGTCCGGGCTTCCATGACGAGCTGAGCGCATTCACCAGCAGCCTGCTCGACGGCCTGCAGCAGCGCGCCGATGCGGCGGGCGTGCCGTTCGTCACCACCCAGGCCGGTGGCATGTTCGGCCTGTACTTCACCGGCGCCGACGATATCGTCACCTTCGACGACGTGATGGGCAGCGATGTCGACCGCTTCAAGCGCTTCTTCCATCTGATGCTGGAAGGCGGCGTGTACCTGGCGCCAAGTGCCTTCGAAGCCGGCTTCACCTCGATCGCCCACGGCGAGACCGAGCTGAAGATCACCCTGGATGCCGCCGAACGGGCGTTTGCCGTCCTGAAATAAGGCATCTGCGGTAAAAGACAGGGGCGCCAGGCTTGTAAGCCTTTCGCCCCTGCCTTGTAAGAAAGCCCCACAGCCTTATGACCGAATTGCGCCTTGATGGCAGAAAATCTGGTAAAGACTTTGTAAGGTGGGCGCTGCTTAACCCATAATGTGCCACCAGACACACTTTGGCCGCAGCTTTGCAGAGGTAAGTCGATCACCATGAACCGCGCCGGCCGCGCCCTTGCCCTGGGCTGCCTGTTGCTACTTCAGCCCCTGCTGGCCATCGCGGCAGGCGGTAACTCGTTGCTGATCCCCACCACGGGCCGCTGCACCCTGAATACGTCCCCCGAAGAACTCGCCGACGCCGTGACCCGCTGCAAGCAGGTCGCCCAGTCCGGTGACGCCCAGGCCCAATACGAGCTGGGCGAATTCTATTTCGACGGCAAGAACACCACCCGCGACCTGAACCAGGCGCTGAGCTACTTCGAGCAGGCCTCGCTACAGGGGCACGCCGATGCACAATACAAGCTGGGAATGATGTTCGCCCGCGGCGAAGGCGTTTCGGCCAACAACGTGCAGGCCTACATCCTGCTGAAGATGGCCGCGGTCAACGGTGCCGAGGATGCACTGGACGAGGCCGACGAAGTCTCGGCGCGGATGCCGCGCGACGAACTGGAAAACGCCACCCAGGTGCTGGGCCAGATCTTCCGCAAATACCTGCTGGAGCTGCAGTCCGCCGACGGCCGCACGCCCTTCTCGCCGCTTCCCTGACGCGTCCTATCTTTCCGGCATCGGCATCGGGAACGGCATGACATTGCCGCCGCCCCTGGCCTCGCTGATCTTCGGCGTCCCCAGGCGCTCCACTTCATCGATACGCACGATCGAATGCATTGGCACGAAGCTGCGGGTCACGCCTTCGAACTGCGCCTTGAGCTTCTCTTCGCTCGGATCGACCACTACCTGGGTACGCTCACCGAAGACGAACTCCTCGATCTCCAGGAAACCCCACAGGTCACTCTGGTAGATCTGCTTGGCGTACATCTCGAACACCTGGCCCTGGTTGAGGAAGATCACTTTGTAGATGGGGGCTTCGCGCTTGGTCATGTTCGGCAGGGGAAAAATGGCTGTAAAAAAGGTGGCGAATAATAGCACAGGGGCCTTGTCCGGCAGGTAGGAGCTGGCTTGCCTGCTCCTATACGAACCGCGCCGATCGGCATAACCGAATCGTCAACTTCCGCTGCGACAATGTCCGCGCGGATCGACAGCCCGGACGGCCACGCCCCCATTGATCGTTTCAGCGCTTTCGCCGCCAGGCAGTCGAGGTTATTCTTGAAATCATATTTCTTGCCCAAGGGCGGCTTAAAACAACCTTGAACGCACCCATCGAACCCCATCGTTTCATTCTCGAGCCCTTCGAAGCTCACCGTTTCGCCAACCTGTGCGGCCAGTTCGACGAGCACCTGCGCCTGATCGAACAGCGCCTGGCCATCGAGATCCGCAACCGCGGCAACCAGTTCGAACTGATCGGCGAACCCCGGGTCACCTCCACCGCCGAGCAACTGCTGCGCCGCCTCTATCGCGAGACGAAGGCCACCGAGCTGTCGCCGGAAATGGTCCACCTGTTCCTTCAGGAATCTTCCGTCGAAGCGCTGGAAAACCAAGCGGTCAACGAAGTCAGCGTGTCGCTGCGCACGCGCAAGGGCGCCATTCGCCCGCGCGGCCTCAACCAGCAGCGCTACGTCAAGGAAATCCTCGGCAACGACATCAACTTCGGCATCGGCCCCGCCGGTACCGGCAAGACCTACCTGGCCGTGGCCTGCGCGGTGGATGCGCTGGAACGCGAGCAGGTGCGGCGCATCCTGCTGGTGCGCCCGGCAGTCGAGGCGGGCGAGAAGCTCGGCTTCCTGCCCGGCGACCTGGCGCAGAAGATCGACCCTTACCTGCGCCCGCTGTACGACGCCCTCTATGAAATGCTCGGCTTCGAACACGTGGCCAAGCTGATCGAGCGCCAGGTGATCGAGATCGCTCCGCTGGCCTACATGCGCGGCCGTACCCTGAACAACAGCTTCATCATCCTCGACGAAAGCCAGAACACCACGGTCGAGCAGATGAAGATGTTCCTCACCCGGATCGGTTTCGGCTCCACCGCCGTGATCACCGGCGACATCACCCAGGTCGACCTGCCACGCGGCACCAAATCCGGCCTGGGCCATGTCATCCAGGTGCTCAAGGATGTGCCGGGCATCAGCTTCACCCACTTCCAGCCCAAGGACGTGGTGCGTCATCCATTGGTACAGCGCATCGTCGAAGCCTACGAGCGTTTCGACGACCAGCAGGCCAAGGCCGAAGGCACCCCGCGCAATGCTTGAACTTGACCTGCAGATCGCGACTGAAAAAGCCGCGCCCGCCGAAGCCCTGTTCCGCCGTTGGTGCGAACTGGCCCTGCGCCAGCGCACGGCGGACTCGGAAATGACCATCCGTCTGGTGGATGAAGCCGAGGGCCGCGAGCTGAATCACACCTACCGGCACAAGGACTACGCCACCAACGTCCTGTCCTTCCCGGCCGATGTCCCCGACGACATGCTCGATATCCCGCTGCTGGGCGATCTGGTGATCTGCGTCGAGGTGGTCGAGCGCGAGGCCGCCGAGCAAGGCAAGGCCCTCGAGGCCCACTGGGCGCACCTGGTGATCCATGGCTGCCTGCACCTGCTGGGCTACGACCACATCGAGGACGATGAGGCCGAGGAAATGGAAGCACTGGAACGAACGTTGCTTGCCGAACTGGGTCATCCGGACCCGTACGCCGACGACGAAGACGACACCCCACACACTGAAAACAGCAAGGATCACGAGTAACCGCCATGAGCGAAGATCGATCGAGCAACGGGCAAAAGTCATGGCTTGGCAAGCTGACCCAGGCTTTTGCCCATGAGCCGAAAAACCGCCAGGAGCTCCTCGAGCTGCTGCGCGAAGCCCACCAGAACAAGCTGCTCGACAGCGAGGCCCTGACCATCGTCGAAGGCGCCATCCAGGTCGCCGACCTGCAGGTCCGCGACATCATGGTGCCGCGCTCGCAGATGATCAGCATCAAGGCCTCGCAATCGCCGCGGGAGTTCCTCCCGGCGATCATCGACGCCGCGCACTCGCGCTATCCGGTGGTCGGCGAAAGCCATGACGATGTCCTCGGGGTACTGCTGGCCAAGGACCTGCTGCCGCTGATCCTCAAGGAGAATGGCGACAGCTTCAACATCAAGGACCTGCTGCGCCCGGCCACCTTCGTGCCGGAGTCCAAGCGCCTCAACGTGCTGCTGCGCGAGTTCCGCGCCAACCACAACCACATGGCCATCGTCATCGACGAATACGGCGGCGTGGCTGGCCTGGTGACCATCGAGGACGTGCTGGAGCAGATCGTCGGCGATATCGAGGACGAACACGATGTCGAGGAAGACAGCTACATCAAGCCCCTGCCCAGCGGCGACTTCCTGATCAAGGCGCTGACGCCTATCGAGAACTTCAACGAGTTCTTCGACAGCGAGTTCTCCGACGATGAGTTCGACACCGTTGGCGGCCTGGTCATGAGCGCCTTCGGACACCTGCCCAAGCGCAATGAAACCACTGAAATCGGGCCTTACCGCTTCCGTATCCTCAACGCCGACAGCCGCCGGATACATTTGCTGCGCCTGACCCCTGTAACCCGTTAAGGATAACCATGCGCTGGATCACCCGCCCCGGCTGGCCCGGTAACCTGCTGGCCATGGCGGCCGGCGCCCTGACCACCCCGTCGCTGGCCCCCTTCGATATCTGGCCCCTGGCCCTGGTCGCCCTGGGCCTGTTCTACCTCGGCCTGCGCGAGCTGAGCCCGCGCCAGGCGCTATGGCGCGGCTGGCACTACGGCTTCGGCCTGTTCGCCGCCGGCACCTGGTGGATCTACGTCAGCATCCATGACTACGGCGGCGCCTCGGCGCTGCTGGCCGGCGGGCTGATGCTGGCCTTCTTCGCCGCCATCGCCTGGTTCTTCGCACTGCCCGCGTGGGTCTGGGCACGCTGGTTGCGCCGCAACGAGGCGCCGCTGGCCGATGCCCTTGGCTTCGCGGCGCTGTGGCTGGCCCAGGAAGCGTTCCGCGGCTGGTTCCTCACCGGTTTCCCATGGCTCTATGCCGGCTACAGCCAGCTCGACGGACCGCTGGCCGGCCTCGCGCCGCTGGGCGGCATGTGGCTGATCTCGTTCACCCTGGCCCTGACCGCCGCGCTGCTGTGCAACCTGCACCGCCTGCGCCAGCGCAAGGCGTTCCTGGCGGCAGGCATCGCCTTGCTGATCGGCCCCTGGGCAGTCGGCATCGCCCTCAAGGGCCATGCCTGGACCGTACCCTCCGGCGAGCCGCTGCGGGTAGCGGCGATCCAGGGCAATATCGAGCAAAGCCTCAAGTGGGAACCCAGCGAGCTGCGCCGGCAACTTGAGCTGTACCGCGACATGAGTTTCACCAGCAAGCCGGTGGACCTGATCGTCTGGCCGGAAACCGCAGTGCCGGTGTTCAAGGACAGCGTCCAGGGCTACCTGGACATGATGGCCGGCTTCGCCGGCGACCGTCATTCGGCGCTGATCACCGGGGTTCCGGTGCGCCTGTTCGAACATGGTCAGCGTCGCTATTTCAACGGTATCACCGCCATCGGCGAAGGCGACGGGACCTACCTCAAGCAGAAACTGGTGCCCTTCGGCGAATACGTACCGCTGCAGGACCTGCTGCGTGGCCTGATCGAATTCTTCGACCTGCCGATGTCCGACTTCGCCCGCGGCCCGGCCGACCAGGCATTGCTCCAGGCCAAGGGTTACCAGTTGGCGCCGTTCATCTGCTACGAAGTGGTCTACCCGGAGCTGGCCGCCAGCCTTGCGGCGCGCAGCGACATGCTCCTGACCATCAGCAACGACACCTGGTTCGGCAAGTCCATCGGCCCGCTGCAACACTTGCAGATGGCGCAGATGCGCGCACTGGAAGCCGGGCGCTGGATGATTCGGGCCACCAACAACGGGGTGACCGGGCTGATCGACCCGTTCGGCCGCGTTACGGCGCAGATTCCGCAATTCGAGCGCGGGATTCTCTACGGGGAGGTGGTGCCGATGCGGCAACTGACGCCGTATCTGCAATGGCGCTCGTGGCCGCTGGTCATTCTCTGCACCTTGCTGCTGGGCTGGGCGCTGGTTACCAGCCGGATCGCCAGGACCGTCTGAAGAACGATGCGTACCTTGTGGGAGCGGGTTTACCCGCGATTGCGATGGTGAATTCACTACCGTAATCGCGGGTAAACCCGCTCCCACAGGGTGCGTGTTGCTTTCACGCTTTCCTCAATAAAAAAGCCGATAACCGATCAACCCGGCCACCTCGTTGAACAGCTGCCCGTTCTGCCATACCGCCTTGCTATCCGGCACCCAACCCCCGAACGGCCGCCCACTGTCGATACCCATGAAACCCACCGGGGCCCCCACCACCTCGAAGCCGGCACGCTGGAAACTCCACACCGAACGCTGCATATGCCAGGCCTGGGTTACCACCACCACACGCTTGATGCCCTGCGGCAAGAGGATCGCCGCGCTCAGCTCGGCGTTCTCCCAGGTGGTGCGGCTTTCTTCTTCCAGCCAGCGCACTGGCACACCAAAGTCCCGTTGCAGCGAGTCCGCCATCAGCCGCGCCTCGCTCGGCGGCGCGCCGTAATGCAGGCCACCGGTCGTCAGTAGCGGCAGCCCCGACGCCTTCGCCAGCTGCGCCGCGTAGCGCATGCGTTCGATGGCTACACCAGTCGGCTGGTCCTGTCCGCCCCAGGCCGGATCACCGCGTTCACGCCCGGAGCCCAGGACCACGATGGCCTCAGCCCGGCCAGCCAACCCTGCCCACTCGTTCATCGCCAGCGGCGGAACGGTCTCGATTCGCCCGGCCAGATGCTGCATTACCACCGGCAGGCTCATCAGCCATAAGCCGCCCAGCCCGCCGATAAAGAACAGGCGCGCCGTGCGCGGCCAGGACTTGCGCAGCCACCACGCGGCCAGCAGCAGAAGCAGCAGCACACCAGGCGGCATCAACCATTGTTTGATGAAAAAGCGAAACGGCATCGGGCATCTCCAGGAAAATGCCGCAAGCCTAAAGAAAAACGGCGCCTGCTTGAAGCAGGCGCCGGTCAGAGCAAAGAATTTCGCGTGGCGCACTCCGTCCTGCGCCGTTGATATCCTGAACGGTTATTTGCAGTGCAGCGTTCTGGATTTGAGCGCTGTGGCGGAACGTTTCCGGTCCTTGAGCCAGATGACCCGGCCCGGGGTGGGCGTTTCTACCGGGGGTAATGCCACGGAAATCTTCTGGCCCCGTGCCGGAGCGGCTTCCAGCCAGGCCTTGATGACCTCGAACTCGGCCCGGCTAAGGCCGCGCAACTCCAGTTCGGCGGGCATCTCATCGCGCAATCGCAGCGAGGTGCGGGCCACGTCCAGGGCCAGCCCCAAGCGGTCGATCAGGCGTTCATAGACTTCCGGTTTCGGTGCATGTTGCTGCGACTCTCCCATCCGTTCACCTCATTGAAGATAAAATTCATCTCCCCCACGAATGAGCTTAGCGCCACCCGCGAAACGGGCCGGACGCCGCGACCAACGGCCCTTTGCGCCCTCTTCCGATGCAATCAGGGTTTCCCACGACCGTTGGGGGTCATGTATGCTACGGCGTTCGCTCCAGGGCCTGTCGCCGGGCGAAAAACGGTCAGCGACCAGCCTCGATAAGGTCTCCCATCTCTCAGCGCAAAGTAGCCATGCACGAACACTATCAGCCCCGCGAAATCGAAGCCGCCGCCCAGTCCTACTGGGACGAGCACAAGTCTTTTGAAGTCAGTGAACAGCCAGGCAAGGACACCTACTACTGCCTGTCGATGTTCCCGTACCCGAGCGGCAAGCTACACATGGGCCACGTGCGCAACTACACCATCGGCGACGTGATCGCCCGCTACCAGCGCATGCAGGGCAAGAACGTGCTGCAGCCAATGGGCTGGGACGCCTTCGGCATGCCGGCGGAAAACGCGGCAATGAAGAACAACGTCGCGCCGGCCAAGTGGACCTACGAAAACATCGCCTACATGAAGGCCCAGCTGAAAAGCCTCGGCCTGGCGATCGACTGGTCCCGCGAAGTCACCACCTGCAAACCGGACTACTACCGCTGGGAGCAGTGGCTGTTCACCCGCCTGTTCGAGAAAGGCGTGATCTATCGCAAGAACGGCACCGTCAACTGGGACCCGGCCGACCAGACCGTACTGGCCAACGAGCAGGTCATCGATGGCCGTGGCTGGCGTTCGGGCGCGCTGATCGAGAAGCGCGAGATCCCGATGTACTACTTCAAGATCACCGACTACGCCGACGAGCTGCTGGAAAGCCTCGACGAGCTGCCGGGCTGGCCGGAACAGGTCAAGACCATGCAGCGCAACTGGATCGGCAAGTCCCGCGGCATGGAAGTGCAGTTCCCCTACGACGAGGCCAGCATCGGCCAGTCCGGAACGCTGAAGGTCTTCACCACCCGTCCTGACACCCTGATGGGCGCAACCTACGTTGCCGTTGCCGCCGAGCACCCGCTGGCTACCCTGGCCGCCCAGGGCAATCCGGCGCTGCAGGCCTTCATCGACGAATGCAAGAGCGGCAGCGTCGCCGAAGCCGATATCGCCACCCAGGAGAAGAAAGGCGTCGCCACTTCCCTGCTGGTTCGTCACCCGCTGACCGGCGAGAAGCTGCCGGTATGGGTCGCCAACTACGTGCTGATGCACTACGGCGATGGCGCGGTAATGGCCGTTCCGGCCCACGACGAGCGTGATTTCGAATTCGCCAGCAAGTACCAGCTGCCGATCAAGACCGTGGTCCGCACCAGCGCTGGCGATGAAGTCGGCAGCGAATGGCAGGCCGCCTACGGCGAGCATGGTCAGCTGATCAACTCCGGCGAGTTCGACGGCCTGGACTTCGCCGGCGCCTTCGACGCCATCGAAGCCGCGCTGATCCGCAAGGAACTGGGCAAGTCGCGTACCCAGTTCCGCCTGCGTGACTGGGGCATCAGCCGCCAGCGCTACTGGGGTTGCCCGATCCCGATCATCCACTGCCCGTCCTGCGGCGACGTTCCGGTGCCGGAAGACCAGTTGCCGGTGACCCTGCCGGAGAACGTGGTTCCGGACGGCGCCGGCTCGCCACTGGCGCGCATGCCCGAGTTCTACGAGTGCACCTGCCCGAAATGCGGCACTGCGGCCAAACGCGAAACCGACACCATGGACACCTTCGTCGAGTCCTCCTGGTACTTCGCCCGCTACGCATCGCCGAACTACGAAGGTGGCCTGGTCGACCCGAAAGCGGCCAACCACTGGCTGCCGGTGGACCAGTACATCGGTGGTATCGAACACGCCATCCTGCACCTGCTCTACGCGCGCTTCTTCCACAAGCTGATGCGTGACGAAGGCCTGGTGAGCTCCAACGAACCGTTCAAGAACCTGCTGACCCAGGGCATGGTGGTCGCCGAGACCTACTACCGCGTGGCAGCCAACGGCGGCAAGGACTGGTTCAACCCGGCCGACGTCGAGGTCGAGCGCGACGCCAAGGCCAAGATCATTGGCGCACGCCTGAAGACCGACGGCCTGCCGGTGGAAATCGGCGGCACCGAGAAGATGTCCAAGTCGAAGAACAACGGCGTCGACCCGCAGGCCATGATCGACGCCTACGGCGCCGACACCTGCCGCCTGTTCATGATGTTCGCCTCGCCACCGGACATGAGCCTGGAATGGTCCGACTCCGGTGTCGAAGGGGCAAGCCGCTTCCTGCGTCGCGTCTGGCGCCTGGCCCAGGCCCATGTGGCCCAGGGGCTGCCGGCCAAGGCCGACTTCTCGGCGCTGGACGACGCGCAGAAAGCCGTGCGCCGTGCTACCCACTCGGCGATCCGCCAGGCCAGCATCGATGTCGGCCAGCATCACAAGTTCAACACCGCCATCGCCCAGGTGATGACCCTGATGAACGTGCTGGAAAAGGCTTCGCAAGCCACCGAGCTTGACCGTGCCTTGATCCAGGAAGGTCTGGAAGCGGTCACCCTGATCCTCGCCCCGATCACGCCGCACATCAGTCACGGCCTGTGGCAGAGCCTGGGCCACCAGGGCGCGGCAATCGACGCCGGCTGGCCGAGCGTGGATGAAAGCGCGCTGGTCCAGGACAGCATCCAGCTGGTCATCCAGGTCAACGGCAAGCTGCGTGGCCAGATCGACATGCCGGCCGGTGCCAGCCGCGAAGAGGTCGAGGCCGCCGCGCGCAGCAACGAAAACGTGCTGCGCTTCACCGAAGGCCTGAGCATCCGCAAGGTCATCGTGGTTCCGGGCAAGCTGGTCAACATCGTCGCCAACTGACAGGAACGGGCGCCTCGTCCGCGGGGCGCCCGCATAGAAAAGTCCCCAAGGTTTCCAGGGAGCAACAAGATGATCAAACGCAATCTGCTGGTGATGGGCCTGGCCGCGATGCTGAGCGCCTGCGGCTTCCATCTGCGCGGCACCGGCACTTCCGAACTGGCGATCAAGGAACTCGACCTGAGCGCCCGCAACGCCTACGGCGACACGGTCAACGAACTGCGCGACCTGCTGCGCAGCAGCGGCGTCAATGTCCACAGCGGCGCTCCGTACAAACTGGTGCTGACCAACGAAGCGGAAACCCAGCGCGCCGCCAGCTATGCCGGCTCCGGCCGCTCGGTGGAATACGAGCTGACCACTGCGCTGTCGTATGACATCCAGGGCCGCAACGCAACGCCACTGATCAGCGACAAACTGGAAGTACAGAAGATCTACCTGTACGACGGTAACAACGTGACCGGCTCGGGCCAGGAAGCCGGGCAGATCCGTGGCGAAATGCGCCGCGACCTGGTGCAGAAGATGGTGCTGCGCCTGCAACTGCTGACCCCGGCGCAACTGGACGAACTGCAGGCCAAGGCCGACGAGCGTGCCAAGGCAGAAGCCGCAGCCCTGGAAGCGGCACAACGCGCCCAGGATGCACAACCCCAGCAATCGCCGCTGGAAATCCCGGCGAACTGAGACCGGACGGGGCGCTTCGGCGCCCCGACTTCTTTATGAAACTCACCCCCGCCCAACTCGGCAAACACCTGCAAGGCGCCCTCGCCCCGGTCTACGTGGTCAGCGGAGATGATCCGCTGCTGTGCCAGGAAGCCGCCGACGCCATCCGCCTGGCCGCACGCCAGCAAGGTTTCGATGAGCGCCAGGTGTTCAGTGCCGATGCCAACTTCGACTGGGGCACCCTGCTCCAGGCCGGCGCCAGCCTTTCGCTGTTCGCCCAGAAGCGCGTGCTGGAATTGCGCCTGCCGTCCGGCAAACCGGGTGACAAGGGAGCCGCAGCGCTGATCGAGTATTGCTCGCGGCCCGCCGACGACACCCTGCTGCTGATCAGCCTGCCCAAGCTCGACGGCAGCGCGCAGAAAACCAAATGGGGCAAAGCCCTGGTCGAGGGTGCGCAGGTCCAGTTCATCCAGATCTGGCCGGTGGACACCCAGCAGTTGCCGCAATGGATCAACCAGCGCCTGGCCCAGGCCGGGCTCGCCGCACAACGGGATGCGGTGGAACTGATCGCAGCGCGGGTCGAAGGCAACCTGCTGGCGGCGGCCCAGGAAATCGAAAAGCTCAAGCTGCTCGCCGACGGCAACACCATCACGGTGGAAACCGTACAAGGCGCGGTCGCCGACAGCGCGCGTTTCGATGTCTTCGGCCTGGTGGATGCAGTGCTCAACGGCGAAGCGGCCCATGCCCTGCGCATGCTCGAAGGCTTGCGTGGCGAAGGGGTCGAACCACCGGTGATTCTTTGGGCGCTGGCCCGCGAGCTGCGGGTGCTGGTCGGCCTGGCCCAGCAGTACAGCCAGGGCGTACCGCTGGAAAAAGCCTTCAGCCAGGCCAGGCCGCCGGTGTGGGACAAACGTCGCCCGTTGATGAGCAAGGCCCTGCAGCGCCATTCGGCACAACGCTGGGGCCAGCTGCTGCATGACGCCCAGCGTATCGATGCGCAGATCAAAGGCCAGGCCCAGGGTTCGCCCTGGACCAGCCTGACCCGCCTCTCGCTGCTGATGGCCGGCCAGCGCCTGGCGCTGCCTGCCGAGTAAGGGACCGGCGGTCTTGCAGTGGACACAACGCAGTCCTATAGTGCGCGCGAATCCACCCAGGCAGGATCACCGTCATGCGCAGGAAACCGGCAAAATCCCGGCCCAACAAGGCCAAATCCATCGTCGCCCAGCCACTGTTCCGCTGCCGCCAGGAACGACCGGAAAAGGGCAAGGGCAGCTACCGCCGCGAAGCCTTCCAATCGAGAGATTGGGAGGCTTCTTCCTTTATGGCCGCATGAAAGCAGGAAAACCGCAGGCATGATATGGTCGTCACCTGACCCGTATTACCTGGATTAGTGCATGCCTTTCCGCCTTTCCCGCCGTCGGCAACTCCGCCAGTTGAGCGCTGCTTCCAGCCTTGTCCTGCTGGTTGCCTGCGCCGAACATCCCACCGCCGCCGATGCCCTGCCCATCGCGCCGGTACAACCCGCTCCAGCCCTTACCCAAGCGACGCCGTCCGCCGAGATCGAGATCCTGCCACAGCAGACTTTCGCCCAATGGCAGGCCAGCTTCCGTCAGCAAGCCCTGCAGGCCGGCGTTTCGCCGAGCCTGTTCGACCGTGTCTTCGCCGGGATCACTCCGGACATGGACGTGATCAAGGCCGACCGCAGCCAACCCGAGTTCAGCCGGCCGGTCTGGGAATACCTCGATGGCGCCCTGTCGCCGGTTCGCGTACGCAATGGCAAGGCCTTGCTGCTGCAGAACAACGACCTGCTGGGGCGCATCGAACAGCGTTACGGCGTCGAGCGCAATGTGCTGGTATCGGTATGGGGCATGGAAAGCAATTTCGGCCAGTTCCAGGGCAACAAATCGGTGATCCGCTCCCTCGCGACCCTGGCCTACGAAGGCCGCCGCCCGGCCTTTGCCCAGGACCAGTTGCTGGCCGCGCTGAAAATCCTGCAGAACGGTGATATCGCCCCGGAAGCCATGCGCGGCTCCTGGGCCGGTGCCATGGGTCAGACCCAGTTCATTCCCACCACCTACGACACCCATGCGGTGGACTTCGACGGAGATGGTCGCCGCGATATCTGGAACAGCTCGGCCGACGCCCTTGCGTCCACCGCCCACTACTTGCAAAGCTCGGGCTGGAAACGTGGCGAGCCTTGGGGCTTCGAGGTAACGGTACCGAGTGGCTTCGATTACTGGATGGCCGATGGGGCCCTGCGCAAGCCCGTTGCCGAATGGCTGCGCCTGGGCGTGCAACTGGCACCGGGAACGCGCATTCCGGCCGGCAGCGAGCAGCTCTCCGCCGCGCTGCTGCTGCCTACGGGCTATCGTGGCCCGGCGTTCCTGGTACTGGACAACTTCCGCGCCATCCTCAAGTACAACAACTCATCGGCCTACGCCCTGGCGGTCAGCCTGTTGAGCGAACGTTTCGACGGCTCGGGCTTTATCCGCGGCGCCTGGCCGAAGGATGACCTGCCACTGAGCCGCAGCGAGCGCATCGAATTGCAGGAACTGCTCAACGCCAACGGACATGAAGCCGGCAATGCCGATGGCATCATCGGCGCCAATACCCGCAAGGCGATCCGCACGGCCCAGCAGCAGCGTGGCTGGCCGGCGGATGGCTACGCGACGCACAAGCTGCTGGATAGCCTCAGGGCTCGCTAGGTTAACGCGGCCCCTGTGGGAGCGGGTTCACCCGCGATGCGGTAGTGAATTCACCGACGTCATCGCGGGTGAACCCGCTCCCACAGGGGCCGCATACAACAAGAAAAAGCCCCCGACCTTCACAGGTACGGGGGCTTTTTCATGGCCGGGCGATCAGAGCTTGATCTTGGCCTCGTGCGCCTGCTGGTCGGCATGGTACGAGGAACGTACCAGCGGCCCGGAAGCGACGTTCTTGAAGCCCATCCTGTAGCCTTCCTCGGCGAACCAGGCGAAGGTGTCAGGATGCACGAAACGCTGCACCGGCAAGTGGCTGCGCGAGGGTTGCAGGTACTGGCCAAGGGTGAGCATGTCGATGTTGTGCTCGCGCATGCGCTGCATGACTTCGATCACTTCCTCGTCGGTCTCGCCCAGGCCGAGCATCAGGCCGGACTTGGTCGGTACGTGCGGCACCAGCTCCTTGAACTTCTCCAGCAGGGTCAGCGACCACTGGTAGTCCGAGCCCGGACGCGCGGCCTTGTACAGGCGCGGTACGGTTTCCAGGTTGTGGTTGAATACATCCGGCGGCTCCTGGGCCGTGATCGCCAGCGCCACGTCCATCCGGCCACGGTAGTCCGGGACCAGGGTCTCCAGCTGGACGCCCGGGGACAACGCACGGATTTCCCGGATGCAGTCGGCGAAGTGCTGGGCACCGCCGTCGCGCAGGTCGTCACGGTCCACCGAGGTGATCACCACGTACTTCAGGCGCAGGTCGGCGATGGCGATCGCCAGGTTCTTCGGCTCGTCCACATCCAGCGGCTTCGGCCGGCCGTGGCCGACGTCGCAGAACGGGCAGCGGCGGGTGCAGATGTCGCCCATGATCATGAAGGTCGCGGTACCGCCGGAGAAACACTCGCCCAGGTTCGGGCAGGAGGCCTCTTCGCAGACGCTGTGCAGCTTGTGCTTGCGCAGCAGTTGCTTGATCCGGTCGACTTCCGGGGAAACCGGGATACGCACGCGGATCCAGTCGGGCTTCTTCGGCAGTTCTTCGGTCGGGATGATCTTTACCGGAATACGCGCGACCTTCTCGGCACCACGCAGTTTCACACCGGCTTCAACCTTCGGCCGTGGGGCCGGGGTGGCGGTGCTTTGCACCGGCTCTTGCACAATAGTCATATTCAGTCGATTCCGCCCGCAAGGGTCGTCTGCTCAGCATAATCGAGGTGCTTGACCAGCTGTCCGCGCAGCCTTGCCCTTACCTCGGAGAATTCGATTGGTCCGGCCTGGTCGCGCAGCTGGGTCATGGCCAGCCCCGCATACCCGCAGGGGTTGATTCGGCGAAACGGCGCCAGGTCCATGTCCACATTCAGGGCCAGGCCATGAAAGGAACAACCGTTGCGGATCCGCAGGCCGAGGGAGGCAATCTTTGCCCCATCGACGTAAACGCCCGGCGCATCGGGCTTGGCTGCCGCCTGCACGCCATAACTGGCGAGCAGCTCGATCAGGCAACGCTCCATGCGCGTAACCAGGTCACGCACGCCAAAACCGAGGCGACGCACATCCAGCAGCAGATAGGCGACCAACTGGCCGGGGCCGTGGTAGGTCACCTGGCCGCCGCGGTCAGTCTGCACCACCGGTATATCTCCCGGCACCAGCAGGTGCTCGGCCTTGCCGGCCTGGCCCTGGGTAAATACAGGAGGATGCTCCACCAGCCAGATTTCGTCACCACTGCCGGGCTTGCGTTCGGCGGTGAAGCGACGCATGGCCTCGAGAACCGGTTCGTAAGGCAACAGCCCGAGGTCGCGAAAGCCGAGAACCGAGGGCATCAGATCACCAATTTCACGATACCCGTCGCGCGCAGGGCGCTGTTGATATTGTGCAACTGGTCTTCGCCGGTGGCGATGATATGCAGTTGTACGGTGGTGTACTTGCCTTCCTTGCTCTGGCGCTCTGCCAGCGTACTCAAGTCGACCTTGGCATATTTGCTCAGGATCTCGATGACGGTGTCCTTGAAGCCGACGACGGTATCGCCAATCACCTTGATAGGATAATCCGGGCAGGGGAATTCGATTTTTGGCGGTTTGACATCAGTTTGAGTCATGGCAGTAACGGCCTCGTAAGCCGTGGCAGCAACAACGCCCCTGCGGGATGGCAGGGGCGTGGCAGGTCACGATATCAGTTGAACAACCCGTAGAAGAACAGGCGGATGCTATCCCACACCCGACGGAAGAAACCACCTTCCTCGACCGCGTCCAGCGCGATCAGGTCGGCGCTGTGAACGACATTGTCATCCAGTTTGACTTCCACTTTACCGATCACGTCACCTTTGGCGATCGGCGCCATCAGTTGCGGGTTCATGGTCATGCTGGCAGCCAGTTTCTTCAATTGGCCTTTAGGCAAGGTCATGGTCAGGTCTTCCGCCAGGCCGGCCTTGACCTGGCTGGTGGTGCCTTTCCACACCGGCGCCTGGGCCAGTTCGGTGCCCTTCTGGTAGAAGGTCTGGGTTTCGAAGAAGCGGAAGCCGTAGGTCAGCAGCTTCTGGGTCTCGGCAGCACGGGACTGCTCGCTGTTGGTGCCGAAGACCACGGCGATCAGGCGCATGCCGTCACGTACGGCGGAGGACACCATGCAGTAGCCGGCTTCCTCGGTGTGGCCGGTTTTAAGACCGTCGACGGTCTTGTCGCGCCACAGCAGCAGGTTGCGGTTCGGCTGCTTGATGTTGTTCCAGAAGAATTCCTTCTGCGAGTAGATCGCGTAGTGCGCCGGGTCTTCATGGATGATGGCGCGGGCCAGCAGCGCCATATCGTGCGCCGAAGAGTAGTGCTCGGGGTTCGGCAGGCCGGTCGGGTTCATGAAGTGACTGTTGGTCATGCCCAGGTCGGCGGCAGTCTTGTTCATCATGTCGGCGAAGGCGTCTTCGCTGCCGGCGATGTGCTCGGCCACGGCGACGCTGGCGTCGTTGCCGGACTGGATGATGATGCCGTGCAGCAGGTCGCTGACGCTGACCTGGGTGCCGACCTTGATGAACATCCGCGAACCGCCGGTACGCCAGGCGTTTTCACTGACGGTCACCGGATCGTTCTCGCCGATCTGGCCGCGGCGGATCTCCAGGGTGGCGATGTAGGCGGTCATCAACTTGGTCAGGCTCGCCGGAGGCAGGCGCTGGTCGCCATTGTTCTCGACCAGGATGTTGCCGCTGGAGGCTTCCATGAGCACGTAGGACT
Source organism: Pseudomonas bharatica (assembly GCF_048586865.1). Classification (NCBI taxonomy): domain Bacteria; kingdom Pseudomonadati; phylum Pseudomonadota; class Gammaproteobacteria; order Pseudomonadales; family Pseudomonadaceae; genus Pseudomonas; species Pseudomonas bharatica. The sequence goes on along the minus strand of NZ_JBMAWR010000010.1, from coordinate 108,264 downwards.
TGGCTGCCAGTTGCGGCGGCGACGGCATCATCTGCTCGGCGGCGAACGCAGCCGGAGCGATCAGCAGCGGAACAAGCAGGCAAAGGCGTTTGGCAAAGGTGGTGATGTTCATCCGTCTCTCGAAATCGCTAATGGGCTTATGCCCCAAGGGGGCAAAACGTTAAAACGGGCTGCGGCAAAGCGTCGCGCCCCGGGGCAAAACCGCCATTGTACATGGCTGTATGCCCCCGCTACATGACAAACCGACCAGTCCCCCCGGTCAGTCCGCCGTAACTACCTTGGCCTGGCCCAGATTGGCCAGGCGTACGCTGTCCTGGGTTTGCTGGACTTCGCCCTGGCTGCGGATCGGGCCCAGGCGCACCCGGTGCAGGGTCTGCTGGTTGCGCACGATGGAACTGATGAACACCGGCGCGCTGACCATGCTGCTCAGCTTGGAGCGTAGCAACTCGGCGGCATCCGGGTTGGCGAACGCACCGACCTGCAGGTAGGTGCCACCGCTGGCCGGCAGGCTGTTGCTGGCCACCTGCACCGGCACCACGGCCGCGGCGTGCTGTTGCGGCGGCGGCGTCCATTGTTCGACAGTGCCGGTGCTGGCCGGGATCGAAGGGGCCTGGGCGACCTGCGGCTGCTCCAGCACCATCGGCGCCGGGCGCCCGCGCTGGGCCCACCACTGCTGCGGATCGATACCTTCGACGCGCACCCGGGCGGTACCGGTCTCGGCGTAGCCGAGCTTCTTCGCCGCCGCGTAGGACAGGTCGATGATGCGATCGGAATAGAACGGGCCGCGATCGTTGACCCGCAGGATCACGCTGCGCTTGTTGTCCAGGTTGGTCACCTTGACATAGGCCGGCAGCGGCAGGGTCTTGTGCGCCGCGCTCATGCCGTAGAGGTCGTAGACCTCGCCGTTGGCGGTGTTCTGCCCGTGGAACTTGGTACCGTACCAGGACGCGGTGCCCTCGGCCACGTAGTTGCGTGAATCGGGGATCGGGTAGTAGGTCTTGCCCAGCACCGTGTAGGGGTTGGCCTTGTAGTTGCCGGTATGGACGGTCGGGGTGGCATCGGGGATCTTCGACACGTCGACGTCCCACCACGGCGCGCCATCCTTGTGCGCCCGGTTGATGTCCAGGCCCGGCTGGGAGCGGATGATGTTGCCACTGCTGGCACTCTGCGTCGGGCGGCTTGAAGAACAGCTGACCAGCAGCGCGCCAATGGCGACGCAGCCCAGCAGCTTGAGGGAAGTCATGGAGAACAGTTCGCGCATCAGCGGGCGCCCCTTGCCTGAACCAGCAGGTCTGAAAGTTGATGTACCGCCATGGCGTACATCACGCTGCGGTTATAGCGAGTGATCGCGTAGAAGTTCTTCAGGCCGAGCCAGTATTCGGGGCCATTGTCGCCTTCGAGCCGGAAAGCGGTGACCGGCAGATCATCGCGCAGCGCATCATGACTCGACCAGCCCAGTGCCCGCAACTCCCCCACCGTCCTGACCGGCTCGATGCCCGGGCTCAGGCCTTCGTCGACCCGCTCGCCACGGACCATGGCGCGGCTCACCACCGGTTCGCCAGCCACCCAGCCATGGCGCTTGAAATAGCTGGCGACACTGCCGATGGCGTCGTCGGGGTTGTTCCAGATATTGATATGGCCGTCGCCGTCGAAGTCCACGGCGTAGGCGCGGAAGCTGCTCGGCATGAACTGCGGCAGGCCCATGGCGCCGGCATAGGAGCCTTTCAGGGTCAGCGGATCGACCTGCTCCTCGCGGGACAGCAGCAGGAACTCGCGCAGTTCCTTGCGGAAGAACGGAGCCCGCGGCGGGTAATCGAAGGCCAGGGTGGAAAGCGCATCGATCACCCGGTAGTTGCCGGTATTGCGGCCAAAAAAGGTTTCGACGCCGATGATCGACACGATCACCTGGGCCGGCACCCCGTATTCCTGCTCGGCGCGGGCCAGGGCCGCCTCGTGCTGGCGCCAGAAATCCACGCCGCGGGCAACGCGGGCGTCGGTGAGGAACATCGGACGATATTCCTTCCATGGCTTGACCCGTTCCGCCGGACGCGAAATGGCGTCGAGGATCGCCTGCTTGCGTCGCACGTCGCGGAACACGCCCATCAGTTGTTCACCGGCGAAGCCGTAATCGCGGGTCATTTCCCCGACGAATTCGGCCACCTGCGGCGAGCCATCGTAGTCGCCGGCACTGGCCTGCTGGGCCGTGCCGAACAGACCAAGGAATCCCGCCAGGGGAACATAACGGGCCATCCAGCCCCGTACTGCTTGCATCGAGAAATTCACCTTGATCAAACCTGCGCGATCCATTTGCGGTGGGTATGGATCGACATGAGAACGCCAAACGCTGACAGCAGCGTCACCAGCGAAGTTCCACCGTAGCTAATGAAGGGCAGCGGTACGCCCACCACGGGCAGCAAACCGCTGACCATGCCGATATTGACGAAGACATAAACGAAGAAGGTCATGGTCAGGCTGCCGGCCAGCAGCTTGCCGAACAGGGTCTGGGCCTGGGCGGTGATCACCAGCCCGCGGCCGATCAACAGCAGGTAGATCAGCAGCAGCGCACAGATGCCCACCAGGCCGAACTCCTCGCCGAGCACGGCGATGATGAAGTCGGTATGGCTTTCCGGGAGGAAGTCCAGGTGCGACTGGGTACCCAGCAGCCAGCCCTTGCCGAATACCCCGCCGGAGCCGATCGCCGCCTTGGACTGGATGATGTTCCAGCCGGTCCCCAGGGGATCGCTTTCCGGGTCGAGGAAGGTAAGCACGCGCTGTTTCTGGTAGTCGTGCATGACGAAGAACCACATCGCCACGGCCACCGGCACCGCTGCGGCCACCACGCTGATGATCCAGCGCCAGCGCAGGCCGCCCATGAACAGGACGAAGGCCCCGGAGGCAAGGATCAGCAGTGCGGTACCCAGGTCCGGCTGGCGAACGATGAGGATGAAGGGGATGCCGATGAGGATCAGGCTGATCAGCACATGCTTCAGATGCGGCGGCAGCGTGCGCTTGGACAGGTACCAGGCGATGGTCGCCGGCATGATGATCTTGAGGAACTCCGAAGGCTGGAAGCGGATCACCCCGGGGATGTTGATCCAGCGCGTCGCACCCATGGCGTTGTGGCCCATGATGTCCACCACGACCAGCAGTGTCACCCCGACCACATAGGCCAGCGGCACCCAGCGTGCCATGAAGCGCGGTTCCAGTTGGGCGATGACGAACATCGAGACCAGGCCGATACCGAAGGATGACGCCTGCTTGAGCAGCAGGTCCCAGTTCTTGCCGCTGGCCGAATAGAGGACGAACAGGCTGCCGGCAGCGAGGGTCAGCAGCAGGACCAGCAGCGGGCCATCGACATGGATGCGCTGCAGGAAGCTGGCGCGGCGGCGCATCACGTCCTCGCTGGACAGCATGCGGTCGAAATTACTCTTCACGGGGCCGATTCCTGGGCAACGGAGGCGTTGGGGGCGTATTCGGGCTTGAGACGGCCACTTTCATCCAGCAGCCAGGCGTCCATGACCTGGCGCAATACCGGGGCGGCGACGCCGGATCCGGACTCGCCGTTCTCGACCATCACCGAAATCACGATCTTCGGATCCTCGGCCGGGGCGAAGCCGACGAACAGCGCGTGGTCGCGATGGCGTTCCTGGACCTTGCTGCGGTCGTACTTTTCACCCTGCTTGATGGCGACGACCTGGGCGGTACCGCTCTTGCCGGCAATCCTGTACTGCGCGCCGATGGCCGCCTTGCGCGCGGTACCCCGGGCGCCCTGCATCACCTGCTCCATGCCATGGGTGACCCTGGCCCAGTCGGCCTTGTCGCGCAGGACAATGTCTTCCATCGGGTTCGGGTCCACCGGCGGCTGGCCTTCGATGCTCTTGGCCAGGTGCGGACGGTTCCACTTGCCCTTGCTGGCGATCAGCGCGGTGGCCTGGGCCAGTTGCAGCGGCGTGGCCTGCATGTAGCCCTGGCCGATACCGAGGATCAGGGTCTCGCCGGGGAACCAGGCCTGGCGACGGGTCGCACGCTTCCATTCGCGCGACGGCATCAGCCCAGGCGACTCCTCGAACATGTCGAGGGCGACCTTCTGCCCGATGCCGAAGCGGTTCATGTAGCTGGACAGCTTGTCGATGCCCATCTTGTGCGCAAGGTCATAGAAGTAGGTGTCGTTGGAACGCATGATCGCCGTGTCGAGATCGACCCAGCCATCGCCGGTGCGGTTCCAGTTGCGGTACTTGTGGTCGTAGTTGGGCAACTGGTAGTAGCCCGGGTCGAACACCCGGGTGGACGGGGTCACGGCCCCGGAATCCAGGCCGGCGATGGCGACTGCCGGCTTGATGGTCGAACCCGGCGGGTACAGGCCGCGCAGCACGCGGTTGAACAACGGCCGGTCGATGGAATCGCGCAGCTCGGCGTAGGCCTTGAAGCTGATGCCGGTCACGAACAGGTTCGGGTCGAAGCTGGGCTGGCTGACCATCGCCAGGACCTCGCCAGTGCGCGGGTCGAGCGCGACGATCGCCCCCCGGCGGCCGCCCAGGGCTTGCTCGGCGGCTTCCTGCAGCTTGATGTCGAGGCTGAGGACGATGTCCTTGCCAGGAATCGGGTCGGTACGCTTGAGCACGCGCAGGACGCGACCGCGGGCGTTGGTCTCGACTTCCTCGTAGCCCACCTGGCCGTGCAGTTCATCCTCGTAGAAGCGCTCGATACCGGTCTTGCCGATATGGTGGGTGCCGCTGTAGTTGACCGGGTCGAGGGTCTTCAGCTCTTTTTCGTTGATGCGCCCGACATAGCCCACCGAATGGGCGAAGTGCGCGCCCTGCGGATAGTGCCGCACCAGTTGCGCCACCACTTCCACGCCGGGCAGGCGGAACTGGTTCACCGCGATCCGGGCGATCTGTTCTTCGGTCAGTTCGAACAGGATCGGCACCGGCTCGAACGGCCGACGCCCCTGCCGCATGCGCTTTTCGAACAGCGCGCGGTCGTCCGGAGTCAGTTCCAGCACCTCGACGATCACATCGAGCACCTGCTGCCAGTCGCCGGAGCGCTCACGGGTCATGCTCAGGCTGAAGCTGGGCCGGTTGTCGGCGATGATCACGCCGTTACGGTCGAAGATCAGCCCGCGGGTCGGCGGAATCGGCTGCACATGCACCCGGTTGTTCTCCGACAGCGTGGAGTGATAGTCGTACTGGATCACCTGCAGGTAGTACAGCCGGGCGATCAGTACGCAGATCAGCAGCAGGATCGCCACCGCGCCGACCACGACGCGGCTACGCACCAGACGGGCGTCTTTCTCGTGGTCCTTGAGGCGGATCGGCTGCGACATTGAAAAGGCTTACGGCTTATTTGTGGTAAGGGTGCCCGGACAGAACCGTCCAGGCGCGATAGATCTGTTCGCCGATCAGTATCCGTACCAGGGGATGCGGCAGGGTCAGCGGCGACAGCGACCAGCGCTGCTCGCTGCGCGCACAGACCTCCGGTGCCAGCCCTTCCGGGCCGCCGACCATGAGGTTGACGGTACGCGAGTCCAGCCGCCAGCGGTCCAGCTCGACCGCCAGTTGCTCCGTGCTCCAGGGCTTGCCATGGACCTCCAGGGTCACGATGCGCTCCCCCGGCTGGACCTTGGCCAGCATGGCCTCGCCCTCCTGACGGATCAGGCGGGCGACGTCGGCGTTCTTGCCCCGGGTATTGAGCGGGATTTCCACCAGTTCCAGGGACAGCTCCGACGGCAGGCGCTTGGCATATTCATGCCAGCCTTCCTCGACCCACTTGGGCATGCGCGAGCCGACCGCGATCAATCGCAGACGCACGGCGCTACCTCAGTCCAGGTCTTTGTTGAGCTTGGCGAAATGCTCATGGGTGTTTTCCGGGCTATGGTGCTTGCCATCGGCGGCACGGCTCTGCTCGGCACCCAGCCACAGGCGTTCCAGGTCGTAGAACTGGCGGGCGGCGGCGGTCATCATGTGCACGATGACGTCGTTCAGGTCGAGCAGGACCCAGTCGCTGTCGCCCTTGCCTTCCTCACCCAGGGGCATCACGCCCTGCTGCTTGACGATTTCGCGGACCTTCTCGGCCATCGCGTTGATCTGCCGGTTGGAGGTACCGGTGGCGATGATCATGTAGTCGGTCAGGCTGTGCTTGGCGCGTACGTCGATCACCTGGATGTCCTGTGCCTTGACTTCTTCCAGGGCCGACTTGGCCAGTTGGACCAGCTCTTCGCCGGTGATTTTCTGCTTGGTCATATAAAACTCGTTCAACTCATTGATAGCGGCGCCCATGGGCGCCTGCCGCTCTACGCACGATAAAGGCCGTGCGTCTCGATATAGGCCAGTACTGCGTCCGGCACCAGGAACCTCACCGACTTGCCGCTGGCCAGCAGCTGCCGGATCTGCGTGGCGGACACCGAAAGCGGCGTCTGCCAGACGAACGAAATGTTCCCCGCCGGGCCGGACATGGCGGTGGGATCGCTCTCCGAGCGCGCAGCCAGCAGGTTGCGCAGCTCGTCTGGGGGTTCTATGTCGGCATCCGGACGTTGCAGGACCAGGATGTGACAATGTTTCAGCAACTCTTCCCAGCGGTGCCAGCCGGGCAGGCCGCAAAAGGCATCCCAGCCCATCAGCAGGAAAAGCTGGTCGCCGGCGCCCAGTTCGGCGCGCAACGACTCCAGGGTGTCGATGCTGTACGACGGTTTGTCCCGCAACAGCTCGCGGTCATCCACGCTCAGCCGTTCGACACCGGCCACCGCGCAACGCACCATGGCCAGGCGATCCTGCGCCGCTACCTGCGGAGTATCGCGGTGTGGCGGGCGGGCGTTCGGCAACAGGCGCAGCTCGTCCAGGCCCATGAACTCGGCCACTTCCAGCGCGCTGCGCAGGTGGCCGATGTGCACCGGATCGAAGGTGCCGCCAAGGATGCCGATCCGCCGGATCGCCGGGGCCTTGCTCAACGGATCAGGACTCCTGGCCGCGCAGCTGGCCGTCACCGACGACTACGTATTTCTCGCAGGTCAGGCCTTCCAGGCCGACCGGGCCGCGGGCGTGCAGCTTGTCGGTGGAAATGCCGATTTCCGCGCCCAGGCCATACTCGAAGCCATCGGCGAAGCAGGTCGGGGTGTTGATCATCACGGAAGCCGAATCCACCTCGGCAACGAAGCGCCGGGCCAGGCCTTGGTGCTCGGTGACGATGGCGTCGGTGTGGTGCGAACCATAGTGGTTGATATGCTCGATCGCCGCGTCGATGCCATCGACGATGCGAATCGACAGGATCGCTGCCAGGTACTCGGTGCTCCAGTCTTCTTCGCTCGCAGGCGCGGCTTCGATGACCATGCGGGTACGCTCGCAACCACGCAGTTCTACGCCTTTCTCACGGAACTGGCGGGCCATTTCCGGCAGGAATTCGGCAGCGATGCTCGAATCCACCAGCAGCGTCTCCATCGCGCCACAGATACCGTAGCGGTAGGTCTTGGCGTTGAAGGCGATGCGCCGGGCCTTGTCCAGCTCGGCGTGCTCGCCGACATACACGTGGCAGATGCCGTCCAGGTGCTTGATCACCGGGACGCGGGCGTCGCGGCTGATGCGCTCGATCAGGCCCTTGCCGCCGCGCGGAACGATGACGTCGACGAACTCCGGCATGCTGATAAGCGCGCCCACCGCCTCGCGGTCGGTGACTTCCACCACCTGGACCACCGCAGCCGGCAAGCCGGCCTCGGCCAGGCCGCGCTGGATGCAGGCGGCAATGGCACGGTTGGAATGGATGGCCTCGGAGCCGCCGCGCAGGATGGTGGCGTTACCCGATTTGAGGCACAGGCTCGCGGCATCGATGGTCACGTTCGGCCGCGACTCGTAGATGATCCCGATCACGCCCAGGGGCACGCGCATCTTGCCCACCTGGATACCCGACGGCCGGTAACTCATGTCGCGGATCGCACCCACCGGGTCCGGCAGGCTGGCGACCTGGCGCAGACCGACGATCATGCCGTCGATGCGTGCCGGGGTCAGGGCCAGGCGATCGAGCAGGGCCGGCTCGAGGCCGTTGGCCCGGCCGGCGGCCAGGTCCAGCTCGTTGGCTGCGGACAGTTCGGCGCGAGCCGCGTCCAGGGCGTTGGCGGCAGCGTGCAGCGCGCGGTTCTTCTGCGCGGTGCTGGCACGGCCGATAACGCGAGACGCCTCGCGGGCGGCGCGACCCAGGCGGGTCATGTAGTCAAGAACGGACTCAGTCATGGGGCTCAGTGTCTTGGCGAAGGGGAAAATCGGACGAGTATAACTGTCATGGGGTTATACGCCCAGCGGTGACAGTCGGATGGTAGGGCGTTCCAGCGACGCGGACCCTGTGGGAGCGGGTTCACCCGCGATTAAGTCAGTGAATTCACCATCGCAATCGCGGGTGAACCCGCTCCCACAGGGTCCGCGTCATCTGCGATATCGTGCGTCCCGTTCAGCCTGGATAAAGGAAGAAGTTGCTATCATCCCGGCCTCATTTCCCCATTCCAGAGCCACGATGCCGCACCCCGCCCCTTTGCCCGACAGCTTCTTCGACCGCGACGCCCAGGTCCTGGCCAAGGCCTTGCTGGGCAAGATCATCCGCCATCGGCAGGGCCCGTTCTGGCTGTCGGCGCGAATCATCGAGACCGAGGCCTATTATCTCGACGAGAAAGGCAGCCACGCGTCCTTGGGCTACACCGAGAAACGCAAGGCGCTGTTCCTCGATGGCGGGCATATCTACATGTACTACGCCCGCGGTGGCGATTCGCTGAACTTCAGCGCCCAGGGCCCGGGCAATGCGGTGCTGATCAAGTCCGGCTTCCCCTGGGTGGATGAACTGTCCGACGACAACGCCCTGGCACAGATGCAATTGAACAACCCCGACGCCAGCGGCGGCCTCCGCCCGCCCGAGCGCCTGTGCGCCGGGCAGACCCTGCTGTGCAAGGCCCTGGGCTTGAAAGTGCCGAACTGGGACGCCAAGCGCTTCGATCCGCACCAGCTGTTCGTCGAGGATTGCGGAATCATCGTGCAACAAATAATCCAGACCACACGGCTGGGCATCCCTCAAGGCCGCGACGAACATCTGCCGCTGCGTTTCGTCGATGCCGAATACGCACGGTACTGCACGCGGAACCCGCTGCGCCGCGGCCAAGTCGAAGGCCGCGACTTCTTCTTTCTGACACAAGGAAACTGAGACGATGGGCCCATGGCTCGACAGCCTCACCGGCTGGCTGACGATGAACCCGCAATGGCTGGGTCTGGCGATATTTCTGGTGGCCTTCGTGGAGTGCCTGGCGATCGCCGGGATCATCGTGCCCGGCACCGTATTGCTATTCGCCGTGGCCGTGCTGGCCGGCAGCGGCGCCCTGTCGCTGCATGAAACCCTGATCCTGGGCTACCTCGGCGGGTTGCTGGGGGATGCGGTGTCCTACACCCTGGGCCGACGCTTCCATCAGAACATCCGGCGCCTGCCCCTACTGCGCCATCACCCGGAATGGATCGGCAGCGCGGAAACCTATTTCCAGCGCTATGGCATCGCCAGCCTGCTGGTCGGCCGCTTTATCGGGCCGCTGCGGCCGATGCTGCCGATGGTTGCGGGCATGTTCGACATGCCGCTGCCGCGCTTTATAGCGGTCAGCCTGATCGCCGCCGCCGGCTGGTCGCTGGCCTACCTGCTGCCTGGCTGGGCCACCGGCGCGGCCATGCGCCTGCCACTGCCGGAAGGCTTCTGGCCGCAGGCCGGGGTGGTCGCAGCGGGCCTGGCCATCCTGGTCGGGGTGAGCATCAACAGCTCACTGCGCGCCCAGCCCCGCGGCACCCGCTTGATCGCAGCGGTCAGCCTGGTGATGCTGGCGGCAATCTTCTTCGGCTGGCCCTACCTGACCCATCTCGACCAGGGGCTGATGGCGCTGGTCCAGGAACACCGCAGCGATTATCTGAACAGCATCATGGTGCTGATCACCCGCCTTGGCGATTTCCGTACTCAATTCGTCGTCGCCGCCGTGCTGGTCGCCCTGCTCCTGCTGACCCGGCAATGGCGCCCGGCATTCTTCGCCGCCGCCACCCTGGGCGGTACGGCGATCTGCAACGCCGGCCTGAAGTGGTTCTTCGCCCGCGCCCGCCCGGAAGTGCTGACCGAACCGCTGACCAGCTACAGCATGCCCAGCGGCCACAGCTCGGCGTCCTTCGCCTTCTTCCTGACCCTGGCAGTGCTGGCCGGGCGCAGCCAGCCGCCGCGCATGCGCCTGACCTGGATCCTGCTGGGCTGCCTGCCGGCGCTGTCGATCGCCATGTCGCGGGTCTATCTCGGCGTGCACTGGCCGACCGATGTCCTTGCCGGCGGGCTGCTGGCCTGCTGCGTATGCGCGGTAAGCCTGACGGTGATCCAGTACCGCGAACCGCTGTATGCCATGTCGTTGCGGGTGTGGTGGCTGATCCTGCCGGCCTGCGTCGGCGTGCTGGCGTTCTTTGCCCTGCACGCCCTGCCCCATGCGCTGCTGCGCTATTCCTATTGAGGTTCAGGCGAAGAGTTCGCCCTGGATGCGGTCCAGCAGCGACTGGATCGCCACCAGTTTCTGGGTAGGAGAATCGATGGCCAGCAGCTTGAGCTTGTCCTGGTCATCGAAGGGCAGCAGGTAGGCCAACTGGTTGGCCAGGGCCTGCTTGCCGGTGATCTGGCTGGCCATGTCGAGGCCGGAGACCATGGGATGCTCGGCCAGGGCCATCAACAGCGCCAGCAGGTCGTCATCATCCTCGTCGAGGGGCAGGTCGGCCTGCTCGTCGAGCCAGCGCACATCGGCCACCAGCAGGTTGTCCTTGCGCACTTCGAAGTCATCGACCATGAAGCGTCGCTCGCCTTTCACCCGGATACCCAGAAGACCGTTGTCCTGCTGCTGGAAATCCTCGATCAGCGCCTGGCAGCCTATTCCCGCGAAGGATTCCGGCGCCCTGCCGACCTGTTCGCCCTCCAGGATGCAGACCACGCCAAAGCCGCCGCCCTGCTTCATGCAGCGGCCGATCATGTCCAGGTAACGGGCTTCGAAGATCTGCAAATCCAGGTTGCAACCGGGGAACAGCACGGTATTCAGGGTAAACAGGGGCAAACTCATTGCAGCTCCTCTAGGCAACCAGGCTGACCACCAGCGGCAGGAATACCGCTGTAGCCACGCCCATCAGGCTCATCGCCAGGGCTGCGAAAGCCCCGCACTCTTCACTTTCCTGCAAGGCCACCGACGTGCCCACCGCATGGGCGGTCAGGCCCAGGGCCATGCCCCGGGCTTCGGGGCTGCGCACGCCAAGCGCGGTCAACAGCGCCGGGCCGAAGATCGCCCCGATCACCCCGGTGATCAGCACGAACACCGCAGCCAGGGCCGCCACGCCGCCGATCTGCTCGGCCACCAGCATGGCGATGGGCGACGTCACCGACTTCGGCGCCAGGGTCATCAGGATCATGTGCTCGGCCCCGAACCACCAGCCCAGCAGCAGGCAGATACCGGTGGCGAACACGCCTCCGACTACCAGCGTAGTAAAAGTCGGCCAGAACAGTTGGCGAATGCGCCGCAGGTTGAGATAGAGCGGCACGGCCAGGGCCACGGTGGCCGGGCCGAGCAGGATGTTCATGATCTCGGTGCTCTTGCGGTATTCGGCGTAGGTCAGGCCGCAGCTCAGCAGCACACCCACCACCACCAGCATGGAGACCAGTACGGGCTGGAGGAAGATCCAGCGGGTTTTCTCGTAGGCGGCGATGACGATCTGGTACGCCGCCAGGGTAACGCCGATGCCGAACAGCGGATGATGGATCACCGCCTGGGTCGCGCCATGCCAATCGAGCATCATGGACGCTCCCCGGAGTGCTTGCCGCGATTGATCATCTTCTGCATCAGCACGCCACAGAAGGCCATGGCCAGCACCAGCGACAGTACCAGCGCCCCGGCGATGGCCCAGAAGTCGGCGACGATATCGGCGGCATAGACCATCACCCCCACTGCCGGCGGTACCAGCAACAGCGGCAGGTAGCGCAACAGGCTGGACGACGCCTCGCTCAGCGGCGCACCGACTTCGCCACGCACCATCAAGAACACCAGCAACAGCACCAGGCCGATGATCGGCCCGGGCAGGATCGGCACCAGCAAGTGATTGACCGCCGTTCCGAGCAACTGGAACAGCACGAGCCACGTCAAACCGCGCAACAACATCGCATACCTCCCCTCGAACCTGGCGGCCATTATAAGCACGCTATCAACCTGCCTATAACCCGACATTCGCCCGAGGCATAGGCACTTGACCAGGCTTTCATCGCGTGCTGATCTTAGACGCTCGTATCTTTGCTGGTCACAAATCATTCAAGGACAGTCAGGAGAGTCGCGATGCCCTATGTACCCGTTGCAGAGCTGTCGCAGTACGTTGGTAAGGAACTGGGACGTTCCGAATGGCTGAAGATCGATCAAGAACGCATCAACCTGTTCGCCGAGGCCACCGGCGACTTCCAGTTCATCCATGTGGACCCGGTGAAGGCGGCAAAAACGCCATTTGGCAGCACCATTGCCCATGGTTTTCTCAGCCTGTCGCTGATCCCCAAGTTGATGGAAGACATCCTCGTCCTGCCCGAAGGGCTGAAGATGGTGGTGAACTACGGACTCGACAGCGTGCGCTTCATCCAGCCGGTCAAGGTCGATTCTCGGGTGCGCCTGGCGGTGACCCTCACGGACGTCACCGAGAAGAAACCCGGCCAGTGGCTGCTCAAGGCAACCGCCACCCTGGAAATCGAAGGCGAAGAAAAACCCGCCTACATTGCCGAACCGCTCTCCCTCGCCTTCCTCTGACCCTGCACGTGCGAAACGGCCTGCCGGGCCGTTTCACCCTCGCCCGGCTTCTGCGGCATACTCGTGGGCCTAGACCGCCCGGACCCCGCCATGCGCCCTTTCGTTCCATTTGCCTTGATTCTTTTGCTCGCTGCCTGCGGCGACGGTGAATCGCTGTCGCCGCCCGATGCCCGACTGCCCGATGGCGGCCGCTACCGGGGAGATGTGGTGGACGGCCTGCTGCAGGGTGAGGGTCGTATCGACTATCCCAACGGCAGTTGGTACGCCGGGCATTTCAGCAACGGCCAGCTGGATGGTCAGGGCGAGTGGCACGGCAGCAACGGCGAGGTCTATATCGGCCAGTTCCAGCAGGGCCTGTTCCACGGCCAGGGCAAACTGACCACCGCCACCAGTAGCTACAACGGCGGCTTCAAGCTGGGCCGGCGCGATGGCGAGGGAACCTTGCGCGACGGCGCCCAGCATTACAGTGGCCAGTTCAAGGACGACCAGTACAGCGGCGCCGGCAAGCTGGTGCTCGCCGATGGCAGCCAGTACCAGGGCCAGTTCGCCAAGGGCAAGCCCAACGGCGAAGGCGTGCGCAGCGACACCAGCGGCAATCAGTTCAGCGGTCGTTTCGTCGATGGTGAGCTCAACGGCACCGGCACCTTCAGCAGCGCCGAGGGCGATCAGTACATCGGCGACTTCAAGGCCAATCGCCTGGAAGGGCGCGGCCGTTACGAGAACGTCGATGGCGATGTGTGGATCGGCGAGTTCAAGGACGGTTCCCTGACCGGCCCGGGCGAACTCTTCGCGGTCGATGGCAGCCATTACAAGGGCGGCTTCCAGGAATGGCGCTTTGCCGGAAAGGGCCGCCTGCAACTGGCCGACGGCAGCGTCTATACCGGCGGCTTCGAGAACGATGCCTACCAGGGCAGCGGACGGCTGGTGCTGCCGGACGGCAAGGTCGAGGACGGCCACTGGATCAACGGCCTGCGGGTTCGTGACGAAAAAGGCCGGTTGCTGCCCGACCCGCTGGAGCAGGCGTTGCTCAACCAGGGCACGCTGCTGGAACAGGAGCTGGCCCGCGTGCCGGCGTCCAGCGGCTCCATCGACCTGTACAGCCTGACCCTGGCCGGGGACGGCAACCAGAGCGTGTTCATGCGCGAAGCCGACTATGTCAGCGACATGCTCAAGACCCGTTTCGGCGCGGTCGGCCAGATCACCCTGGTCAACCATCGCGACCACCTGGCCGATCGCGCCATGGCCACCCGCGAGAACCTGGCCCGCTCCGCCCGCCGCCTGGCCGAACGCAGCGGCCCGGACGACCTGGTGTTCATCTACCTGACCAGCCACGGCAGCCACGAACATGAACTGGTGCTGGACCAGCCGCGCCTGCAACTGGCCGACCTGCCGGCAGACGAACTGGCGGCGGCGCTCGCCCCGCTCAAGGAGCGTGACAAGGTAATCGTCATCTCCGCCTGTTATTCCGGGGGCTATATCGAGGCGCTCAAGGACGACCGAACCCTGATCATGACCGCCTCGCGGGCTGACCGTGTCTCGTTCGGCTGCTCGGAAGAAGCGGACTTCACCTATTTCGGCGATGCCCTGTTCGCCCAGGCGCTGAACCAGACCGACGATCTGCTGCAAGCCTTCGAACTTGCCAGGGCGCATGTGGCCCAACGTGAACAAGCCGAGGATTTCGAGGCATCCGAACCGCAGATCTGGGCCCCGAAAGGGGTAGTGGCTCATTGGCAAAAACTGCGCCAGCAACAAGCCCGCAAGGCCCTGCAAAGCAACGCTGCGGTTGAGGAAAAAAGCCCGGCCAGCCGCTAAGCTGGAGCCTATGCAAGGGAGAAACATCATGTACCTGACGCCGCAGCACATCCTGCTTGCCGGAGCCACCGGCCTTACCGGTGAACACCTGCTCGATCGCCTGCTCAATGAGCCGACCATCAGCCGGGTACTCGCGCCAACCCGCCGCCCACTGGCCGAACACCCGCACCTGGAAAACCCGGTGGGGGACCCGGCGGTATTCCTGCCGCAGCTCAGTGGCCGGGTGGACATAGCTTTCTGCTGCCTGGGTACCACGATCAAGCAGGCGGGCTCGGAGAACGCCTTCCGCGCGGTGGACCTCGACATGGTCGTGGCCTTCAGCAAGCGCGCCCGCGAGATGGGCGCACGGCACCTGCTGGTGGTCAGCGCGATCGGCGCCGACCCGAAATCGTCGATCTTCTACAACCGGGTCAAGGGCGAGATGGAAGAAGCCCTCAAGGCCCAGGACTGGCCGCAATTGACCATCGCCCGGCCATCGTTGCTGCTCGGGGAACGCAGCGAACCACGCCTTGCGGAAAAGGTGGCGGGCAGTCTGTCGAAGCTGATTCCGGGCAAGTACCACGGGATCGAGGCGTGCCAGTTGGCCAGGGCGCTATGGCGGCTGGCGCTGGAAGAGCAGGATGGGATTCGGATCGTGGAGTCCGATGAGCTGCGCAAACTAGGCAAATAAACGCGGTCCCTGTGGGAGCGGGTTCACCCGCGATTACGGTAGTGAGCCCACCATCGCAATCGCGGGTGAACCCGCTCCCACAAGGTTAGATGTAGGCTTTACAGTCCACCGGAGGCCTGGAATCCCACGCCGAGTACGGTCAACACCGACAACGGCAACAACACCGTATCCAGCACCATGCTCCCCGGCAGGTCCAGCCCCGGGTACTTCGGTGCTTCGGCGCCAAAGCGATCCGCCGCACAACACCCACCCTGCATCGCATACAGATCCAGCCGCGTTCCGGAATACACCAGCGGCGCTCCCGGCTTGGCCGCATCCAGAGTCCGCACCGTGGCGCAGCCTGTCGCGCTGAGCACCACCAGCAGCGCGAAGACCAGCGCCCTCACTCCTCGCCTCCGAAGTGATGCTCGCCCCAGCGCGGCAGCATGTCCTGCGGTATATCCAGCAAGTTGAGAATCCGTGCGACGACGAAGTCCACCAGGTCGTCGATGGTCTGCGGCTGGTGATAGAAACCCGGTGCCGCCGGCAGGATGACCGCGCCCATCTGCGACAGCTTGAGCATGTTTTCCAGGTGGATCGTGGAAAATGGCGCCTCGCGCGGCACCAGGATCAACTGGCGGCGCTCCTTCAGGGTGACATCCGCCGCCCGCTCGATCAGGTTGTTGCAGGCGCCGGTGGCAATCGCCGAAAGCGTGCCGGTGGAACAGGGTACCACCACCATCGCCGCCGGCGCGCCGGAGCCGGAGGCGACCGGCGACATCCAGTCTTCCTTGCCATACACCCGGATCTGCCCGGCAGCAGCACCGGTGTACTCGGTGAGGAATGCCTGCATGGCCTGGGGCTTGGCCGGCAAAATCACGTCGGTCTCGGTGGACATCACCAGTTGCGCCGCCTTGGAAATCAGGAAGTGCACCTCGCGGTCCTCGCGTACCAGGCAATCCAGTAGGCGCAAGCCGTACTGGGCCCCGGACGCGCCGGTCATGGCCAGGGTGATGCGCTCCGGCCCGCTCATCCGCGCAGCGCCTCGGCCAGCTTGCCATGCAGGCCGCCAAAGCCGCCGTTGCTCATGATCACCACCTGGGTACCGGCGCGGGCCTGGCCCTTGACCCGCTCGATGATGGCTTCAAGGCTGTCCGCCACCACCGCCGGCACCGTGCATTGCGCAGCGGTGGCGGCCAGGTCCCAGCCGAGGTTGGGTGGCGCGTACCAGATCACCTGGTCGGCGTCCTTGACGCTTTCCGGCAGACCGTCGCGATGGGCGCCGAGCTTCATGGAATTGGAACGCGGTTCGATCACTGCGATCACCGGAGCATCGCCAACCCGCTTGCGCAGGCCGTCGAGGGTGGTGGCGATGGCGGTCGGGTGGTGGGCGAAGTCGTCATAAATGGTGATGCCGTTGACCTCGGCAACCTTTTCCATCCGCCGCTTGACGCTTTTGAACGCGCTCAGGGCCGCGATGCCCAGGGCCGGGACAACACCGACATGGCGTGCCGCCGCCAGGGTGGCCAGGGCGTTGGCGACGTTGTGCTGGCCGGTCAGTTCCCACTCCACCACACCCTGCACCTCGCCCTCGAAGCTGACTTCGAAACGCGAGCCGTCATCGCTGAGCAGGCGCACCTGCCACTGGCCGCCGACACCGGTGGTCTGCACCGGGGTCCAGCAGCCCATTTCGATGACTCGCTTGATCGCCGGTTCGGTAGTCGGATGAATCACCAGCCCCTCGCTGGGAATGGTCCGTACCAGATGGTGGAACTGACGCTCGATGGCCGCCAGGTCAGGGAAGATATCCGCGTGGTCGAATTCGAGGTTGTTGAGAATCGCGGTACGCGGGCGGTAATGGACGAATTTCGAGCGCTTGTCGAAGAAGGCACTGTCGTATTCGTCGGCCTCGACCACGAAGAACGGCGTACCGCCCAGCCTCGCCGACACCGAGAAGTTCTGCGGAACGCCGCCGATCAGGAAGCCCGGGCTCATCCCGGCGTGCTCCAGGACCCAGGCCAGCATGCTGCTGGTCGTGGTCTTGCCGTGGGTGCCCGCCACCGCCAGGACCCAGCGGCCCTGCAGCACATGGTCGGCCAGCCACTGCGGGCCCGAAACGTAGGGCAGGCCCTTGTTCAGCACGTATTCGACTGCCGGGTTGCCCCGCGACAGCGCATTGCCGATCACTACCAGGTCGGGAGCCGGGTCCAGTTGCGCCGGATCATACCCCTGGGTCAGGGCGATGCCCTGGGCTTCGAGCTGGGTGCTCATGGGCGGGTAGACGTTGGCATCGGAGCCGGTGACGTGGTGGCCGAGCTCCTTGGCCAGTACCGCCAGCGAGCCCATGAAAGTGCCACAGATACCAAGAATGTGAATGTGCATGGTCAACCTCGGAAAACGTGCAGGCAGGGTAGCCCAGAGGGGGGAAAAACTCACCCGGTGTTTGCTTCAGGCCCCCTTGGACAGCCCATGCTTGCGCAGTTTCCGATACAGGGTGTTTCTACTTATGCCGAGCTGCGCCGCAACCTGGGTCATGTGCCAGCGTTTTTCCTCGAGCACCGCCAGCAAGGCTTGGCGCTCGGCATCGTGCAGCGGGTGCGCCGGGTTATCCACAGGCGCGGCCGGCACGACCGCGGTCAAGGGCGCAGTGCGCACCAGTGCTGGCAGGTCGTGCACGCCGATCCGGCCGTCCTCGCACAGCGCCACCAGCGTGCGCAGGACGTTACGCAATTGCCGCACGTTGCCCGGCCAGGCGAAGTCCAGCAGCAGCCGGCGGGCCGCCGGATCAAGCTGCACCGGCTGGCGCCCCGCCTCCCGGGCGAGGATGAAGTCCAGCAGCTGCGCCTTGTCAGAGCGCTCGCGCAATGCCGGCAATGCCACCTCCAGCCCGTTGAGCCGGTAGTAGAGGTCTTCACGGAAGCTGCCATCGGCGACCCGGTCAAGCAGATTGCGGTGGGTGGCACTGATGATGCGCACATCCACATCCTGCGGCTCGCCGCCGATCGGCACCACCTGACGTTCTTCCAGGACACGCAGCAGCCGGGTCTGCAGGCCCAGCGGCATGTCGCCGATCTCGTCCAGCAGCAAGGTGCCACCATCGGCCTGCTGCAACTTGCCGCGCATGCCTTCCTTGCGCGCGCCGGTGAAGCTGCCGCCGCGATAGCCGAACAGTTCGCTTTCGATCAGGCTTTCCGGGATAGACGCGCAGTTGAGTGCGATGAACGGCTTGCCCGCGCGCTGGCTGGCCTGGTGCACGGCCTTGGCGAAGGCCTCCTTGCCCGAACCGGTCTCGCCATTGAGCAGCAGCGGCACATCCCGTTCGAAGACCCGCACTGCACGACGGAAATCGTTTTGCAGCGCCGGATCGAGCAAACAGATCTCATCCGGCTTCGCTGCAGCGACGCTCGGAGCAGACAGCGGCCGCACCTGCTGCCCGCGCACGCTGGCGAACAAGCGACGACCATCGCGGGTCCGTAGCGGCCAACTGGTGCTGGCCAGGGCAGTGGCGCGCCCCAGCAGATCGTCCAGCCGACAATCGAAGAACATCTCCACCGGCTGCCCGAGCAACCCGCCTCGCAGGTTGCCCAGCAGGTTCAGGGCACTCTGGTTCACCGCACGGATCCGCCCTTCGCCGTCGAAGGCCAGCAGCCCCTCGCTGAACAGCCCGACCGACTCGGCCTGCAGATGGAAGCGCAGCAACCAGTGATTATCGAAACAACGCAGGAAATAGCAGCTCTCGATCATCTTCGCCGAGAGATTGACCAGCGCCATGGTGTGGAACTGGCTCTGCCGCGAAGCATCGGCCCGCGCCGATGACACGTCGAGCACCGCCAGCAGTTCGCCATGGGGGTCGAACACCGGGCTCGCCGAGCAGGTCAGCCCGGTGTGACGGCCGCGAAAGTGTTCGTCCTGATGGATGGTCAGGGCCTGGCGCTCGACCAGGCAGGTGCCGATGCCATTGGTGCCCTCCCGTGCTTCGCTCCAGTCGGCGCCCAGCCACAGGCCGGCGCGTTCGAAGATGCGCCGTTCGCTGGGTGCGGTCACGCAATTGAGGATGACCCCGCGCGCGTCGGTCAGCAGTACCGCATGGCCGGCCCCGGAAAGTTGCTGGTGCAGGCTGTTCATTTCGCCGTCAGCAATCTGCAGCACCTGGCGCAGGCGGTCGCGGCTTTCCAGCACACGCTCATGCTCGAGCACCGTCGGCGCTACGGCCAGGGCCGGATCGAGGTGGTAGTCCTCCAGGCAGCGCAGCCAGGAGCGGGCGATCGACGGGTCGCTGCCAGGGCCCTGCAAGCCACCCTTGCCCTGCGTCACCGTCAGCACTTGCCGGGCATGCCGGCTCAGATGATTACCCTGCACTTTTTATTGTTCTCCGCGGGTGAGAGAAAGCCAGCATCCTCCAGGCGCTGGCGCATTGCAATGGCGGCTTGACCGCCGGGTCACGGGCTGTACCGCCAGCGGTACAAAGTGTCACCCAGGCTGTGCCGCATCCCTTACAAAACGCCGCGCGGATCCCCGGAAAACTGCGCCAGATCATCGATCCAGCGCCCTCTGCGGGCACTGGCCCGACCTTTGCTCTACGCTCCATATCCTCCCCAACAAAACACATAAGCCAGGAGAGACACCATGCGTTACGCACATCCGGGTACCGAAGGCGCAAAGGTTTCGTTCAAGAGCCGCTACGGTAACTACATCAATGGCGAGTTCGTGGCTCCGGTCAAAGGCGAGTACTTCACCAACACGTCGCCGGTGAACGGCCAGCCAATCGCCGAATTCCCCCGCTCCACTGCCGAAGACATCGACAAGGCCCTGGACGCCGCCCATGCCGCAGCCGACGCCTGGGGCCGCACCTCCGTACAGGACCGCTCCAACGTTTTGCTGAAGATCGCCGACCGCATCGAGCAGAACCTCGAAGTCCTGGCCATCACCGAGACCTGGGACAACGGCAAGGCCATCCGCGAAACCCTGAACGCCGATATCCCGCTGGCGGTGGACCACTTCCGCTACTTCGCCGGCTGCATCCGTGCCCAGGAAGGCGGCGCCGCCGAGATCAACGAAGGCACCGTGGCCTATCACATCCACGAACCGCTGGGCGTGGTCGGGCAGATCATCCCTTGGAACTTCCCGATCCTCATGGCCGCATGGAAACTCGCCCCGGCCCTGGCCGCCGGCAACTGCGTGGTACTCAAGCCTGCCGAACAGACGCCACTGGGCATCACCGTGCTGGTCGAACTGATCGGCGACCTGCTGCCGCCGGGCGTGCTCAACATCGTGCAAGGCTACGGTCGCGAAGCCGGCGAAGCCCTGGCCACCAGCAAGCGCATCGCCAAGATCGCTTTCACCGGCTCGACGCCGGTGGGTTCGCACATCATGAAATGCGCCGCCGAGAACATCATTCCCTCCACCGTCGAGCTGGGCGGCAAGTCGCCGAACATCTACTTCGAAGACATCATGAAGGCCGAGCCGTCCTTCATCGAAAAGGCCGCCGAGGGCCTGGTGCTGGCATTCTTCAACCAGGGCGAAGTGTGCACCTGCCCGTCCCGGGCCCTGGTCCAGGAATCCATCTATCCGCAGTTCATGGAAGTGGTGATGGAGAAGGTCAAGAAGATCAAGCGCGGCGACCCGCTGGATACCGACACCATGGTCGGCGCCCAGGCCTCGCAGCAGCAGTTCGACAAGATCCTGTCCTACCTGGAGATCGCCGAGAAGGAAGGCGCCGAACTGCTCACCGGCGGCCAGGTGGAAAAACTCGAAGGCAGCCTGGCCACCGGGTACTACATCCAGCCGACCCTGCTCAAGGGCAACAACCGCATGCGCGTGTTCCAGGAAGAGATCTTCGGCCCGGTGGTCAGCGTCACCACCTTCAAGGACGAAGCCGAGGCCCTGGCCATCGCCAACGACACCGAATTCGGCCTGGGTGCCGGCGTCTGGACCCGCGATATCAACCGCGCCTATCGCATGGGCCGCGGGATCAAGGCCGGCCGCGTGTGGACCAACTGCTACCACCTGTACCCGGCGCATGCCGCGTTCGGTGGCTACAAGAAGTCCGGTGTCGGCCGTGAAACCCACAAGATGATGCTCGATCACTATCAGCAGACCAAGAACCTGCTGGTGAGCTACGACATCAATCCTTTGGGCTTCTTCTAAAGCACACCTCGGCCCCTTGTGGGAGCGGGTTCACCCGCGATGACGGCGGTGGGTTCACCATCGCAATCGCGGGTAAACCCGCTCCCACAGGGGTCAGCGTCAAACCTGAAAATCCTGGGCCAAGCGCTCTGGCCCGCTTCCTGCAGCACGCTCACCACTCAAAAAAAGACAACAGGTGACTCCCCATGCCAAGCGATCATTCCGCCGGATCCCCGGCAGGTTCTTCCGTAGATTTCGAAAAGGTCGGTTCCGACTATTTCCAGCAACGTGAATTGAAAAAAGGCGCCGCCGGCTGGGTCCTGCTGGTCGGCCTCGGTGTCGCCTACGTGATTTCCGGCGACTACGCCGGCTGGAACTTCGGCCTGGCCCAGGGCGGCTGGGGCGGGATGTTCCTCGCCACCCTGCTGATGGCCACGATGTACCTGTGCATGTGCTTCTCCCTGGCCGAGCTGTCCTCGATGATTCCCACCGCCGGCGGCGGCTACGGCTTTGCCCGCAGTGCCTTCGGGCCTTGGGGCGGCTTCCTCACCGGCACGGCGATCCTGATCGAGTACGCCATCGCCCCGGCCGCCATCGCCGTGTTCATCGGCGCCTATTGCGAATCGCTGTTCGGCATCGGCGGCTGGATGATCTACCTGGCCTTCTACATCGTCTTCATCGGCATCCATATCTTCGGTGTCGGCGAGGCGCTGAAGCTGATGTTCATCATCACCGCCGTCGCGGCCATCGCCCTGGCCGTGTTCCTGCTGGCGATGGTGCCGCACTTCGATGCGAAGAACCTGTTTGACATAGCGCCCACCCAGGCAGCCGGCGCCAGCAGCTTCCTGCCGTTCGGCTATGTCGGCGTGTGGGCGGCGATTCCCTACGCGATCTGGTTCTTCCTCGCCGTCGAAGGCGTGCCGCTGGCCGCCGAAGAGACCAAGAACCCCAAGCGCGACCTGCCTCGCGGCCTGATCGGCGCCATGCTGGTGCTGCTGAGCTTCGCCTTGCTGATCCTGGTGATCGGCCCGGGCGGTGCCGGCGCCGAAGCCCTGAAAAGCTCCGGCAACCCGCTGGTCGAGGCCCTGGCCAAGGCCTACGGCGGCTCGACCTGGATGGGCGGCTTCGTCAACCTGGTCGGGCTGGCCGGCCTGATCGCCAGCTTCTTCTCGATCATCTACGCCTATTCCCGACAGATCTTCGCCCTGTCCCGCGCCGGCTACCTGCCGCGAGCGCTGTCGCAGACCAACAAAAGCAAGGCTCCGGTGCTGGCCCTGATCATCCCCGGAATCATCGGCTTCGCCCTGTCGCTGACCGGCCAGGGCGACCTGCTGATCCTCGTGGCGGTGTTCGGCGCTACGCTGTCCTATGTGCTGATGATGGCCGCGCATATCACCCTGCGCATCAAACGCCCCAAAATGGAGCGTCCTTATCGCACCCCGGGCGGCATCCTGACCTCGGGCGTGGCCCTGGTGCTGGCCTGCATCGCCGTGGTGGCGGGCTTCCTGGTGGATCCGCGGGTAGTGATCGGCGCTGCGATCATTTATGGCGTATTGATTGCGTATTTCGCCCTGTACAGCCGCCACCACCTGGTGGCCGGCACGCCGGAAGAAGAGTTCGCCGCGATCCAGAAGGCCGAAGAGGCCTTGCACTGACCGAAATACTGCGCCGCCGGTCAAACGGCGGCGCTCTGGAGATTGCACATGGCAAGTTTCGTACATACGGCAGGCCAGCAGACCTACCGCTTCGACAGCCTGAAGGAAGTAATGGCCAAGGCCAGCCCGGCCCGCTCCGGCGACTTCCTCGCCGGGGTCGCCGCCAGCAACGACGGTGAGCGGGTCGCGGCGCAGATGGCCTTGGCCGACATCCCCTTGAGCCATTTCCTCAACGAAGCGCTGATTCCCTACGAGGACGACGAAGTTACCCGGCTGATCATCGACACCCACGACAAGCAGGCCTTCGCCGCGGTCAGCCACCTCACCGTCGGCGGCCTGCGCGACTGGCTGCTCGGCGATCATGCCGATGAAGCCAGCCTGCGCGCCCTGGCCCCGGGCCTGACCCCGGAAATGGCCGCCGCGGTATCGAAGATCATGCGCGTGCAGGACCTGGTGCTGGTGGCGCAGAAGATCCGCGTGGTCACGCGTTTTCGCGGCACCATGGGCCTGCGCGGGCGCCTGTCCACCCGCCTGCAGCCCAACCACCCCACCGACGAGCCGGCCGGGATCGCCGCGAGCATCCTCGACGGCCTGCTCTACGGCAACGGCGACGCCATGATCGGCATCAACCCGGCCACCGACAGCATCGCTTCGATCTGCGCCCTGCTGGAGATGCTCGACGCCATCATCCAGCGCTACGACATTCCTACCCAGGCCTGCGTGCTGACCCATGTCACCACGTCGATCGAGGCGATCAACCGCGGCGTACCGCTGGACCTGGTGTTCCAGTCCATCGCCGGGACCGAGGCGGCCAACGCCAGTTTCGGGATCAATCTGAATGTGCTGAAGGAAGGCTATGAAGCGGGCCTGAGCCTGAACCGCGGCACCCTGGGCCAGAACCTGATGTATTTCGAGACCGGCCAGGGCAGCGCGCTGTCGGCCAACGCCAATTTCGGCGTCGACCAGCAGACCTGCGAGACCCGTGCCTACGCCGTGGCCCGGCATTTCAAGCCGTTCCTGGTGAACACCGTGGTCGGTTTCATCGGCCCGGAATACCTGTACAACGGCAAGCAGATCATCCGTGCCGGCCTTGAAGACCACTTCTGCGGCAAGCTGCTCGGCGTGCCCATGGGCTGCGACATCTGCTACACCAACCACGCCGAGGCCGACCAGGATGACATGGATACCCTGCTGACCCTGCTGGGCGTGGCAGGCATCAACTTCATCATGGGCATCCCGGGCTCCGACGACATCATGCTCAACTACCAGACCACCTCCTTCCACGATGCCCTCTATGCCCGCCAGACCCTGGGCCTCAAGCCGGCACCGGAGTTCGAGGCGTGGCTGGCCCGTACCGGCATCTTCACCCAGGCGGACGGCCGCGTGCGCTTCGGCGACAACCTGCCGCCAGCCTTCCGCCAGGCCCTGGCGCAACTGGGATAAGCGAGCGAACCATGGACAAGCAACCGACGCCCACCGACAACCCCTGGCTGGAACTGCGCCGCCTGACACCGGCGCGAATCGCCCTGGGGCGCACCGGTACCAGCCTGCCGACCCAGGCCCAGCTGGACTTCCAGTTCGCCCATGCCCAGGCCCGTGATGCCGTGCACCTGCCGTTCGACCACGCCGGCCTGCGCGAGCAACTGCAGGAACGCGGACGCGATAGCCTGCTGCTGCGCAGTGCCGCGCAGGACCGTCACCAGTATCTGCAACGCCCCGACCTCGGCCGGCGCCTGCATGAAGACTCCGCCGAGCTGCTGCGCGAGCATGCGCGGAGCAATCCGGGTGGCGTGGACCTGGCCATCGTCGTGGCCGATGGCCTGTCCGCGCTCGCCGTGCATCGCCATACCCTGCCGCTGCTAACCCGCCTGGAAGAACAGATCGCCACCGATGGCTGGTCTACCGCGCCGGTGATGCTGGTGGAGCAAGGCCGGGTCGCGGTGGCCGACGAAATCGGCGAACTGCTGGGCGCCCGCATGACCGTGATCCTGATCGGCGAACGCCCCGGGCTCAGTTCGCCGGACAGCCTTGGCCTGTATTTCACCTGGAACCCCAGGGTCGGCCTGACCGACGCCTACCGCAACTGCATCTCCAACGTGCGCCTCGAGGGCCTGAGCTATGGCATGGCCGCGCACCGTCTGGTCTACCTGATGCGAGAAGCCTGTCGGCGGCAGCTATCGGGGGTGAATCTGAAGGACGAGGCCCAGGTTCAGACTCTGGAAACGGAAACGAACCCGCAGCAAAACGGAAACTTCCTGCTTGGAAAGTCCTGACTGAGGGCTACTTTTTCGTCGATTGCGCTTTTTTTCCGCTTTAGGCAGCATCTGGGGCGACGGCTGCCCGAGATTCGCCGCCATTCCCTACGAAACACGAGGCCTGCTTATGCGAATCATCCAAGCAACCCTTGAGCACCTGGACCTGCTCGCCCCGCTGTTCGTCAAATACCGCGAGTTCTATGGCGAACTGCCGTATCCGGATACCTCTCGCGCCTTCCTGCAAAAACGCCTGGAACGAGGCGAGTCGGTCATCTACCTGGCCTTGCCGGACGATGACGACAGCAAGCTGATGGGTTTCTGCCAGCTCTACCCGAGCTTTTCCTCGCTGTCGCTGAAGCGGGTATGGATTCTCAACGATATCTACGTGGCCGAGGACTCCCGGCGCATGCTGGTGGCCGACCATCTCATGCGCGAGGCCAAGCGCATGGCCAAGGAAACCAACGCCGTGCGCATGCGGGTCTCGACCAGCAGCAACAACGAGGTGGCGATGCGCACCTACGAGTCCATCGGCTTTCGCGAAGACACCGAGTTCAAGAGCTACGTACTGCCGATCAACTGATTACGCCTTCAGGGCCTCATCGCTGGCAAGCCAGCTCCCACACCCTGTGGGAGCTGGCTTGCCAGCGATGAGGCCCTGAAGAGCAGCGCAAATCTCCGCACATTCAGCTACAAACTGCGTAAGCAGAATCCCCTCACAGCCGTATAATGCCTCCCTTCAGACTGTGTGAATCGTTACCCAGGCCTGTGGGCAAAAACCTCACACTCCGCACTGCCAGCCATCGCATGCCCGTAAAGCCGGGTCCTGAACAAGGTGCTGTACATGGATTTCAACCCGCTGGACCTCATTCTGCATCTCGATGCCTACCTCGATCTGCTGGTCAACAACTACGGTCCCTGGATCTACGCGATCCTGTTCCTGGTGATCTTCTGTGAAACCGGCCTGGTGGTGATGCCGTTCCTGCCGGGCGATTCCCTGCTGTTCATCGCCGGCGCCGTAGCCGCGGGCGGCGGCATGGACCCGGTGCTGCTGGGCGGCCTGCTGATGCTGGCGGCGATCCTGGGCGACAGCACCAATTACGTGATCGGACGAACCGCCGGGGAGCGGCTGTTCCGTAACCCCGACTCGAAGATCTTCCGCCGCGACTACCTGCAGCAGACCCACGATTTCTACGAGCGCCACGGTGGCAAGACCGTGACCCTGGCGCGCTTCCTGCCGATCCTGCGCACCTTCGCGCCGTTCGTCGCCGGCATCGCGAAAATGTCCTACCCGCGTTTCTTCGGCTTCAGTGTGGCCGGCACCATCCTCTGGGTCGGCGGCCTGGTGACCCTGGGCTACTTCTTCGGCAACGTGCCGTTCATCAAGCAGAACCTGTCGCTGATGATCGTCGCCATCATCTTCCTGTCGCTGGTCCCGGTGATCATTGGTGTGGTCCGTGGCCGCCTGGGCCGCAGCCAGGCCAAGGCGCACTGACCGGCGATCATGTGGAGCTTCAGCGCCTGGCGTCGGCGCCGCACGCTCGAACGCCATCCGGTCGATCCAGATCTGTGGCAGCAGGTGCGCGAGCGCCTGCCGATCCTCGACGGCATCAGCGACGCGGAAGACCGCTGGCTGCGTGAGGCCTGTGTGCTGTTTCTCAGCGACAAGCACCTGACCTGCCTGCCCGGGGTCGAGCTGGACGACGGCGAGCGCCTGTTCCTCGCGGCCCAGGCGCAGTTGCCGTTGCTGCATCTGGGCGCGCTGAACTGGTACCAGGGTTTCCACGAACTGATCCTCTACCCCGACGACTTCCTCAGCCCACAGCGCCACCGCGACAGCAGCGGCATCGAACACGAGTGGGACGCCGAGCACAGTGGCGAAGCCTGGCAACAGGGCCCGGTGATCATGGCCTGGCCCGGCGTGCTCTCCAGCGGTGGCTGGGAAGGCTACAACCTGGTCATCCACGAGCTGGCGCACAAGCTGGACATGCTCAACGGTGACGCCAACGGCCTGCCGCCGCTGCACAACGACATGCGCGTCGGTGACTGGGCCACGGCCATGCAACAGGCCTATGACGACCTCAACGCCCAACTGGACCGCAACCCCGACGCCGAAACCGCCATCGATCCCTACGCAGCGGAAAACCCGGCGGAATTCTTCGCCGTCACCAGCGAATACTTCTTCAGTGCGCCCGACCTGCTGGCCCAGGCCTATCCCCAGGTCTACGCCCAGTTGCGCGGCTTCTATCGCCAGGATCCCCTGGCCCGCCTGCAACAGCTGCAGGCCACGCATCCCGGCTACAAAGAAGCCGCGGAGTGAATCGGTCAAGCATCGGGGCGGGCGTGGCAAGGGCCTTGGAATGTGCCTATAATCGCGGCCAATTTTTGGTCAAACACGGGGGCAACGCCCAATGAGCTACAGCAAGATCCCGGCTGGCAAAGACCTGCCGAACGACATCTACGTCGCCATCGAGATCCCGGCCAACCACGCGCCGATCAAATACGAGATCGACAAGGACAGCGACTGCCTGTTCGTTGACCGCTTCATGGCCACCCCTATGTTCTACCCGGCCAACTACGGTTTCATCCCGAACACCCTGGCCGACGACGGTGATCCCCTGGACGTGCTGGTCGTTACCCCGTACCCGGTCGCTCCAGGCTCGGTGATCCGTGCCCGTCCGGTCGGCGTCCTGAACATGACCGACGATGGTGGCGGCGACGCCAAGATCATCGCCGTACCGCACGACAAACTGTCGCAGCTGTACGTAGACGTGAAGGAATACACCGACCTGCCAGCGCTGCTGCTGGAGCAGATCAAGCACTTCTTCGAGAACTACAAGGATCTGGAGAAAGGCAAATGGGTCAAGATCGACGGCTGGGGCAATGCTGACGCCGCCCGCGCCGAGATCAGCAAGTCGGTCGCTGCCTACAAAGGCTAAGTCCGGTTGTGTAAAAAGCCCCGCATTCGCGGGGCTTTTTTATGGGCATTGGTATGAAAACCATTCGATCAAATGGCCCTATGCAGAATTAGCGAAAATTCCTACAAAAATATGGGCAACAGCTGTAATCACGCCTCCATCATTTCCCCGAAACATCTCAACTCAATGTTTATAGGAAGCCTCGCGCTTGGGTTCTAGACTCGACGCCCATGAATACTTCCGGTGATCGATTGAAGGCCCTGCTGAGCGAGTGCAACCTGAGCGCTTCGGACTTTGCCGCGCAACGCAAGGTAACCCCCCAGCATGTCAACAACTGGTTCCACCGCGGCGTGCCCCAGGCCCGCCTCGATGAAATCGCCGAACTGCTCTGCGTGCGGGCCAAATGGCTTCGTACCGGTGAAGGCCCCAAGCACAGCTCGCCGCTACCGCGGGTCAATCGCAGCCGCAACGGCCCGTTGCGCAGCGAACCGCCAGAGCACAGTGCCCTGAGTTGCCACGGCGAAAACGACGTCCGCCTGCAGTTCCATGTACTGCGCGCACGCCAGCTCGAGCCCATCGACCAACGCTACCTGCGCCTGCCGCGCCACGCCCTTGACCGCCTCGGTGTCGATCCCGGCCAGGCGATCGCCCTGAGCATGCCCGACTACAACATGACCCCGCTGATTCCCTACGGCGCCCCCCTGGCCATCGACCGCGGCCTGACCCGGGTGGTAGACGGCGAACTCTACGCCGTACTGCACAACGGTCAGTTACGCATCAACAGCCTGAGCAAGCGCAGCAACGGCGCTCTGCGCCTGCACAGCCACGACAGCGAGGGATTTCCCTGCGAGAACTATGGTGTCGGCCAATCCCGCGGCCACCAGCTGGAAGTGCTGGGCTGGGTGTTCTGGTGGGCGCAATATCGCAGCGAAAGGCCGGACTGAAGCGCCGGAGTGCATTTTTTGCTGGGCATTGCGAGTCATTCCCAGTATGCTGTGCGCCACCTCAGCCCTGAATGCCGCTTGCATCTCACGGGCCGGGCGAGGTCTCACACAGCCCTCGCTCATACGGCACCACCCTGCGGTGCCGTCCAACGATTTGAAGGCGGTTGCGGCTTGCCAAAAGCCAGCCAGAACTGTCCCCGAGAAGCCGGCCACAAGCCGGCTTTTTAATTTCCGTTGTCCCGCTTCCCGATCACGCGATGGCAAGCTTCTCCACTCGCTGCAAATCGACATGCTTGCGCGCGACCCACAGATCATAAGCATCCTGCATGGCCAGCCAGCTTTCCGGCGACCGACCAAGCGCTACCGACAACCTCAAGGCCATTTCAGGAGTAACACGGCTCGAGCCCTTCAAGACGCGGCTCAGGGTCGAAGGCGCCACACCCAGTTTTTCCGCCAGCTCACGACCGCTGATGCCGTTCGGCTCAAGGTAGATATCGGTGATGAACTCACCTGGGTGGGGAGGGTTATGCATGTTCATCAGTGGTAATCCTCATAGTCCAGAACATAAGCGTTTCCGTCGCGAAACTCGAACGTCAGCCGCCAGTTGCCGTTCACCATGATCGACCAGCGCCCTTGTTTTACTCCCTTTAGAGGGTGCAAACGAAAGCCCGGGATGTCCATATCGTCTATCGCTCGCGCTGTATCCAACGCAGACAATTGCAACCTTAACCGTTTGGCATGAGCGGGCTGTACACCGGCAGTACTGCCCGTCTCGAAGAGCTTCCGTAGCCCCTTGTGCTGAAATGATTTGATCATTTGGCAAGCCTAGCATGTTGCGCAACACGCAACAAATCAGAAGCGACCGAACGGCTTGTGCGAATCTATCCGCTCAATGACGCACCGGAGCACTACCCTCCAACCCGCCTGACCCCCGTCAGCGCCAGAAACGAATTCATCTGCCCATACGGCGCCCGATATACCCCCAGCGCATTCAGGTACTTCACGCTGATCGCCGCCAGTTCCCAGGCCATGGGTTCGTCGTCGATGGAGAACGCCTGCTCCGAGACGAACAGGTCCAGCCCGGTGAGATCACCCAGGGCCTTGAGCGGCGCTGATCGTTCACGGTGCCGGGGCAGCAGCGTTTCGTTGCTCCAGGCCCAGCGCCAGGTGTTGTCATTGCCGGCATGGCTGCCGATGGGAATGACATCGGCCTCGACCACCTTGTTGTCGTCGAGGTCGTACATTTCGAGTAGACCGGCCTCCTGGTCGAAGGACCATCGGGCGTGGCCGGCGAGGTGGTGCTCGGTTTCGAGCAGTTGCTGTTTTTCCTTGAGTTCGTCCTTGGCAGACCGCAGGAAGCGGTCGAAATGTTCGTTGATCATGAGGTTTCCTGAACGCTGCGGATGGCGTGGCCGGAACGATCAAGAGTAGCCGCGATTCGCCAGGCCGCGGCAAATACACCTCACCCCCGCGGGGACGGCGGCGGCAGCAGCTCCAGCACGCGATCGCGGCCGCCCTCGGCCACCAGGTAAGTGCCACGCCCGGTAGCCACGATGGATTGCGGCGCCTTGAGGAAGGACAACACCGTGCGTTGCTCGCCCTGCGGATCCACCAGCAGCAGGCGGGCGCGGTGAGTGGAGTCCTCGCTTATCCACAGGCCACGCTGGTCGCACATGAGGAAGGTGGGCTGGTTGAGGCCGCTGAGAAGCACCGGGTCGCTGCGGTCCTCGGTCAACTGGCGGACCAGGCCGGCTTCCTTTTCGCTGTACAGCAGGCGGCCGTCGCTGCAGCGGGTAATCGACTCGGTTTCAGTGAGACCCTCCCTTAGCACGGTCAGCGAGCCGTCGCTCCAGCGATAGCGCATCAGGCGGCCGTCGCCCTTGCGATCCTCGATTGCGTAGAGATCCTCGCCGTCGTTCAACAAGCCTTGGACATTGTTGCCACTGAACAACGGCGTCACCTGGCCGTCCTTGAACAGGCTGACCGGCGCGTTGCCCACTTCCTGGCTGAACACCCAGCCACCGAGCGCGGGGGTCATGCCGTCGGGCTTGGACAGCCCGCCCACCAGCGTTTCGCGCTGGCCGTCGGGCTGGATGCGCACGATGCTGCCTTTGCTGCCTCGCAGTTCCTGGCTGACCAGCAACGAGCCATCCGGCAAAGGCGCCAGGGAGGCCGCCTTGGGCACGGCGCGGTAGACGACCTGGAAGCTCCAGTCGCCAGAAGCCTGCACCGGGTAGAAGCTCTGCCAGGCAAAGAAACCCAGCGCGGCGAGGACCAGCACACCGCCGGCAAGCACTAGCTGGCGCAATACAGAGAAGCGTCGAGTCATGGATCAGACCGCCGTCAGGTGTTCATAAAGAATGGCCGCGCCCACCAGCATCAGCACCACGCCACCGGCGATCTCGGCGCGCTTGCCGACGATCGCGCCGAGCACGCGGCCAAGCATCACGCCGACAGTCACCATCACACAGGTAGCCATGCCGATGGCCGCTGCCGCGACCAGGATGTTCACGTCGACGAAGGCCAGGCCCACGCCCACCGCCATGGCATCGATGCTGGTGGCGAACGCGGTCACGGCAAGGATGAAGAAGGAATGCTGGCTGGCTTTTTCTTCGGCTTCGTCTTCGTGCTTGAGACCGTTGTAGATCATGTGAAGGCCAAGTGCCAGTAGCAGGCCGAATGCGATCCAGTGGTCCCAGTTTTCCACGTACCGCACCGCTGCCTGGCCGATGCCCCAGCCAACGACGGGGGTGATGGCCTCGATCACACCGAAGATCAGGCCGGTGCGCAGGGCTTCGCTGAAACGCGGTTTATGCAGGCTGGAGCCTTTGCCGATGGCGGCGGCAAACGCATCGGTGGACATCGCCATGGCGAGGAAGAAAAGGGAAATCAGGTTCACGGTTTCTATCCAGTCGGGCTATGAGTCAACGACGCAACCACACGCCCGACTCCAGGCATGGCTGCACCGTTGGTCTCGCCAACCAGAAGGTGTTCACGCCACGGCTGCTGCCGAGAATGTTGACGCGAACGCTCATGACCGAGGGTCAGGAGCAGGCTACTCCCCAACAAGGGTGGCCAATATAGTGGCCCGGATGTGAAAAAAACATCAACCGCAGGGTAGAGGGATCTGGACTAGGTTGGAACTGGTGGATGGGCAAGGCTGGGTTGCTGGTTGGATAACTCCGCTGTTCTTCAGGGCCTCATCGCCGGCAACGCCGGCTCCCACAGGGTCGCGAGCACCGCCAAACTTGTGGGAGCCGGCGTTGCCGGCGATGAGGCCCTCAAGAAAACATCAGAGGTTCTGGTCGAGGAAGGTCACCACAGTCCCCATGCACGCCACCCGCTCTTCCACGTGCGGCATATGGCTCGAGTTCTCGAACAGCGCCCAGCGAATCCCCGGGATCAGGTCCAGGTATGGCTTGACCACCAGCGGCGTGGCTTCGTCATAACGCCCGGAAATCAGCAGGCTTGGCACATTGATGCGCGGCAGGCGATCAACGATGGTCCAGTCCTTGGTGCTGCCGATCACGTGGAATTCGTTCGGCCCGGTCATGGCGTGGTACACGGTGGGGTCGGCGTCGACCTGGGCGAAGGTCCGCGCCACTTCGTCCGGCCAGGGGTTGAGGCGGCAGACATGACGGTCGTAGAAGACCCGGGTCGCGGCGATGTAGTCGGCGGCGGTGAAGTCACCAGCGGCCTCGTGGCGCAGCAGGGTGTCCTGCACGTCCTGCGGCAGTTCCTCGCGCAGGCGGTTGGCTTCCTTGACCCAGGTGCGCATGTCTGCCGGCGAGTTGGCGATCACCAGGCAACGCAGCCCGGCTGGACGCCGTACCGCGTGCTCGCTGGCGAGCATGCCGCCCCAGGACTGGCCGAGCAGCGCGTAGCGGTCGCGAATGCCCAGATGGTCGAGCAGGTTGTCGAGTTCTTCGAGGAACAGGCTCACGGTCCAGAAGGACGGCGGCATGTCCGGCAGATGGGTCGAGCGCCCGTTGCCGAGCTGATCGTAGTGGATGACCGGGTAGCCACCGGCCGCGACATCCTTGTAGGCATCGACGTAGTCATGGGTACAACCCGGGCCGCCATGCAGGATGACCAGCGGGGTGCGCCCGCATTCCAGGTCACCGGTGACGCGATACCAGGTCTGATAACTACCGAAAGGGGCAAAGCCTTCACGCGATTTGATGAGTTCCATTTCATCGGGCTCCGTGCGGATCGTAGGGCATACCATAGCCGCCACGTGCCTCGGGCATAACTAGAGAATTCTCTAGGTTTTCGCGATTTTTCCGCTATCAGTCCTCTAAAAGCCGGTAATGCACGGCACGGGCTACCGCCTGGACACGATTTCTGGCACCCAGCTTGTGCATGGCCGAGGTCAGGTGCAGGGAGATGGTGGCCAGCGAGCGGTTCAATTGCTCGGCGATCTGCGCCGCAGTCAGGCCATCGGCGGCCCAGCGCAGGCACTCGCGTTCGCGGCGGGTCAGGCGGATGACCTGCGGCGAACACTCCTTGTCGAGCAAGGGGTAGGCGGCTTCCTGGAGCGCGTGGGCGACCAGGCTGAAGTCAGCGAGATGCTCGCGGGCCTCGTCGAGGTCACGCCTGCTGGTCTGCGGGCGCAGGCCGGTGAGGGTGGCGAAGCCGCCGCGTGGCAGGTGGATCGGCACGGTCACGCCACAGGCCAGTTGCGCATCCTGCAGATAGCCGACCACCGGCGCATGCCGGCTGTCGATGAAACGCTGGAGGATGGTGTCGCCCTTGGGCTGGTAGGACCAGACGAACGGCGAAATGCTCGTCAGCGCAAGGTGCTGCACCGGGTCGATCTGGTAATAGCCTTCGGCGCACCAGAGGTCCTGCCAGTCATGCGGGGTGTTGCGCACCCGCAGGATCGCCGGGGTGATGAGTTCGCCGACGTGGTCCAGTGGAACGGGACTGTAGTCATAGACCAGGGCTTCGAAGCCCAGGTCCGCTGCCACGTCGGCAACGCTGTCCATCTGCTCGTCCAGGCTCCTGCCAGACAACAGACGATGGTCGAGATCAGCCAGTTTGGCCTGCATTCCTTGCACTCCTGCGTGTTACCCCTGTTGGATTTCCATCTTGAAGTCCGACAAGTAGAATGCCACGGCCCGGCGCCGGACTGCCACCACAAACCTATAGGAAATACTAGCTTGTGGGCACTGCCGTCTCCTGCGCAGGGTATAGCTGCAAGCCAATGCCAACAGGAGAGTAGCGATGTGGCGTGAGATGCAACCTGACCAGCAGTTCGACGTGACGGTCGATGGCCACAATCTCGTGGTGTACAGCTATGGTGAAGGCGACGAGGTGCTGCTGCTCCTCAATGGCGGCCCCGGGCTACCCTGCGATTACCTTCGCGAGGCCCATTCGTGGCTCAAGGACAAGGGTTTGCGCGTGGTCACCTTCGACCAGCTGGGAACCGGCAAGTCCGCCCGCCCCGACGACCCGTCCCTGTGGAACATCACCCGCTACGTTGCCGAAGTGGAAACCGTGCGCCAGGCCCTCGACCTCGGCCGTGTGCACATGCTCGGGCATTCCTGGGGCGGCTGGCTGGCGATCGAGTACGCCATCAATCATCCGCAGGCGCTCAAGAGCCTGATCCTGGAAAACACCGTCGGCGATATCCCGCACCTGTCCAGCGAGCTGGAACGCCTGCGCGGCGCCCTTGGCAGCGAAACCGTGGCGATGATGCAGCGTTTCGAGGCCCTGGGGCAGCTCGACCATCCGCAGTACCAGGCCGCGATCACCCTGCTCAACTACCGGCATGTCTGCCGCCTCGATGAATGGCCGGCGCCGATCCAGCGCTCGCTGGGCGACTGGAACATGGGCCCGTACACCACCATGCAGGGGCCCAACGAGTTCCTCTATATCGGCAATCTCAAGGACTGGAACCGCCTCAAGGAAATGGGCGACTTCAACATGCCGGTGCTGATCACTACCGGGCAGCACGACGAACTTACCCCGGCCTGCGCCATGCGCATGAAGTTGGCCCTGAAGGACGCCGAGCTGCATGTGTTCCCCAACAGCAGCCATATGCCGTTCTACGAGGAACCCGAGGCGTACTACCCGGTATTGCTGGACTTCCTGCAGCGCCACCGGGGTTGATCGATGAACCTGGCGCGCTACCGCTTCGTCCTGACCCGCCCGCTGCAACTGCTCCCGGTATTGCTGGGCATCAGCCTCATCACCTTCGTGCTGGTGCGCTCGATCCCCGGCGACCCGGCGCGGGTACTGCTCGGCGCGCGCAGCACGCCGGACGCGATCCAGAAGATCCGCGCCCAGTTCGGCCTGGACGAGCCGATCTGGGTGCAATACCTGTATTTCCTGAAGAACCTGCTCAACGGCGACCTGGGCCAGTCCCTGCTGTATCGGGTCGATGCGCTGAAGCTGATCGCCACGCGGATCGAGCCGACCCTGATGCTGGTGTTCGGCAGCGTGCTCCTGGCACTGCTGATCGCCGTGCCGCTGGCGACCCTCGCGGCGCGCAACAAGGGCGGCTGGATCGATAATCTGATCCGTGTGTTCACCACGGCCGGGCTCGGGTTGCCGGCGTTCTGGCTGGGCTTGATGCTGATCCTGCTGTTCAGCGTGCGTTGGGGCCTGTTCCCGGTTTCCGGCTATGGCCGGGAATGGCCGGAAAAACTTCACCATCTGGTGCTGCCCTGCCTGACCATCGCCCTGGCGCTGTCGGCGGTACTGGTGCGCAACCTGCGCGCCAGCATGCTGGTGGAAATGCAGTCCGACCAGGTCACCGCCGCCCGCGCCCGCGGTCTCTCCGAGAACGCGGTGTTCCGCCGCCACGTGCTGCCCAACTCGATGGTGCCGACGGTCAACCTGCTGGCCGTCAACATCGGCTGGCTGATCAGCGGCACCGTGGTCATCGAAAGCCTGTTTTCCCTGCCCGGCATCGGCCAGTTGCTGGTGCGCGGCATTTTTACCCGCGACTACATGGTGGTGCAAGGCGTGGCCATGGTGCTGGCCTGTGCCACGGTAGCGGTGAACTTCATCGCTGATATCGTCACCACGGCCATCGACCCGCGGGTGAAGATCCAATGAGCAGCCCCAGCATCGCAATCCCGAGCCGCTGGCGCCTGCGCTGGAACCTGGGCGATGGCCGCCTGACCCTGTATTTCGGCTTGGCCATCGTTCTTGGCTGGGGCCTGCTCGCCCTCCTCGCTCCATGGGTCGCCCCCTACGACCCGCTGCTGCAGAATGGCGACCTGCGCCTGATGGCACCGAGCCTGGCGCACCCTTTCGGCACCGACAACTTCGGCCGCGACATCCTCTCCCGGGTCATCTGGGGTGCACGCATCGATTTGCAGATGGCCCTGGTCGGGGTGATCTTCCCCTTCCTGCTCGGCACCTGCATCGGCGCCATCTCCGGCTACATCGGCGGACGCCTGGACGCGGTGTGCATGCGCCTGATCGACATCGTCCTGGCCTTCCCCTTCCTGGTCCTGATGCTGGCAATCATGGCGATCCTCGGCCCCGGACTGGGCAGTTTCTATATCGCCATGGCCCTGGTCGGCTGGGTCTCCTATGCACGGCTGATCCGCTCGCAGGTCCTGATCCTCAAGGAAAGCGATTTCGCCCTCGCCGCCCGCAGCCTCGGCTTCAGCCACCGGCGCATCCTTTTCGGGCACTTGATGCCCAACGCCCTGTTCAGTTCGGTGGTGTTCTGCATGTCCGACGCGGTGCTGGTGCTGCTCAACGGTGCAGCGGTCAGCTACCTGGGCCTAGGCGTGCAGCCGCCCACCGCCGAGTGGGGCACGATGGTTGCAGAAGGTCAGAGCTTCATCACCAGCGCCTGGTGGATCTGCACCTTTCCGGGCCTGGCCGTGGTGACCCTGGCGATGGGCTTCAGCCTGCTCGCCGACGGTGTCGCCGAACGCCTGGGAGACCGCTCATGAGCACGCCGCTGTTGCAGGTCGAGGACCTGAGCGTGATTGTTCGCAATGATCAACGCGATGTCGCCGTGGTCGATCGCCTGTCCTTCAGCCTTGGCGAAGGCGAGATCCTCGGCCTGGTGGGCGAATCCGGCTCGGGCAAGACCATGGCCTGCCGCGCGCTGATGCGCTTGCTGCCCTCGCCGAAACTGCGCGTCGAAGGCACGGCGGTGCGCCTGGGCGGAACCGACCTACTGCAGCTGGACGATGCCGGCATGCGCCGCATGCGTGGCCGCGAACTGGGGATGATCTTCCAGAATCCGAGCAGCCACCTCGATCCACTGATGCGCATCGGCGAGCAGATCGCCGAGGGCATCCGCCTGCACCAGGGAGCCTCGCGCCGGGAAGCGCGGGCCGAGGCCATCGAGGTGCTGCGCCAGGTCGGCATTCCCGACCCGCAATCCCGGGTGGACAACTACCCGCACGAATTCTCCGGCGGCATGCGCCAGCGGGCGATGATCGCCGTGGCCCTGGGCTGCAATCCGAAGGTGCTGATCGCCGACGAGCCGACCACGGCGCTGGATGTCACCGTGCAGGCGCAGATCCTCCGGCTGCTCCTCGACCTGCGCGACCGCCGCGGCCTGTCGATGATCCTGATCAGCCACGACCTCGGCGTGGTCGCCCAGACCTGCGACAGCATCGCCGTGATGTATGCCGGGCGCTTATGCGAGCACGGCAGCAAGATGCAGATTCTCAAGCGCCCGCAACACCCCTACAGCGCCGGCCTGCTCGCTTGCCATCCGGCGGCGGACAGCGGCCAGCGCCTGATGAACACCATCGGCGGGCAGCCGCCGCTGCTCGGCGACATGCCCGCGGGTTGCCGCTTCAGCCCACGCTGCGGCCTGGCGTCGCCTATGTGCCGCGAGCACCTGCCACAGTTGCGGGAGATTTCGCCCGGCCACCGCCTGGCCTGCCATACACCGCTGCTGCACGGAGTTGCCTCATGACCACGCTGTTGCAGGTCAACGACCTGCAGGTGCAATTTCCCGCCGCCGGCAGCGGCCTGTTCAGCCTGCGTCCGCGCAAGGTCAGCGCGGTCAATGGTGCGTCGTTGCACCTGGCCGCCGGGGAAACCCTCGGCCTGGTGGGCGAGTCCGGCTGCGGCAAGAGCACCCTGGCCCGGGCCATCCTGCACCTGAACCCGGTGGCCGGCGGGCAGGTTCTCTTCGACGGCATCGACATGGCCCAGGGCAGCCCGGCCGATATCGCCCGCCTGCGCCACGAGACCGCGATGATCTTCCAGGACCCGTACACCGCCCTGAATCCGCGCCAGCGCATCGGCGACATCATCGCCGAGGTACTGCGGGTGCAGCGCAAGGTGCCCGAGGCACAGGTACCGGAACGGGTCGCCGAACTGCTGAGCCTGGTCGGCCTGCGCCCGGAACTGGCCGGGCGCAAGCCGCGCTCGCTGAGTGGCGGCCAGTGCCAGCGGGTCGGCATCGCCCGCGCCCTGGCGGTGGAACCGCGACTGATCATCGCCGATGAATGCGTCGCCGCCCTCGACGTGTCGATCCAGGGCCAGATCATTAACCTGCTGCTGGAACTGCGCGAGCGCATGGACCTCGCCATGCTGTTCATCACCCACGACCTCACCGTGGTTCGCCGCCTGTGCGACCGCGTGGCGGTGATGTACCTCGGGCGCATCGTCGAGGAAGGCCCGGTACACGAGGTCTTCGATGCGCCACGCCACCCCTATACCGCTGCGCTGATCCAGTCCATCGCCGATATCGATCCGGCCCGCCGCCTGCCCGAGCAACCGCTGCCGGGCGAGCCGCCGAGCCCGCTGCACCTGCCCACCGGCTGCGCCTTCCATCCCCGTTGCACGCGCGCACTGCCGGCCTGCCGGGAAAGCGCGCCGCCGACCCATTCCCTGGGTACACGACGCCATACCTGCGTCCACCCGGAGCCGCTGTCCTGACCTAACGTCCTTTCATCAAATGGAGCTTGAGCATGAAACCCGGAGCATTGAAGTTACTCACCGCCGCCCT
The DNA here is from genome assembly GCF_048586865.1 of Pseudomonas bharatica. Classification (NCBI taxonomy): domain Bacteria; kingdom Pseudomonadati; phylum Pseudomonadota; class Gammaproteobacteria; order Pseudomonadales; family Pseudomonadaceae; genus Pseudomonas; species Pseudomonas bharatica. Next base: position 69,166 of record NZ_JBMAWR010000010.1, on the reverse strand, counting down.
GCTGGCCGCCAGCGCCCTGACCACCGGCGTCGCCCACGCCGCAGGGGTGCTGACCATTGGCTGCCGTGAGGAAAGCACCACCTTCGACCCGATCAAGACCGCGCAGAACCGCGACAACTGGGTCTTCGCCAACGTCTACGACGTGCTGGTGCGGGTGGACAACAGCGGCACCAGGCTGGTCCCCGGCCTGGCGGAAAGCTGGGCCATCTCCGACGACGGCCTGACCTACACCTTCAAGATCCGTCCCGCGAAGTTCTCCGACGGTTCGCCATTGACCGCCGAGGACGCCGCCTTCTCCCTGCTGCGCATTCGCGATAACCCCGGCTCGCTCTGGGCCGACTCCTACAAGATCATCGACACGGCCGTCGCCAAGGATCCCCACACCCTGGTGGTGACCCTGCATAGCAAGTCGGTGCCCTTCCTCGCGCAACTGGCCACGGCCAACGTATCCATCGTGTCCAAGGCAGCCATCGAAAAGCTCGGCGAGGAGGAATACGCGCAGAATCCGGTGGTATCCGGGGCATTCAAGGTCAAGGAGTGGCTGCGCGGCGACCGCGTGATCCTGGAAAAGAACCCGCAATACTGGGAAGCCGACAAGGTCAGCCTGGATGGCGTCGAGTGGATCTCCATCCCGGATGACCGCACGCGCATGCTCAAGGTCCAGGCCGGCGAGCTGGACTCGGCCATCTTCGTGCCCTTCTCCCAGGTCAACGACCTGCAAAAGGACAAGAAGGTCACCGTCCACATCGACCCGTCGACCCGCGAAGACCACCTGCTGATCAACCACGAGAAAGGCCTGCTGGGCAAACAGGAAGTGCGCGAGGCCATCGACCTGGCGATCGACAAGAAGGCCCTGGTGGAAACTGTCACCTTCGGTCATGGCGAGCCGGCCTATTCGTACATTCCCAAGGGTGCGCTGTACCACAACGCCAACAACCTGCAGCGCCCCTACGACCCGGCCAAGGCCCGCGAACTGCTGAAGAAGGCCGGGGCCGAAGGGCTCAAGGTCAATTACGTGGTCAATGCCGGCAACGAAGCCGACGAGCAGATCGCCGTACTGGTGCAGAAGCAACTGGCGGATGTCGGCATCACAGCCAACCTGCAGAAGGTCGATCCGACCCAGAGCTGGCAGATGCTGGTGGACGGCGACTACGACCTGTCGGTGATGTACTGGACCAACGACGTGCTCGACCCCGACCAGAAGACCACCTTCGTGCTCGGGCATGACAGCAACCAGAACTACATGACCCGCTACAGGAACGACAAGGTCAAGGACCTGGTGGCTGCGGCGCGGGTCGAGACCGATCCGGTCAAGCGCGGCCAGATGTACGAAGAACTGCAGAAACTGGCCAAGCAGGACGTGCACTGGATCGACCTGTACTACAGCCCGTACATCAACATTTCGCGCAGCAATATCCAGAACTTCCTGCAGAACCCGCTGGGGCGCTTCACCCTGGAAGAAACGGTGAAGCTGGAGCCTGGCGTGAAAACCGCGCAGAACTGAGTCGTGCGCTCGGCCTTACCGCTGGAATGCCGGCGGTAAGGCCGTTGCCATGCGACCAAAGAACCTGCCACCAATTTGCCCCGGATGCCCTGCTCTGCTAGTGTCGCGCCGTTCAGAACCGCCACCGAGACAGACGCCATGGCCCGAAAAAAAGCCGCCATCGATTTCGAGCAATCCCTCGCCGACCTGCAAGCCCTTGTCGAGCGCCTGGAGAACGGCGAGCTGTCGCTGGAAGACTCGCTGACCGCCTTCGAGCAAGGCATCCGCCTGACCCGCGACTGCCAGGGCGCCCTGACCCAGGCCGAACAGAAGGTGCAGATCCTTCTGGAACGCGACGGCGAACTGGCCGCAGAGCCCTTCGACGCGGAACAGGCGGAATGATCCGCGCCTACCAGACCGCCTGCCAGGCACGGGTCGATGCTGCCCTGGAGCCGCTGTTCCAGGCGCCTTCGGTGGAACTCACCCGGCTCTACGAAGCCATGCGCTACAGCGTGATGAACGGCGGCAAGCGCGTCCGTCCGTTGCTCGCCTATGCCGCCTGCGAAGCCCTGGGCGGCACAGCCGAACAGGCCAATGGCGCGGCCTGCGCGGTCGAGCTGATCCATGCTTATTCGCTGGTGCATGACGATCTGCCGGCGATGGACGACGACGACCTGCGGCGTGGCCAGCCGACTACCCACAAGGCCTTCGACGAGGCCTGCGCGATCCTGGCCGGCGATGGTTTGCAGAGCCTGGCGTTCAGCGCCCTGCTCGACCCGCGCCTTAGTTCGCAGAGCGATGCCACCCGGCTGGCCATGGTGCAGACCCTGGCCAAGGCGGCCGGGCCTGCCGGCATGGTCGGCGGCCAGGCCATCGACCTCGGTTCGGTAGGCCTCAAGCTGGACCAGGCCGCTCTCGAATTCATGCACCGGCACAAGACCGGTGCGCTGATCGAAGCCAGCGTGCGCCTCGGCGCCCTGGCCAGCGAACGCGCTGGCGACGCCGAACTCAAGGCCCTGCAGCAGTATGCCCAGGCCATCGGCCTGGCCTTCCAGGTGCAGGACGACATCCTCGACGTGGAAAGCGATACCGCCACCCTGGGCAAGCGCCAGGGCGCCGATATCGCCCGCGACAAACCCACCTATCCCGCGCTGCTCGGGCTCGACGCGGCCAAGGCCTATGCCCTGGAACTGCGCGACCAGGCGATCGACGCCGTGCGTCCATTCGACGCAGCCGCCGAACCGCTGCGGGCGCTGGCGCGCTACATCGTCGAACGCCGCAACTGATCGGTGCCCCAATCGCTGGCAAGCCAGGACTCACCGCCTGAACTGTGGGAGCTGGCTTGCCAGCGATGAGGCCCTGACAGTCACCCACAAAATGTGCAGTCTCTCCCCAATGGGGTAAACTGCCGCGTCTTCAAACCTATAACGACTCGCCTGATGCCCACGACGTTTCAAGAGATCCCACGCGAACGCCCGGTCACGCCGCTCCTGGACCGTGCCGCCACGCCTGCCGGTTTGCGGCGCCTGGCCGAAGCCGACCTGGAGAACCTGGCCGACGAACTGCGCCAGGAGCTGCTCTACAGCGTCGGCCAGACCGGCGGTCACTTCGGCGCCGGCCTGGGCGTCATCGAGCTGACCATCGCCCTGCACTATGTCTTCGACACCCCGGATGACCGCCTGGTGTGGGACGTCGGACACCAGGCCTATCCGCACAAGATCCTCACCGGTCGCCGCGAGCGCATGAATACCCTGCGCCAGAAGGATGGCCTGGCCGCCTTCCCGCGACGCAGCGAGAGCGAATACGACACCTTCGGCGTAGGCCACTCCAGCACCTCGATCAGCGCCGCCCTGGGCATGGCCATCGCCGCCCGCCTGCGCAACGAGGCACGCAAGTCCATCGCGGTGATCGGCGACGGCGCCCTGACCGCCGGCATGGCCTTCGAGGCGTTGAACCATGCCCAGGAAGTCAACGCCGACATGCTGGTCATCCTCAACGACAACGACATGTCGATCTCGCGCAATGTCGGCGGGCTGTCCAACTACCTGGCCAAGATCCTCTCCAGCCGCACCTACGCGAGCATGCGCGAGGGCAGCAAGAAGGTCCTGTCGCGGCTTCCCGGCGCCTGGGAAATCGCCCGCCGCACCGAGGAATACGCCAAGGGCATGCTGGTCCCCGGCACCCTCTTCGAAGAGCTGGGCTGGAACTACATCGGCCCGATCGACGGCCACGACCTGCCGACCCTGATCGCTACCCTGCGCAACATGCGCGATCTCAAGGGCCCGCAGTTCCTGCATGTAGTGACCAAGAAGGGCAAGGGCTTCGCCCCGGCCGAGGTCGATCCGATCGGCTACCACGCCATCACCAAGCTGGAACCCCTGGATGCCCCCGCCGCCGCGCCGAAAAAGGCCGGCGGGCCGAAGTATTCCGCCGTGTTCGGCCAATGGCTGTGCGACATGGCTGCCGCCGACGAGCGCCTGGTGGGCATTACCCCGGCAATGAAGGAAGGCTCCGACCTGGTGGCCTTCAGCGAACGTTATCCACAGCGCTACTTCGACGTGGCCATTGCCGAGCAGCATGCGGTGACGCTGGCCGCGGGCATGGCCTGCGAGGGCTCCAAGCCGGTGGTGGCGATCTACTCGACCTTCCTCCAGCGCGCCTACGACCAGTTGATCCATGACGTCGCGGTACAGAACCTCGACGTGCTGTTCGCCATCGACCGCGCCGGCCTGGTGGGCGAAGACGGCCCGACCCACGCCGGCAGCTTCGACCTGTCCTACCTGCGCTGCATCCCCGGCATGCTGGTGATGACCCCGAGCGACGAGAACGAACTGCGCCGCATGCTCAGCACCGGCCACCTGTACAACGGCCCGGCGGCGGTGCGCTACCCGCGCGGCAGCGGCCCGAATGCGCCGATCGAAGACAGCCTGGAACCGCTGGAAATCGGCAAGGGAGTGATTCGCCGCCAGGGCAGCAAGGTCGCCTTGCTGGTGTTCGGCGTACAACTGGCCGAGGCACTGAAGGTTGCCGAAACGCTGGACGCCACGGTGGTGGACATGCGCTTCGTCAAGCCACTGGACGAGGCACTGGTGCTGGAGCTGGCCGGCAGTCATGACCTGCTGGTGACCATCGAAGAGAACGCCATCATGGGCGGCGCCGGTGCGGCGGTGGGCGAGTTCCTGGCTCGCGAAGCCGTGCTCAAGCCCTTGCTGCACCTGGGACTGCCGGACGTGTATGTCGAGCATGCCAAGCCGGCGCAGATGCTCGCCGAGTGCGGGCTGGATACCGCGGGGATCGAAGCTTCGGTGCGCAAGCGCATGGAGCTTCTGGGCCTGTAGGGGCCTCATCGCTGGCAAGCCAGCTCCCACAGGTTCAGCACAGGCCTTGAGGTTTGTGCAGTACCTGTGGGAGCGGGTTCACCCGCGATTGCGGTAGTGAATTCACAGTAGCAATCGCGGGTGAACCCGCTCCCACAAGGTCCCTGCAAATCAAAGAGTTATGTTTTGTTCTATGAGAGCTGGCTTGTCGGCGATTGCTATGGAACAGCCGTGTATCTTCCGTGCATCAGGCCAGTTGGCGAGGAAGACGGTAGAGATACAGGATGACCACGCTGGAGATCGCCAGCAGGATCTGCGGCACTGCCTCCAGGCCGACGAACACCGACAGCGCGGCGACCCAGGCCGGCAGGCAGGCGAACAGCATGCCCAGGCGGCGAACCCTGGCCAGTTCGATCCAGGCAGCCGGTTCGGCCTCGCTATCGAGCGCCTTGCCGGTGGCGATCAGGGCGTGCTTGTACACGCCGAAACGCGGCAGGGTCAGGAACATCGAAGCAATGCCGCCAATGAACATCGGCATGGCCAGGACCGGGATGAGCGGGTCCATGCCACCGAAAGCCCAGGCGAAGACGATCAAGGGCGCCAGCGCTACCGCCAGGTATTGCCACCAGGCCAGGGCCAGGCGAGTCCGTACCTGGCTGCGGGTCACGCGCGACCGGCCTCGCCCTGGTGCTCGTTGCCCATCATGTGGCCGAGCTTGCCGGCCTTGGTGGCCAGGTAGTGCTTGTTGTGCGGGTTATGCCCGGTATGCAGCGGCACGCGCTCGGCAACGACGATCCCCATGTCGGTCAGGGCCTTGACCTTGCGCGGGTTGTTGGTCATCAGGCGCAACGAACCAACGCCCAGGTGTTCCAGCATCGGCCGGCACATGCCGTAGTCGCGCTGGTCGGCAGCGAAGCCCAGGCGCTCGTTGGCCTCGACCGTGTCGGCACCGCCATCCTGCAACTCGTATGCGCGGATCTTGTTCAGCAGGCCGATGCCACGGCCTTCCTGGCGCAGGTAGAGCAGTACGCCACGCCCTTCCCGGGCGATGGCTTGCAGGGCTGCTTCAAGCTGCGAACCACAATCGCACCGCTGGCTGAACAGGGCATCGCCCGTCAGGCATTCGGAATGCAGGCGGCCCAGCACCGGCTGGCCGTCGGCGACATCACCGAGGCTGAGCACGACGTGCTCGCGGCCGGTGGCTTCGTCGAGAAAACCGTGCATGGTGAAGGTCGCGAAAGGAGTAGGCAGCTTGGAGGCAGCAACGAAAACGACGGGCACCTTGTGCTCCTGAATATGCATGAAAATTGACGTGGGCCGATTGTAACAGCAGCTTGCCACAGCTGCTTATGCTGAATTGCTGAGGCAAAAGATCGAAAAGTTCGATGCTGGATAACCTAGCGCACAGGCTTTTCGAAGGGATAAGGCTGCTTCCAGCGCTCGAAAATCGGCTTCAGTGCGCCACTGGGCACGAGTTCGTCCATGCGCTTGTCGAACAGGTCGCGCAACGCCTTGCCTTCGGGGGTATCGCCAAATGCCAGATACAAAGGCAGTTCCGCCACATGGGTACTGCGGAAGTCCTCCGGGTGCTCGGCCTGGGCGTGCACATGGTTGACCTCGGTCTGGGCATCGATATAGAAGTCCACCCGCTCGCGCTCGAGCATCGGCAGGATACCGTCGCGGCGCTGTACTTCGCGGTAGTAGCCGACGTTGGGCAGGTAGCGCTGGTAGTCGTAGCCGCGCACCCAGGACAGGCGGAACTGGCCAAGGTTGGCCGGAGTCGGCTGCGGCTTGCGGGCCAGGCCCAAGGCGTAGATATGATCGGAGTCGAAATTCCAACGTGGGTACAGGTTGCCGGACATTTCCTCTTGATAGGAGCCGACCCAGGCATCCGCCTCACCGCGATTCACCAGGCCGATGGCCCGGGTGTAAGGCGCGCTGAGCACCTTGACCTTGACCCCGGCCGGCTCGAACACCCTGCGCAATACATCCCAGGCCACGCCGGTGCCATCGGCGTTGGTGTAGTCCTGCCAGGCCTCGCTGGCCAGACGCACCTCCGTCGGCAGGCCTTCGGCCCGCGCCACGCCCACCATCCCGGCCAGCATGGCGACCAGCAACAACCACTTGCGCATCGTGCGACTCCCTTTAAACCAGGCTCCAGACCAGCACTTGCATGGCCAGCCAGGCGAAGACCCCGGCCAGCACATCATCGAGCATGATGCCCACGCCGCCATGCACATGCCGGTCGATCCAGCGAATCGGCCATGGCTTGAGGATGTCGAAGAAGCGGAACATCAGGAATCCGGCCAGCAGCCACAGCCAGCCTTCCGGCACCAGCCAGAGGGTGATCCACATGCCGACCATCTCGTCCCAGACGATACCTTCATGGTCGTGGACCTTGAGGTCATCGGCCACCTTGCCGCACAGCCAGAAGCCGAACAGCATGGTCAGGCCGAGCATCAGCCAGTAGCCCCAGTCCGGAAGCATCTGCCACAGCGGCACGAACGGCAACGCCACCAGCGAGCCCCAGGTTCCAGGGGCCTTGGGCATGGTGCCCGAGCCGAAGCCGAAAGCCAGGAAATGCCACGGATTGCGCCAGACCGAGGGCGGAACGTTTTCCGCTGGCACCTGGTTGGGGTGGTCGGTCACGGTGTCTCCCTAAAATGTTGATAGCCGCGCACGGCAGGAGTGATATCGCGGCCCTGAGCGTCGTGCAGGCTGACGCCGCTGCCGGCTTCGACCCGACCCACCACATGCACTGGCCAGCCCTCGGCCAGCAGACCGGGCAGCTCGGCAGGCGGCAGGGTGAAGGCGATCACGTAGTCGTCTCCACCGGTCAGCGCCGCCTGTCGTGCACCCTCGAGACCTAGGAACGCGGTCAGCGCCTCACCCAACGGCAGGCGCTCCACTTCCAGGCGCAAGGCAACCGCGGAAGCCGTGGCGATATGTCCGCAATCGGCCAGCAGACCATCGGATACGTCCAGGGCCGCCGTGGCCTTGCCACGCAGGGCCTGGCCCAGCGCAATCTGCGGCGAAGGCGACCAATACTGGGACAGTAGCGGTTCGGCCCGGGTTGCATCGGCCTGACGTTCACCCAGCACCAAGGGCAAGGCGCCGGCGGCATTGCCCAGCTCGCCACCGACGCAGACCAGGTCCCCGACCTGCGCACCGCCCCGGGTCAGCGCCTGCCCGGCAGGCACGCGACCGAGCACGGTCATGGTCAGGCTCAGGGGGCCGCGGGTGGTGTCGCCGCCGACCAGGGTCAGGCCGCACTGCCGGGCCATCCGGCTGAGGCCGCGGGCGTAGTCGCGCAGCCAGTCCGGATCGGTCTCGGCCAGGGTCAGGGCCAGGGTGAAGGCCAGCGGCGTGGCGCCCATGGCAGCCAGGTCGCTGGCAGCGACCGCCAGCGAGCGCTGGCCGAGCAGGAAAGGATCGCTGACGACAGGGAAATGCACCCCGGCCACCAGCGTGTCGGTGGAGATCGCCAGCTGTTCGCCGGGCCCCGGCGCCAGCAGCGCGCAATCGTCACCGATGCCCAAGGCGATGCCTTCGCCACCCTGCGCACAGGGCGCGGCGGCGAAGAACTGGCGGATCAGCTCGAACTCACCCATGGACAGGCAGCGCCACGATCAGCGCTTGAACGCCTTCACTTCGGCTTCGCGAAGCACGGGTGCAAGCTTGTCGAGAACACCGTTGACGAACTTGTGGCCGTCGGTGGAACCGAAGACCTTGGCCAGTTCGATGCCCTCGTTGATCACCACGCGGTACGGCACGTCGTGACGCACCAGCAGTTCCCAGCCGGACAGGCGCAGCACGGACAGCTCGACCGGGTCGAGTTCTTCCAGGGCCATGTCCAGGCAAGGCTTGAGGGCGTTGTCGATTTCGGTCTTCTTGGCCGGCACCCCGTGAAGGATCTCGCGGAAGTAGGCACCGTCGACATCGCTGAAATCGTTATCGACCCGGAACTGCGCTTCGATCTCGTTCAGCGAATGCTGGGCCATGTGCCACTGGTAAAGGGCCTGGGTCGCGAGCTTGCGGGCTTCGCGACGCTTGGCGCTTTTCGAGGGTTTGCCGGCATCGGCGGGTTTCGGATCGCGCGGGTTGAAACGATCGCTTTCGTCGCTAATCACTTGGCCTCCAGCTGCGCCAGCAGACTGACCATTTCCAGTGCGGACAGCGCGGCTTCGGCGCCCTTGTTGCCGGCCTTGGTGCCGGAACGCTCGATGGCCTGCTCGATGGAATCGACGGTCAGCACACCGAAGGCGACAGGAATACCGAACTCCATGGACACCTGGGCCAGGCCCTTGGTGCATTCGCCCGCAACGTATTCGAAGTGCGGAGTACCGCCACGGATCACGGCGCCCAGGGCGATGATCGCGGAGTACTCACCCTGTTGGGCGACCTTCTGCGTGACCAGGGGGATTTCGAACGCGCCCGGGGCACGGATGATGGTGATGTCGCTTTCGCTCACGCCATGACGAACCAGGGCGTCAACGGCACCGCTCACCAGGCTTTCGACGACGAAGCTGTTGAAGCGGCCAACCACCAAAGCGTAGCGACCTTTGGGGGCAATGAAGGTACCTTCGATGGTCTTCAGGGACATTGCGGGATTCTCATCTTAAAGAGCCAGGCCGCAAGAACGCGGCCTGTGGGAGTTTTGGTCACGAACGGGCAACGGTCAAACACCGTCGGCTCATTCGGAGGGCACGTATTCTACAACTTCCAGATCGAATCCGGATATCGCATTGAACTTCATCGGCGAACTCATCAGGCGCATCTTGCGCACGCCGAGGTCGCGCAGGATCTGCGAACCGGCACCGACGGTGCTGTAGGTGGTCGGCGCCTTGGTCGGAGCATCGCCCGCACTTTCGCGGATATGCGCCAGCAGCACATCGCCGTCCAGCGGATGACCGAGCAGCAGCACCACGCCGCTGCCGGCCTCGGCCACGGCGGCCATGGCCGCGCGCAGGCTCCAGCGGCCCGGCTGCTTGACCAGCAGCAGGTCGCGCAGCGGGTCCATGTTGTGTACGCGTACCAGGGTCGGCTCTTCCGCGCAGATCTTGCCCAGGGTCAGGGCCATGTGCACGTCGCCTTCCACCGCGTCACGGTAGGTGACCAGGTTGAATTCGCCCAGCTCGCTCTCGATCGGCTGCTCGGAAATCCGCTGGATGGTGCGCTCGTGGATCATGCGGTAGTGGATCAGGTCGGCGATGGTGCCGATCTTCAGGCCGTGCTCGGCGGCGAAGACTTCCAGCTCGGGACGGCGCGACATGGTGCCGTCGTCGTTCATCACCTCGCAGATAACCCCGCTGGGCTCGAAGCCGGCCATGCGCGCCAGGTCGCAGGCGGCCTCGGTGTGCCCGGCGCGGGCCAGGGTACCGCCGGGCTGGGCCATCAGCGGGAAGATATGACCGGGGCTGACGATATCCTCGGCCTTGGCGTCCTTGGCGGCGGCAGCCTGTACGGTGCGGGCGCGGTCGGCGGCGGAGATGCCGGTGGTGACGCCCTCGGCGGCTTCGATCGAGACGGTGAACTTGGTGCCGAAGCCGGAACCGTTGCGCGGCGCCATCAGCGGCAGCTTCAGGGTTTCGCAGCGCTCGCGGGTCATCGGCATGCAGATCAGGCCGCGGGCGTGCTTGGCCATGAAGTTGATGTGCTCGGGCAGGCAGCACTCGGCTGCCATGATGATGTCGCCTTCGTTTTCGCGGTCTTCGTCATCCATCAGGATGACCATTTTGCCCTGGCGGATGTCTTCGACCAGTTCTTCGATGGTGTTGAGCGCCACGCGGCACCCCCTTCTCAATTCAGGATTTCAGGTAGCCGTTGGCGGCCAGGAAGCTTTCGGTAATGCCGCTGCCTTTGCTCGGCTCGGCGGCTTTGTCACCCAGGAGCAGGCGCTCCAGGTAACGGGCAAGCAGGTCGACCTCGAGGTTGATCCGACGACCCGGGCGGTAGTCGGCCATGATGGTTTCGGCCAGGGTGTGCGGGACGATGGTCAGCTCGAATTCGGCGCCATCGACTTCATTGACCGTCAGGCTGGTGCCATCGACGGTGATCGAGCCCTTATGGGCGATGTACTTGGCCAACTCCTTGGGCGCACGCACGCGGAACTGGATGGCGCGGGCGTTATCGGCGCGGGAGATGATCTCGCCGACGCCGTCGACATGACCGCTGACCAGGTGACCGCCAAGACGGCTGCTCGGGGTCAGGGCCTTTTCCAGGTTGACCCGGCTGCCGGCCTTCAGGTCGGAGAAGGCGGTGCAGTCCAGGGTTTCCCGGCTGACGTCGGCCCAGAAGCCGTCGCCCGGCAATTCCACGGCGGTCAGGCAGACGCCGTTGACGGCGATGCTGTCGCCGAGCTTGACGTCGCTCAGGTCGAGCTTGGCGGTTTCGACATGGACACGCACATCGCCGCCCTTGGGAGTGATGGCGCGGATGCTGCCGATGGATTCGATGATGCCGGTGAACATGGGGTCCTCCTCGGAGACCAGGGCCGCGCCAGGCGCAAGCCGCGAATTATACGCCTGGGGCAGGCGCGGGGACGGCAGTGACTCGCCAGTCATCGCCAACCGCGCGCATTTCGATGATTTTCAGGGCCGGTGCCTCGCTCATCCGCGCCAGCGGCCAGTCGAGCAGCGGGCGCGCGGTGGAGCCAAGGAACCTGCCAGCGATGAACAGCTGGTATTCGTCGATCAGGCCAAGCCGGGCGAACGCGCCGGCGAGACCGGGGCCGGCTTCCACCAGCACCTCGTTGATGTCGCGACGGGCCAGTTCCACCAGCAACTGGCGCAGGTCGACCTGGCCGTTCTCGCCAGGTATGCGCAGCAGTTGGTGGCCGGCGGCGGCATAGCGCGGATCGTCTTCGGCGGCGGTGACCACCAGCGCCGCGCCGGCCTGGAAGAACGGCGCGTCCAGCGGCAGGCGCAGCCGGCCATCGATCAGCACGCGCAGTGGCGGACGCGCCAATGCCAGGGCGGTGGTCTCGGGATCCAGGCCCAGTTCATCGCCGCGTACGGTCATCCGTGCGTTATCGGCGATCACACTGGCGGCACTGGTCAGAACCACGCTGGAGCGGGCGCGCAGGCGTTGCACGGCAGAGCGCGCCGCCGGGCCGGTGATCCACTGGCTTTCGCCGCTGGCCATGGCGGTGCGACCATCCAGGCTCATCGCCAGCTTGACCCGGACGAACGGCAGGCGATGCTCCATGCGCTTGAGGAAACCGGGGTTGAGCGCCCGGGCTTCGGCTTCGAGCACACCGCTGGCGACTTCGATCCCGGCGTCGGCCAGACGCTTGAGGCCATTGCCAGCGACCTGCGGATTGGGGTCCTGCATTGCGGCGACCACCCGGCTCACCCCGGCCTTGACCAGCGCTTCGGCGCAAGGCGGCGTGCGTCCGTGGTGGCTGCACGGCTCCAGGGTCACGTAGGCACAGGCACCGCGCGCCAGCTCGCCGGCCTCGCGCAAGGCGTGGACTTCGGCATGGGGTTCGCCGGCACGCACATGCCAGCCCTCGCCGACGATGCGCCCGTCACGCACGATCACGCAGCCTACCCGCGGATTCGGATGGGTCGAGTACACGCCCTTGCGCGCCAGCTCCAGCGCGCGGGCCATGTAGTGAGCGTCGAGCACGGCGCGTTCTGTGGACATGTTCACTCTTTGGACGGCTCTCGGGCCAGGCGGTCGATCTCTTCGCGGAACTCGTCGAGGTCCTGGAAGCGTCGATACACGGAAGCGAAGCGGATATACGCCACTTCATCGAGCTTTTGCAGTTCGGCCATGACCAGCTCACCGACCACCAGCGACTTGACCTCGCGCTCGCCCTTGGCCCGCAGCTTGTGCTTGATATGGGCCAGTGCGGCTTCCAGGCGCTCGACGCTGACCGGACGCTTTTCCAGCGCGCGCTGCATGCCGGCGCGCAGCTTGTCTTCGTCGAAGGGTTGGCGGGTGCCGTCCTGCTTGATCAGGCGCGGCAAGACCAGTTCGGCGGTCTCGAAGGTGGTGAATCGCTCGCCGCAGGCCACGCATTCGCGGCGGCGGCGCACTTGCTCGCCCTCGGCGACCAGTCGCGAGTCGATGACTTTGGTGTCGTTGGCACCGCAGAAGGGACAGTGCATGGTGGCAGGCAACAAAAAAAGGGAGGGCCATGGTAGCGCATCCGACTGGCAAGACAAGCCAAAGGGGTTACCATCCAGTGAGGAAATACGCCCCCTAAGGAATTTATCCATGTCGTTTCGAGCGCTCGCCGTGCTCGGTTTCGCCACCCTGCTGACCGCCTGCAGCAGCGAAACCCCCAAGCCAGTACCGCCCCAGGCCCCGGCCAAGCCCGTGGCCAGGCATGTTCATGTGCCGACGCCGCTGCCTGCCTACCAGCGCGAACTGAGCGGCAGCTTCACCAATATTCCCCGGGGCGCCGAAGTCGAGGTCGCCCTGCTGGTGATCGACGAGCGCGGCCGCCCGCAGCGCCTGCTGGCCAGCGATACCTACGACGGTACCGGCCAGGCCCTGCCGTTCCAGTTGCGCTTCAATCCGGAGGTCTTCCCAGCCGGTGGACGGGTGGAGTTGCGTGCCCGCGCCAGCCAGTCCGGACAACTGATCCTGCACCTCAAGCCGGTCAGCGTGCCCCGTGCCGAAACCCAAGCCTTCGGCCCGCTGCAACTGGAAAAGGCGCCGTAGATGGCGCCCGTTCAACTGCAGGCCGCGTTGAGCGGGTTGCTGGGCGATGCGCGCCTGGTGGCCAGCGAATTGCCGGACTGCCCGCTGAAACTCTGGTTGATCGACGCCGATAACATGGATCGTGCCTTCAGCCCCGAGGAAACCCGGCGCATTCTCGACGAGCCGCCATACTGGAGTTTCTGCTGGGCCAGCGGCCTGGCCATGGCCCGCTACCTGGCCGAGCGCCCGGAGTGGGTCGCGGGCAAGCGGGTCCTGGATTTTGGCGCCGGGTCCGGGATTGCCGGGATCGCGGCGGCGAAGGCCGGTGCCCTGGAAGTGGTTGCCTGCGACCTCGACCCACTGGCGCTGCAGGCCAGCCGGGCGAACGCGGAACTCAATGAGGTGCAGCTGAGCTATTCGGAGCGACTTCTTCGCCGAGGACGATCGCTTCGACCTGATCCTGGTCGCCGACGTGCTCTACGATCGGGCCAACCTGCCGCTGCTCGACCAGTTCCTCAGCCGCGGCCGGCAGGCCCTGGTAGCCGACTCGCGGGTGCGCGACTTCCAGCATCCGCTCTACCGCCGGCTCGATACCCTGCATGCCCTGACCCTGCCGGACCTGGCCGAGCCCCACGAGTTTCGCCAGGTGAGCCTGTACCACGCCAGCCGCGGGGCCTTATAGTGGCGTCATTCATGCGTTCGCGAGAGTCGAGATGAGTCAGGAATCGCCGTACATTTTCGATACCACCGTTGCCAACTTCGATCAGGTGGTGATCGCCAACTCCCATCACAAGCCGGTGCTGGTGGACTTCTGGGCCGACTGGTGCGCGCCGTGCAAGGCGTTGATGCCGATGCTGGCGAAGATTACCGAGGAGTACCAGGGCGAACTGCTGCTAGCCAAGGTCAACTGCGATATCGAACAGGACATCGTCGCCCGCTTCGGTATCCGCAGCCTGCCTACCGTGGTGCTGTTCAAGGATGGCCAGCCGGTCGACGGCTTCGCCGGTGCCCAGCCGGAATCGGCGGTGCGCGCCATGCTCGAACCCCATGTGCAACTGCCCGCACCGGCCGCGGCCGATCCGCTGGAGCTGGCCCAGGCGCTGTTCAACGACGGGCGCTACAGCGAGGCCGAAGCCGCGCTCAAGGCACTGCTGGCCGAGGACAACAGCAACGCCGCAGCGCTGATCCTCTATGCCCGCTGCCTGGCCGAACGTGGCGAGCTGGTGGAAGCGCAGACCGTGCTGGACGCCGTGAAGAGCGACGAGCACAAGGCAGCGTTGGCCGGCGCCAAGGCCCAGTTGACCTTCCTGCGCCAGGCCAGGGACCTGCCGGAAGTGGCCGAACTGAAATCGCGCCTGGCGCAGAATGCCGAGGATGACGAGGCGGCTTACCAGTTGAGCATCCAGCAACTGTCGCGCCAGCAGTACGAGGCGGCGCTGGAAGGCCTGCTGAAGCTGTTCAAGCGCAACCGCGGGTACGAAGGCGGATTGCCGCACAAGACCTTGCTGCAGGTCTTCGAGCTGCTGGGCAATGACCACCCGCTGGTGGGGACCTACCGGCGCAAGTTGTTCGCAGCACTCTACTGAGTCAGTTCCGGCCCTATCGCTGGCAAGCCAGCTCCCACACGGACCTGTGGGAGCTGGCTTGCCAGCGATAGGGCCCGAAAGAGTACCTAGCCGATCCAGTGATACACCGGCGCATCCGCCCCGCTTTCCACCTTCACCTCGGCACTATGCCGCAGCCGCACCAGCAGGCGCTTGCCCGCCGCCGTGCTCCCGGCCAGGCCTTCAAGCAACTCCAGCAACGCCGGCCCCTGCATTTCCCCCGCCTTGCGCAGCAGTTCCTTCGCCGCCAGCCATAGAGTGTCATCCGGCCGCGCCTGCGCTACCGGCGCTGCACTGCTGACCGGCGTCGCTACCGGCTCGCCCGCCCGCGCCAGGCTTGCCCATTCCTCCGGACCCAGCTCGATGGTCAGATCCACCGGCCATTCGCCGATATGTCCTCGAATTCGCACGTCGCGTCCTCCGTTTTCAGGCGGCCATGCTCCCATGCCGGTCGAAGAACGCCAAGGGAGACTGGCGAGCGGATTCTACTTTGTTATAACATTTCAAAATCTTTCCAAAACCTCCCCGGAGTTCCGCCCATGCGTCGCCTGCTGCTTGCCTTGCCTTTCGCGCTGCTGCCCCTGGCCTTCACCGCCTCCGCGCATTCCGACCACGATCATGATCATGAGCACGACCACGCCCATGGCGCACTGGGCGCCCACGAACACGGCGTCGCCCACCTGAACGCCGTGCTCGACGGCAATACCCTGGAACTGGAACTGGAAAGCCCGGCAATGAACCTGGTGGGCTTCGAGCATGCGGCCCAGAGCGATGCCGACAAGGCCAAGGTGGCCGCCGTGCGTGCCCAGCTGGAACAACCGCTGAAGCTGTTCGGCCTGACCGCCGCTGCCAATTGCAAGGACAGCGACCAGGAGCTGCAAAGCCCGCTGTTCGGCGATGCCCCGGCCAAGGATGACGACGGTGATGGCGACGAGCATGAGCAAGGCCACAGCGATATCCACGCCCACTACCGCTTCGAATGTGCCAAGCCGGATGCCTTGCGGAGCCTGGACCTGGCCCCGCTGTTCAAGACCTACCCTTCGACCCAGAAGATCCAGGTCCAGTTGATCGGGCCAAGTGGCCAGAAAGGTGTCGAAGCCACGCCGGCAAACGCTACGATCAACTTCTAAGCCACCTATCCAGTGAAGCGCCCGGGGCAACCCGGGCGTCGATTTATGAGCCAGGCACTGATTGAACTGACCGACCTGGGCTTCGCCTGGCCGGGCCAACCACCGCTGCTGGACATCCCGGCGCTGCGCCTCGACGCCGGTGAATCGCTGTTCCTCAAGGGCCCCAGCGGCAGCGGCAAGACCACCCTGCTGGGCCTGCTCGGCGGTGTGCAGAAAGCCGACCGCGGCAGCATCCGCCTGCTCGGCCAGGACCTTGGCGAACTGAGCCAGAGCGCCCGCGACCGTTTCCGCGTCGACCACACCGGCTACATCTTCCAGCAGTTCAACCTGCTGCCGTTCCTGTCGGTGCGGGAGAACGTCGAACTGCCTTGTCGTTTCTCCAGGACACGCGCCGAACGTGCCGCACAACGCCATGGCAGCGTCGCCGAAGCCGCCGGCGTACTGCTCGCCCACCTCGGCCTGAAGGACCCGACCCTGCTCGCCCGTCGCGCCGACAGCCTGTCCATCGGCCAACAGCAACGCGTTGCTGCGGCCCGGGCGTTGATCGGCCAGCCGGAGCTGGTGATCGCCGACGAACCCACCTCGGCCCTCGACGCCGATACCCGCGAGGCCTTCATCCGCTTGCTGTTCGCCGAATGCCGCGACGCCGGCTCCAGCCTGTTGTTCGTCAGCCATGACCAAAGCCTGGCGCCGCTGTTCGACCGCCAGTCGTCCCTTGCCGAACTCAACCGCGCGGCCCGCCCTGCCAGCGATACGGAGGTCTGATGTACCTGCTCCGCCTTGCCCTGGCCAGCCTGGCCAACCGCCGTTTCACCGCCTTTCTCACCGCCTTCGCCATTGCCCTGTCGGTGTGCCTGCTGCTGGCCGTGGAACGGGTCCGAACCGAAGCCCGCGCCAGCTTCGCCAGCACCATCAGCGGTACCGACCTGATCGTCGGCGCCCGCTCCGGCTCGGTGAACCTGCTGCTGTATTCGGTCTTCCGCATCGGCAACGCCACCAACAACATTCGCTGGGACAGCTTCGAACACTATGCGAACGACCGTCGGGTGAAGTGGGCGATCCCGATTTCACTGGGCGATTCGCACCGCGGATACCGGGTGATGGGCACGACCCAGGCGTACTTCGAGCACTACCAGTACGGCCATCGGCAGAACCTGGAACTGAGCCAGGGCCGGGCTTTTGCCAGCGATCCATTCGAGGTGGTGCTGGGCGCCGAGGTTGCCGAAGCCTTGCATTACCAGCTCGGCGACAAGCTGGTGCTGGCCCATGGAGTGGCCGCCATCAGCCTGGTCAAGCATGACGACAAGCCCTTCACCGTGGTCGGCGTGCTCAAGCGCACCGGCACGCCGGTAGACCGCACCTTGCACATCAGCCTGGGTGGCATGGAGGCGATCCATATCGACTGGCACAACGGTGTGCCGGCGCGCGGCAACGGGCGCATCAGCGCCGACCAGGCGCGCAACATGGACCTGACGCCGACGGCGATAACCGCCTTCATGCTTGGCCTCAACAGCAAGGTGGCGACCTTCTCGCTGCAACGGGAAATCAACGAGTTCCGCAGCGAGCCGCTGCTGGCGATCCTGCCCGGCGTCGCCCTGCAGGAGCTGTGGAGCCTGATGGGCACGGCGGAACAGGCGCTGTTCGTGGTATCGCTGTTCGTGGTGCTGACCGGGCTGATCGGCATGCTCACGGCCATCCTTACCAGCCTCAACGAGCGCCGCCGGGAAATGGCCATTCTGCGCTCGGTGGGCGCACGACCGTGGCACATCGCCGGGCTGCTGGTGCTGGAGGCCTTTTCCCTGGCCCTGGCCGGGATCGGCGCAGGGCTGGGGCTTCTGTACCTGGGCATCGCCGCAGCCCAGGGTTACGTGCAGGCCAACTATGGGTTATACCTGCCGCTGGCCCTGCCGAGCAGCCACGAATGGACCCTGCTGGCGATCATCCTCGGCGCTGCACTGCTGATGGGCAGCATCCCCGCGTGGCGGGCCTATCGACAGTCGCTGGCCGATGGCCTGTCCATTCATCTGTGAGTATCCGTGGAATGCGCCGTGCCCTGTTGTTGTTGCTGTTTTGTGCCCTGCCCGCCTGGGCCGGCGAGCCCCGGACCCTGGAATGGCCGCAGTTGATTCCCCCCGGCGCGCCGGTGATCGAGCCGCAACTGGCGCCGCTGCACAACCTGTCGCAACTCTCCAACCTGGGTGACGCGCTGGCGGCCGAAGCGGCGCCGGCGGCGCACCAGCAGGTGCCGGACGCGCCGGTGGTCAAGGAACTCGACGGCCAGCAGGTCAAGCTGCCGGGCTATATCGTGCCGCTGGAAGTCGGTGAGGACGGGCGCACCACCGAGTTTCTCCTGGTGCCGTACTACGGCGCCTGCATTCATGTCCCTCCGCCACCGTCGAACCAGATCGTGCATGTGGTCAGCGAGATCGGCATCAAGGTCGAGGAGCTGTACCAGCCCTACTGGATCGAAGGGCCCATGCGTGTCCAGTCGTCGTCCAGCGAGCTGGCCGAGGCCGGATATCAGATGGAAGCCGAGAAAATCTACGCTTACGAACTACAATGAATGGCCGCGCCACAACGCCTTCGCTTTCATTGAGCTGAATCAAGTATCGCCCCGTGGCAGCTCCTTAACATTGGAACCATCGAATCCAAATGTCCCCTGGGAGCTTCCATGAACAAGTCCTTGCTCGGCGCCTCGCTGATCGCCCTCGCGCTCGCAGCGCCTGCCGCCTACGCCCACAAGGCCGGTGATTTCATCGTCCGCGCCGGTGCAGCCACCGTCGCCCCGAACGAAGACAGCGGCAACCTGAAACTCGACGGCGTCAAGGTCGCCGGCACCAAGGCAACCGTGGACAGCGACACCCAGCTGGGCCTGGCCTTCGCCTACATGGTCACCGACCACGTCGGTATCGAACTGCTGGCCGCCACCCCGTTCCAGCATCAGGTAAACGTGAAAGGCCTCGGCCCGGCCCTCGACGGCAAGCTGGCCGACATCAAGCACCTGCCGCCAACCCTGTCGGTCCAGTACTACCCGATGGATGCCGGCTCGAAGTTCCAGCCTTACGCCGGTATCGGCCTGAACTACACCCTGTTCTTCAACGAAGACCTGACCAGCGAGCGCAAGGACCAGGGCTTCAGCAACATGAAAATGAAAAACTCCGTGGGCCTCGCCGGCCAGTTGGGCATGGACTACATGATCAACGACAACCTGCTGGTCAACGCCTCGGTCTGGTACGTGGATATCAACACCGAAGCCAGCATCGACGGACCGAGCGCACTGGGCGTGGGCAAGACCAAGGTCGATGTGGATATCGATCCGTGGGTCTACATGGTGGGTATCGGCTACAAGTTCTGAACGCAAAAAAGGGCCGCGCAAGCGGCCCTTTTTTTGTGGTGTCCTTCAGGGCCTCATCGCTGGCAAGCCAGCTCCCACACGGGCCTGAGCTGGCTGATACGGCACTCAGCGGCCCAGCAGTCGGCTCAGGCCCACCGCCAATGGCGTGACCTCAGGCAGCCCGAACCGCTCCAGCAGCCGGCGGTTATCCGCTCGCGAATGGCGAATATCGCCGCTGCGCGCCACCCCGTAACTCACTGCCGGCAAGTCTCCCAGCACACTGCGCAATGCCTCCAGCAGCTGGTTCAACGAGGTCGCCTGGTTCAGACCGATATTCACCGCCCCCTCTTCCACCCGTGGCATTTCCAGCGCTTGCATCATCACCGCGACCAGGTCGGAGACATAGAGGAAATCCCGGGTCTGCTCGCCATCGCCGAACACGGTGATCGGCGTGCCGTTCAGCGCGCGCTCGCAGAAGATGCTGATCACCCCGGAGTACGGCGAGGACGGATCCTGGCGCGGGCCGAAGATATTGAAGAAGCGGAATACCACGGGTTCCAGGCCATGCTGGCGTCGGTAGAAGTCCAGGTATTGCTCGCTGGCAAGCTTGTCCGAGGCGTAGGGTGTCAGCGGTGCCTTGGCAATGTCCTCGCTGATCGACTCGCCTTCACCATTGTTGCCGTAGACCGCCGCGCTGGAAGCGAACAGCACGCGCTTGATGCCGGCCTGGCGCATCGCCTCGCAGACATTCAACGTGCCGATGAAATTGCTTTGGTGGGTCTTCACCGGATCATCCACCGAGGCCTGCACCGAAGCCACCGCCGCCAGGTGCACTACGGCCCGGCAGCCTTCGGCAGCGCGCTTGACCAGCTCTGCATCGGCGACGTCGCCTTCGATCAGTTGCAGCCCTGGGTTGCCCAGTTGCAGGTTGTCACGCTTGCCAGTGGACAGGTCATCCAGCACACGCACCGAATGGCCCTTCTGCAGCAGGGCGTCACACAGGTGGGAACCGATGAAGCCTGCGCCACCGGTAATCAGAATGGGGGCATCAGCCATGACGATAGAATCGATCCAGTAGGGTCGGCAGGCCGGAGCGCCAGGCACGCGGCTTGATGCCGAAGGTGTGAAGGATTTTCTTGCAGGCCAGCACCGCGTGTTGCGGTTCTTCGGCAGCATCGGGACGCGCGGCGTGGGCCTGGGCGGTGGGGGCCTCGACGGCGAGCTGGCGCAACTGCGAGGCTTCGCCGAGGATCGCCTGGCCCAGCGCCAGCGGCGTGGTCGCCTCGTTGCCGGCGTAGTGGTAGGTGCCCCACAGCGGCGCGGCGCAATCCAGTTGCTTGAGGACCGAGAGAATGACCCGGGCGGCGTCGTCCACCGGGGTCGGGTTACCCCGCCGATCGTCGGCCAGGAACAGCTCGTTGGCAGTTTCCGCCCGGGTCAGGAAGCGCCCGAGGATACCGTCGGGGCTGTCGTCCAGCACCCAGCCGAAGCGCAGCAGTACATGCTGCGGGCAGATGGCCCGCACGCTCTGCTCGATGCGCCACAGCGCCTGGCCACGCAGGCCCAGGGGCACCGGCTCGTCCTTTTCGCTGTAGGCCGTCGCGCGCGAGCCATCGAACACCCGGTAACTGGACGGTTGGACAAGGATGATGTTGTGGTGCTGGCACAGCTCGGCGAGCCGCTCTACCGAGCGCTCCTGGGAGGCCAGGCGCTGCTCGCTGACCGACTCGGCCTGGAACCAGTCGAAGTAGTAGGCCAGGTTGACCAGGGCATCGGGCCGGGTGTCATCGAGCAACTGGGTCAGGCTCGCGGCGTCCCAGCCCTGTTCGGGCGGGCGTGGCGCGAGAAAGCCGATGTCCTCCTCGGCCCCGAGACGAATCAGCGCTTGCCCAAGGGCATTTCCACCACCCAACAGCATCAGGCGCATTCGCATAGGTTCAGCAGGTCCGCTCAGGTTGATTGAAGGCAAGCACGTAGTTTGCGGTTTCCGCCGAGGGAAGTCCAACCGCCCGAGTCCACGAAATGTTTAGCCGCGCAGGTCAAGCAGGGCGGTTTCCCACACTCTCAAATAGGAATCCGCTTACACCGGCAAAAGAACCAACTGACTTCGGCGACCGAAAAAACCACCTTCAATATCTACCTTGCCGGCTACCTGTTGCGCAGTCAGGAGCCATCGCGGGGCAAGGACGCCCCGAATCCTCTATTTGCTAAGGAAGGTTGCCCATGAAGGACTGCGAAATCGCCACCCTGACCCTCGATAACGACCAGCTCGACCAACTGCACAAGGCCAGCCTCGATCTTGCCCGCCACGGAGGCCCTCAGGCGCCAGGCGCCGCGCTCAAGGCGCGCTTGTGGGCACGTTTGCTGGAAGCCAGCCTGCAACCGGTGCAGCA
The DNA here is from genome assembly GCF_048586865.1 of Pseudomonas bharatica. Classification (NCBI taxonomy): domain Bacteria; kingdom Pseudomonadati; phylum Pseudomonadota; class Gammaproteobacteria; order Pseudomonadales; family Pseudomonadaceae; genus Pseudomonas; species Pseudomonas bharatica. Next base: position 47,253 of record NZ_JBMAWR010000010.1, on the reverse strand, counting down.
GGCCACGGTGAACCTGTTTGCCGACGGCAAGCTCGCCGCACTGCTGTTCGCCCGCTTGCGCGCGCCCAAGGACGACCCGCTGCCTGAGCGGCTGCCGGAACTGGCCTGGCTGGAGCAGGACTTCACCTGCCTGTACCTGGGCTCGCGCAACCAGGTGCTGCTGGAACTGATACGCCATTGCGCCTTCGCGTTCGATATCGACAACGATGGCAAGCACCTGCGCCTGGTCGGCAACTTCAAGGGCGGCGGGCGCTTGCCGCGCCACGATGAAGACCGCCGCAAGCCGGTGGAGCTCAGCTCCCACGCCGGCCTGCGCCTGGGCCCGCATACCGAGGCGCCCTATCACTGCTCGGTGGTCGCCCGCGACGGACATTCCCCGGCGCCTTCGGCCCTGGTCCTCAGCGCCCGCTGGAACCCGGCCGGCGAGCCGACGCGCATCGTCCCGCTGCGCAGCGTGATCGAAGGGCTGGGCAGCCTCGATGTGCTGGCATTGAGTTCACGCTCGTTCGACTTCACCCGCAGCGAATGCTTCGTCGATGGCCACGGCGCCGGCGGCGCAGCCACCTCCATCATCGACTTCGATGAGCAAGGTGGTTTCAGCGTGCGCTACAACGCCTACCGCTTTTCCCTCAACGAGCAGGCCAGCGATGCCGCTGCCCGCGCCTTCGACGCCTTCCAGGCGCGCCTGGCACAGACCCGTCCGGTGGATTTCGTGCTGCAGCCGGACACCGTGCTGCTGGTCAACAACACGCGCGCCCTGCATGGCCGTGAGTCGTTGTGCGACAACCGTCGCCTGCTGATACGGCTGTTCGGCTATTCGCGCTTCGCCCGCCCGCTGATCCTCAAGCAAGACCCGCTGCTGGTGCGCGGTTGATAGCCCTGGAGTGAAGATTCAATGCTGGAAGTCGATTTATCCCTGTTACTGATACTCGCCACCGTCGCACTGCTGGCCGGGTTCTTCGATGCCATCGCCGGTGGCGGTGGGCTGATCACCCTGCCGGTCCTGTTCGTCGCCGGCCTCGATCCGCTGGCGGCGCTGGCCACCAACAAGTTCCAGGCGGCAAGCGCCACGGTGTCGGCCACCTGCGCGTTCGCCCGTCGCGGCATGCTCGACTGGCAGCGCGGTTGGCCGATGGCCTTGATGGCCTTCGCCGGCGGCGCCCTCGGGGCCTTGTCGGTGAGCCTGGTTCCCCGCGATTTGCTGCAGGCCGGAGTACCGGTGCTGCTGGTACTGATCGCTGGCTATTTCGCCTTCAGTCCCCGCCTGGACGACAGCCAGATGCGCAAGCCGCGGGTATCCTTCAGCCTGTTCTGCCTGCTGATAGCCCCGTTGATCGGCCTCTATGACGGGGTGTTCGGTCCCGGGGTCGGTTCGTTCTTCATGCTGGCGTTCATGCTCCTGCTCGGCCAGGGCATGTTGCGCGCGGTGGGCAACAGCAAGCTGCTGAATGCCGCATGCAACCTCGGCGCGCTGACGGTATTCGCCGCCTCCGGCACGATTCTCTGGCCACTGGCCCTGGCGATGGCCGCCTGCGCCGTGCTCGGTGCGCAACTGGGTGCACGCTGCGCGGTGTATTTCGGCCCACGCCTGATCCGCCCGCTGGTGGTCTGCGTATGCGGCGTGATGGCGCTGAAACTGCTGCTGGACGCGGGCAACCCACTGGTGGAGTGGGTTGCCGACGAGTGGCCCTAGGCCAGGCGTTAGCGGGAGTTCCTGGTGTCAAAGCTACCGTATGAGTTGGGGCGGCTCACCGAGCTCTCCCCAGTGCTGTAACGCGTGTCTTCACCACCGTAGGAATTCGGACGACTTACCGAACTGCTGCCGTCGTTGTTGCGCGTATCCATCCCACCGTAAGAGTTGGGCCGACTGACAGAACTGGTGCCATCGCTGTTACGGGTATCCAGGCCGCCGTAGGAGTTTGGACGGCTTACCGAGGTGGTTCCGTTGCTGTTGCGAGTATCCATTCCGCCATAGGAATTCGGACGACTCGACGATGTCGTGCCATTGTCGTAGCGGCAATCCTGACCGCCGTACGAGTTTGGCCGGCAGGTATCGGCGTAGGCCTGGAGCATTGGCGAGGCGAGCAGAATCGAACCCAGCAACAGAGCTTTGAGTTTCATAAGTGTTTCCTTACGAGAAGTCTCGTGATCAACGACAGTTTTTCAGACTCGCGCATTCCATGGGCGCGAGCGGGGGCACAGCGCAAGGCACCAAAAAAACAGGGAAGAGAATGTGGATGTGGCTTCAGATCAGACCGACAGGAAGGGGCTGCCACCCGGGCCTGATCGAGCGAAGTGGCAGCTTGCCATTACAGACAGGAAAGATGGGATCAAGTTTCAGGCGGGGAGAAATTTTTACCGGCCTGCTCAGCCCTATTCGATCTCGAACAGGCCATTGCGAATGGGTCCGGCCGTCAGGCGCTCGCGCACATCGTCATCGATCCGCGGATCGTCCGGGCGATACAGCTTCACCTGGCGATAGGCATTGATGCGGTTGATCTCCGGACCGAGGTACTCCCAGACCACCCGGGTGCACGCCGGCGTGCGCCGGTCGCCGCTGGAAACCCCGGTCTTGAGACCATTGAGGCGGGTGATGCGGCTCTTGAAGCTGGGGATCAGCACGGTCTGGCTCATCTCGTTGACGGTGAGCGACTCGTAGTCGAGCAGGAACACCCGGTCCTGCAACTGGAACGCCGCACCGAGATAGCGACAGCGCACCCAGTCCTCGGCCTGCACGTCGGTGCTGCTGGAACGTTCCTGGCGCTCCTGGCGCTCGAACAGGTAGTTGCCGTTTTCCTCGCGCAAGTGCACCAGGGACAACAGGATGTTGCCCGGCACCGACATGCAGTTGGAATACTCGAAGTAATAGCCGCAGTAGCGCGACAGGTTGCCGGCGTGCTCGCGCAGCGGGCGCAGCAGGTCGAACAACGGGTCGCTTTGCACCGGACTGGCGACGGCGCTGCTGCGCGCGCCGATCAGGCGGGCGAACTGTTCTGGCGGCAAGCCCAGCTCGTAGTCCTCGACACCGAAGAAGTCACCGATGCGCTTCAGATTGTACGCCGTCGGCTGGCTCTGGCCGCTCAGGTACTTGTTGAATTGCGCCCGGTTGATCGACAGCTGCCGGCAAACCTCGGAGATAGAGCGGTAGTGGCTGCACGCCAACTTGAGGTTGCTGCCGAGGTTTTCACTCATGAAGGGATGTCCGTTTGATGCGATGTGCGCGAGTTTAGCATCAAGTCGCACCAAAACAGAGCAAGTGGCGAAATTGTAACCGTAGTTGTCATGGCCAAACATGCGCGCCATGGACCTGGTGCTTGCACGCCGTCCTATCTGTCTTTCATGCAAAGAATAAGAATCCGAGGTCACTTCCATGCTCGAAGCGCTCAACGATTTCCTTTCGGGGAAACTCCTCATCGTGCTCATCGTCGGACTGGGTAGCTATTTCACCATCCGCTCCCGTTTCGTCCAGTTCCGCCATTTCGGCCACATGTTCGGTGTATTCAAGGAATCGTTGCGCGGCCAGGCTGGCCAGCTGAGCTCTTTCCAGGCATTGATGCTGAGCCTGGCCGGTCGGGTTGGTGCGGGTAACATCGCCGGTGTCGGTATCGCCGTGACCCTGGGCGGCCCGGGCGCCGTATTCTGGATGTGGGTCACTGCCCTGGTCGGTATGTCCAGCAGCTTCTTCGAATGTACCCTGGCCCAGGTCTACAAGCGCGCCGATGGCGATGGCCTGTACCGTGGTGGTCCGGCGTACTACATCCAGCATGGCCTGAAGCTGAAGGGCATGGCCGTGGTGTTCTCCCTGCTGCTGCTGGTCACCTACGGCTTCGCCTTCAACGGCCTGCAGTCCTACACCGTGACCCACTCGCTGCAAAACGCCTTCGGCTTCGCGCCGAACCACACCGGCATCGCCCTGGCCATCCTGCTGGCGATCGTATTCGTCGGCGGCATCAAGCGCATCGCGGCAGTTTCCGACCTGCTGGTTCCAATCAAGACCCTGGCCTACATCGGCGTCACCCTGTATGTGATCGGCACCCAGATCGACCACGTTCCGGCCATGCTCGAAACCATCTTCAAAAGCGCCTTCGGCCTGGATCCAGCCTTCGCCGGCCTGCTGGGCAGCGCCATCGTCATGGGCGTGAAGCGTGGCGTATTCGCCAACGAAGCCGGCCTGGGCAGCGCGCCTAACGTCGCCGCCGTCGCCGCCGTGAAGCACCCGGGCGCCCAGGGCGTAGTGCAGGCATTCAGCGTATTCCTCGACACCTTCGTCATCTGCACCTGCACCGCACTGCTGATCCTGCTGTCGGGCTTCTACACGCCGGGCTTCGAAGGCGACGGCATTGTCCTGACCCAGAACTCCCTGGCCGCAGTCGTCGGTGACTGGGGTCGCATCTTCGTCAGCGTCGCCCTGTCGCTGTTCGTCTTCACCTGCATCCTCTACAACTACTACCTGGGCGAGAACAGCCTGCAGTTCCTGACCCGTAACCGCATGGTACTGATGGGCTACCGCGCCCTGGTCCTGGCGCTGATCGTCTGGGGTTCGGTGCAGAACCTGGGCACCGTGTTCGCCTTCGCCGACATCACCATGACCTGCCTGGCCTTCGTCAACCTGATGGCCCTGGCCCTGCTGTTCAAGGTCGGCCTGCGGGTGATGCGCGACTACGACGAGCAACGCAAGGCTGGTATCTCGCAGCCGGTGTTCGACTCCGCCAAGTTCGCCGACCTGGACCTGGACCGTGCCGCCTGGCCGGAAGGTGTCAAGGCTGAAGCCGCCGACACCAGCGTTGCCGGCGCAGCGCAAACCCAGCGCTAAGTTCGACCCGCTTCTCGCTCCAGAAAGAGAGCCGCCCCTTCGCGGGCGGCTTTTTTTTGCCCGATTTTTCTGTTTTTGCTTTGGAAATCCCCTTATGCGCGCAGTCAAGAATCTCCTCGTCCTCTACACCGGCGGCACCATCGGCATGCTGCAAACGCCCGAGGGGCTGGCCCCGGCGGGCGGTTTCGAGGCGCGCATGCGTGCCTGGCTGGACGCTCACCCCGAGGCACCACGCCCCGACTGGCGCTTGCAGGAAATGTCGCCGCTGCTCGACAGCGCCAACATGCAGCAGGGCAACTGGCTGGCAATGCGCGATGCCATCGTCGGAGCGGTGAAGCAAGACGGTCACGATGGCGTGCTGTTGCTGCATGGCACCGACACCCTGGCCTACAGCGCAGCGGCCTTGTCGTTCCTTCTCCTTGGCCTTGACGTGCCGGTGGTGCTGACCGGCTCGATGCTGCCTGCCGGCGCCCCGGACAGCGATGCCTGGGATAACCTCGCCGGCGCGCTGGCGCTGTTCACCCAAGGGCTGGAGAACGGCGTGCAGTTGTTCTTCGCTGGCAAGCTGATGTCTGGTGTACGCGCCAGCAAGCTGCGCAGCGAGGCCTTCGATGCATTCGCCGCCCTGCCCCGTCATCGCGAAGGCGAACGGGCGGCGGAATTACCGACCATGCTCAGCTACTGTCAGCCGCGATCGCCGGTGAACCTGGCCGTGCTGCCGATGTACCCGGGGATCCAGGCGGCTCATGTGCGAGCGCTGCTGGAGACCGGGGTTAAGGGCCTGCTGCTGGAGTGTTACGGCAGCGGCACCGGACCGTCGGATGACGAGGCGCTGCTGGACGCCTTGCGCGATGCGGGCCAGCGCGGGGTGCTGGTAGCAGCGATCAGCCAATGCATGGAAGGCAGCGTGGTGTTCGATATCTACGAGGCGGGGAGCCGACTGCGGGATACCGGGCTGGTCTCTGGCGGCGGCATGACCCGGGAAGCGGCGCTGGGCAAGATGTTCGGCTTGCTCGGGGCCGGGCTGGACCTGGCGACGGCGCGGCATTGGTTTGCACTGGATATGTGTGGGGAGCGGGCTTGACGCCTGGCTTCAGGGCATCTCGCGTCGATGGGCAGACTTCTGACCAAGACGGTCTCGGAGCGTGGCTTGCCCGCCAAGGGCCGCAAAGCGGCCCCAAAGCCATCCAGCAAGGACCGCGCCTAGCTCAAGACCTGTCCTCTGCGTGAACTCCCAAAGGGATCACCTCAGCGAGAACCTCGAGGGCAACCTCCGAGGTTGAATCAGCGCTTGACCAAAAACTGGCCTTCGCCCAGATACTGGAGACAAGGGCCACGATCCGATAGCACACCGCCCTCGCCAACCAGTTCGTATTCTTCAGCCAGAAACTGCTCTGCGGAGACACCTGCCCCGTCCTTGAACATCGCCAAGCCGATCAATAGAACAGAGACACCAAGAAGAAAGACAAAAACCAAGTGAACTCTAATGTACTGCACGTCAAACGTACCATCGATCAGTTTCACTATCAGGTATCTGTGGCCCACCGCGAAAGCAAGCAGCCCATTAATTACGGCAAGAACACCCACAACAACAAGCAGCAGAGCAAACAGTCTGAGCCTGGGCCTAGCAGAAGGATTGGCACTCAGAAAATTTTCATACATTTCAGCGAAGCGTGAGACCTGAAACTCCTCTCCAGCCGAGGGGATTTCAATTTTAACTTTCGCCACTACTCCACCACCCGATGCAGCTTCAGCAGCGATTCAATATTTGACACGGAACTTACCTTCACCCAGGTATTTGACGGGCGCGTAGCCTTCACTAAGCGGTCCCTCATCATCAAACAACGCATACTCGCGGGCCAGATACTGCGCAGGAGAAACTCCCGCCGCGTCGCCGGAAAGCTTCACAGCAGCGAGCATTATGAGGCTGCCTATAGCCGACAAGGCTTTGCTCGCCATACTGGCAGGGCCGACCAGCAGATTCCATGCCCCGATAAGAGCCATAACTCCACCGATCACCAAAAATGCTAACGCCAGATAGTTTGGCTCGACCTTGCGGGAAGGATCTTCGTCAATAAAGGCAGCATAGGCCTCCGCAAAGCCTGGCACCTGAAATTCTTCACTCTCTTCCGGAATGACAACTTTCAGCTTTGCTTTCTGGGCATCTTGCTCGGACATTTTCAGACTCCATAAAAGGAGCCGATACTACATCCACGCAGCCCTTTTCGATCATGGCCAGCCAGCACGACTGGAAATTCAGAAAAGTCCTACAAGCAAGGTAAAAAAACCATTTTTAAAAAGTGCATATTCACACAGCCTTAGCCGAATTCTTATATTTTCGACAAATAAAAACCCCACGAGAAAACTCGCGGGGTTTCAGGATTTTCAGTTCCGAATTTTACAAATCAGAACGGAATATCATCATCGAAGCTGTCGAAATCCGGAGCCGGCTGCGGCGCTGGCTGCTGAGGAGCAGGACGCTGCGGAGCCTGTTGCGGACGCTGGGCTTGCTGGCGTGGAGCCTGCTGTGGCGCCTGGTTGTAGTTGTCACGCGGGGCACCACCGTCCTGGTTCTGCGGACGACCGCCGAGCAGCTGCATAGTGCCCTGCATGTCGACGATGATTTCGGTGGTATAGCGCTTGATGCCGTCTTTTTCCCACTCGCGGGTCTGCAGCTTGCCTTCGATGTAGACCTGGGAACCCTTGCGCAGGTACTCGCCAGCGATCTCGGCGACCTTGCCGAACATCGAGACGCGGTGCCATTCGGTACGCTCGACCTTCTGACCGGTCTGCTTGTCGGTCCACTGCTCGCTGGTAGCCAGGCTCAGGTTGGTGACTGCGTTACCGTTCGGCAGGTAGCGAACTTCAGGATCCTGGCCACAGGTGCCGACCAAAATGACTTTGTTAACCCCACGGGCCATAACGTTCTCCTAGGCTTCACTCGCCGCGGACGCCGGATTGACCAGGCGTTCCAGGGTCGAGCGATCCAAAATTTGTGTATCAAGTTTGATGTAGATGGCAGCTTCATCAGCGACCACCACTGCGTCGGTCACACCCGGCACGGCCTTCAGGCGCTCGGACAAGCCCGCTTCGCGCAGCGCCTCGGGCGACAACGGCATGCGCAGGCTCGTTACATAAGGTGGTTCGTTCATGGTAACAGCAACCACGAGCCAGATCGCGCACAAAGCTGCACACCCCAGGAATACGGTTGCCAACCCACCATGCTGGAACAGCCATCCACCGAGAATCCCGCCCAGCGCCGCCCCGAGGAACTGGCTGGTGGAGTAGACCCCCATCGCCGTGCCCTTGCCGCCAGCGGGCGACACCTTGCTGATCAACGAAGGCAGCGACGCTTCCAGCAGGTTGAAGGCGGTGAAGAAGATGACGGTTCCGATCACCAGCGCCGACAGGCTGTTCCCCAACTCCCAGAAAAACAGCTCCGTCAGGAGCAAGACACTGACCGCGCCCAGCAGGACGCGTTTCATCTTGCGCTTTTTTTCACCATAGATAATGAACGGAATCATTGCGAAGAATGAAATCAGCAATGCCGTCAGGTACACCCACCAGTGCTGTTCCTTGGGCAGCCCGCCACGCTCGACGAAGGCCAGTGGCAGTGCGACGAAGCTGGCCATGAGGATCGCGTGCAGGACGAAGATACCCACATCCAGGCGCAGCAAATCAGGATGGCGCAACGTCGGACCAAGCGCCTGCCTGGCTACGCCGGACTCGCGATGATGCAGCTGGGTGTTGGACGCCGGAACAACGAAGGCGATCAAGGCAATCCCGACCAGTGCCATCGCCGCCGTCGCCAGGAACAGCCCCGAAAGACCGAACGCGCGGGTCAGCAACGGCCCGACGACCATCGCCACGGCGAACGAAAGACCGATGCTCATGCCGATCATGGCCATGGCCTTGGTCCGATGCTGCTCGCGGGTCAGGTCCGACAGAAGCGCCATCACCGCCGCCGAGATCGCCCCGGCGCCTTGCAGGATGCGTCCGGCGATCACGCCCCAGATCGAATCGGCCTGGGCCGCCAGCACGCTCCCCAGCGCAAAGACCACCAGGCCGAGGTAGATCACCGGACGTCGGCCTATGCGGTCGGAAATGATCCCGAAAGGAATCTGCAGGACCGCCTGGGTCAGGCCGTAGGCGCCGATCGCCAGGCCAATCAGGGCCGGCGTGGCACCGGCCAGGTCCATGCCATAGGTCGCCAGCACCGGCAGGACCATGAACATGCCCAGCATACGGAAGGCGAACACCAGGGCCAGGCCGCCTGCGGCGCGGGTTTCGCTGCCGCTCATGCGTTCGCTGTGGGGATCGTGCATGGATATACCTCGTGTGAACCGGCGGCGATTCTACCAGTCCCATCGGTTAACGGCATCTACGCGACGCTTTGCCGCGTAATGGCCACGCCCCGTATACTTCTGCGTTTATGCCCGCCAAGCGAGGCCGTAGTGGACAAGATCCTGATTCGTGGGGCTCGCACCCACAACCTGAAAAACATCGACCTGACTCTGCCTCGCGACAAACTGATCGTGATTACCGGGCTGTCCGGTTCCGGCAAGTCGTCCCTGGCTTTCGATACGCTCTATGCCGAAGGCCAGCGGCGCTATGTGGAATCGCTGTCGGCGTACGCCCGGCAGTTCCTGTCGATGATGGAAAAGCCCGACGTCGATACCATCGAGGGCCTGTCGCCGGCGATTTCCATCGAGCAGAAATCCACCTCCCACAACCCGCGCTCCACCGTCGGCACCATCACCGAGATCTACGACTACCTGCGCCTGCTGTACGCCCGCGTAGGTACGCCACGCTGCCCGGATCACGATATTCCGCTGGAGGCCCAGACCGTCAGCCAGATGGTCGACCTGGTCCTGGCCCAGCCCGAAGGCTGCAAGCTGATGCTGCTGGCGCCGGTGGTGCGCGAGCGCAAGGGCGAACACCTGGCGGTCTTCGAGGAACTGCGCGCCCAGGGCTTCGTGCGTGCACGGGTCAACGGCAAGCTGTTCGAGCTGGATGAATTGCCCAAGCTCGACAAACAGAAAAAGCACAGCATCGATGTGGTGGTGGATCGGTTCAAGGTCCGTGCCGATCTGCAGCAGCGCCTGGCCGAGTCCTTCGAGACCGCGCTGAACCTGGCAGACGGTATCGCCCTGGTCGCGCCGATGGACGACGAGCCTGGCGAGGAAATGATTTTCTCCGCCCGTTTCGCCTGCCCGATCTGCGGCCACGCCATCAGCGAGCTGGAGCCCAAGCTGTTCTCCTTCAACAACCCGGCCGGTGCCTGCCCGACCTGCGACGGCCTGGGGGTCAAGCAGTTCTTCGACGTCAAGCGCCTGGTCAATGCCGAGCTGACCTTGGCGGAAGGTGCCATCCGTGGCTGGGATCGACGCAATGTCTATTATTTCCAGATGCTCGGATCGCTCGCCGCGCACTTCGGTTTCAGCCTGGAAAAGCCCTTCGCAGAACTGCCTGCGGACCAGCAGAAGACCATCCTGCACGGTAGCGGCAACCAGAACGTGGACTTCAAGTACCTCAACGATCGCGGCGATATCGTCAAGCGCTCACACCCCTTCGAAGGCATCGTGCCGAACCTGGAGCGGCGCTACCGCGAAACCGAGTCCGCCACCGTTCGCGAGGAACTGGCCAAGTTCCTCAGCACCCAGCCCTGCCCGGATTGCCGTGGCACCCGCCTGCGCCGTGAGGCCCGGCATGTGTGGGTTGGTGAAAAGACCTTGCCGGCCGTCACCGGTCTGCCGATCGGCGAGGCCAGCGATTACTTCGGCGGGTTGAAACTGACCGGACGCCGCGGAGAAATCGCTGACAAGATTCTCAAGGAAATCTGTGAACGCCTACAGTTCCTGGTGAACGTCGGACTCGATTATCTGACCCTCGACCGTAGTGCCGACACCCTGTCCGGTGGCGAAGCCCAGCGCATCCGCCTTGCCAGCCAGATCGGTGCCGGCCTGGTCGGGGTGATGTACATCCTCGACGAGCCCTCCATCGGCCTTCACCAGCGCGATAACGACCGCCTGCTGGCAACCCTCAACCACCTGCGCGATATCGGCAACACGGTGATAGTGGTGGAACATGACGAAGACGCGATCCGTCTGGCCGACTATGTGGTGGACATCGGCCCGGGTGCCGGTGTGCATGGTGGTCAGATCGTGGCCGAAGGTACTCCGGACGAGGTCATGGCTCATCCTGATTCGGTGACCGGCATGTACCTGTCCGGTCGCAAGAAGATCCTCGTTCCGGCCAAGCGCACACCACGCAACAAGAAGCTGTCGATCAAGCTCAAGGGCGCGCGGGGCAACAACCTGCAGAACGTCAACCTGGAGATCCCGATCGGCCTGCTGACCTGTGTCACCGGCGTTTCCGGCTCGGGCAAATCGACCTTGATCAACAACACGCTGTTCCCGCTGGCCGCGACTGCCCTCAACGGGGCGTCCACGCTGGAGGCGGCCGCTCATGACAGCTGTGACGGCCTGCAGCACCTGGACAAGGTGGTGGATATCGACCAGAGCCCGATCGGTCGTACTCCTCGTTCCAACCCGGCGACCTACACGGGGTTGTTCACCCCGATCCGCGAATTGTTTTCCGGGGTGCCGGAGTCTCGCTCCCGAGGCTACGGTCCGGGACGCTTTTCCTTCAACGTGAAGGGCGGCCGCTGCGAGGCGTGCCAGGGCGATGGCTTGATCAAGGTGGAGATGCACTTCCTGCCGGACATCTATGTTCCTTGCGATGTGTGCAAGAGCAAGCGCTACAACCGTGAAACCCTTGAGATCAAGTACAAGGGCAAGAACATCCACGAAGTGCTCGAGATGACCATCGAGGAAGCGCGGGAGTTCTTCGATGCGGTGCCGGCGCTGGCGCGCAAGCTGCAGACGCTCATGGACGTCGGGCTTTCCTACATCAAGCTCGGACAGTCGGCCACCACCCTGTCCGGAGGCGAGGCGCAGCGGGTCAAGTTGTCCCGCGAGCTGTCCAAGCGGGATACCGGCAAAACCCTGTATATCCTCGACGAGCCGACCACCGGCCTGCACTTCGCGGATATCCAGCAATTGCTGGACGTGCTGCACCGTCTGCGCGACCACGGCAACACCGTAGTGGTGATCGAACACAACCTGGACGTGATCAAGACCGCCGACTGGCTTGTAGACCTGGGTCCCGAGGGTGGCTCCAAGGGCGGTCAGATCATCGCTTGCGGCACGCCGGAGGAGTTGGCGAAGATGGAACAGTCCCACACCGGGCACTATCTCAAGCCGTTGCTGGAACGCGACCGCGCCTGAGGGCAACACCTACGAAAAAGCCCCTGTCGTGTTGAGCGACAGGGGCTTTTCATTTGCGCCGGGAATTACATCTGCGATTGCAGGTAGTTTTCCAGGCCCAGGGATTTGATCAGGCCTTGCTGCTTTTCCAGCCAGTAGGTGTGATCTTCCTCGGTATCGGCCAATTGCTGGCGCAGGATATCGCGGCTGATGTAGTCCTTGTGCAGTTCGCACAGCTCGATTCCTTTGCACAGCGCGGCCCGAACCTTGTATTCCAGGCGCAGGTCAGCGGCGATCATGTCCGGTACGCTGGTACCGACATCCAGATCATCAGGACGCATGCGCGGAGTGCCTTCGAGCATGAGGATGCGTCGGATCAGGGCATCGGCGTGTTGTGCCTCTTCTTCCATCTCGTGATTGATACGCTCGTAGAGCTTGCTGAAGCCCCAGTCCTCGTACATGCGCGAGTGGATGAAGTACTGATCGCGTGCCGCCAGTTCGCCCGTCAGCAACGTGTTGAGGTAGTCGATTACGTCCGGGTGACCTTGCATCGTCCCGCATCTCCCTGTTTGAAAGTCGATAGTGTGAACCAGGATGACCGGCAGGTCACTGGAAAATGCGCAAAAATACGTAAAAAAGCCGGTGAACAGTAGTGATTTTCATTGAAATACCCGCCAAATGAGGCGAGTTCTTCTTATCATTTCGACTTTGCCGCAAGAGTGCTTTTCATTCTCGAAATGCTGAAAACAAAAAACCGGGCACTAGGCCCGGTTTCTTGTAGAAGACTGTTCGTCTTACTCAGCGGCTTCTACCGAGCCACCGACTGGACGATCAACCAGCTCGACGTACGCCATAGGTGCGTTATCGCCAGCGCGGAAACCGCACTTGAGGATACGCAGGTAGCCGCCCTGACGGGTGGCATAGCGCTTGCCCAGATCGTTGAACAGCTTACCAACGGCTTCTTTCGAACGGGTACGGTCGAAAGCCAGACGACGGTTAGCAACGCTGTCTTCTTTAGCCAGGGTGATCAGCGGCTCGGCAACGCGACGCAGCTCCTTGGCTTTTGGCAGGGTGGTCTTGATCAGCTCGTGCTCGATCAGCGACACCGCCATGTTCTGGAACATGGCCTTGCGGTGAGAGCTGGTACGGCTCAGGTGACGTCCACTTTTACGATGACGCATGATTCATTCCTTACCAAACACTACGTTCGGTGATTACGACGATCAGGCAGTCGCCTTGTCGTCTTTCTTAAGACTTGCAGGCGGCCAGTTGTCGAGGCGCATGCCGAGGGACAGACCACGGGAAGCCAGAACGTCCTTGATTTCAGTCAGGGACTTCTTGCCGAGGTTCGGAGTCTTCAACAGCTCTACTTCGGTGCGCTGAATCAGATCGCCGATGTAGTAGATGTTCTCCGCCTTCAGGCAGTTGGCCGAACGTACGGTCAATTCCAGATCGTCAACCGGACGAAGCAGGATCGGATCGATCTCGTCTTCCTGCTCGACTACCACGGGCTCGCTGTCACCTTTGAGGTCGACGAATGCAGCCAGCTGCTGTTGCAGAATGGTTGCAGCACGACGGATTGCCTCTTCAGGATCCAGGGTACCGTTGGTTTCCAGATCAATAACCAGCTTGTCCAGGTTGGTACGCTGCTCGACACGGGCGTTTTCCACCACGTATGCGATACGGCGAACCGGGCTGAACGAGGAATCGAGCTGCAAGCGACCGATGCTGCGGCTTTCATCCTCATCGCTCTGACGCGAATCGGCCGGCTCATAACCACGACCACGAGCTACGGTGAGCTTCATGTTCAGGGCGCCGTTGGACGCCAGGTTAGCGATTACGTGATCGGGATTAACGATCTCGACATCATGATCCAGCTGAATATCGGCAGCGGTAACCACCCCCGAACCCTTCTTCGACAAGGTCAGCGTAACTTCGTCACGACCGTGCAGTTTGATAGCCAGGCCTTTCAGGTTCAACAGGATTTCAATGACGTCTTCCTGTACACCTTCGATCGCGGAGTACTCGTGGAGTACGCCATCGATCTCGGCCTCGACTACTGCACAGCCAGGCATGGAGGACAACAGGATGCGGCGCAGCGCGTTGCCCAGGGTATGGCCGAAACCACGCTCGAGAGGCTCGAGCGTGATTTTAGCGCGGGTTGGACTGACGACCTGCACATCGATGTGGCGGGGCGTCAGGAACTCATTTACCGAAATCTGCATGGATGCACCTATTTTCTAGCCCTTACTTGGAGTAGAGCTCGACAATCAGGTTTTCGTTGATGTCGGCAGACAGGTCGCTGCGAGCAGGAACGTTCTTGAAAACGCCCGACTTCTTGGCAGCATCCACGTCAACCCACTCAACGCGGCCACGCTGAGCACACAGTTCAAGGGCTTGAACAATGCGCAGCTGGTTCGCCGATTTCTCGCGAACTGCGACCACGTCACCCGGACGAACTTGGTAGGACGGAACGTTTACAGTCTTGCCGTTGATGCTGATCGCTTTGTGCGAAACCAGCTGGCGGGATTCAGCACGGGTAGCGCCGAAGCCCATACGGTATACGACGTTATCCAGACGGCATTCGAGCAGTTGCAGCAGGTTCTCGCCGGTAGCGCCTTTCTTGGCCGCTGCCTGCTTGTAGTAACCGCTGAATTGACGCTCGAGAACGCCATAGATACGACGGACTTTTTGCTTCTCGCGCAGCTGGGTGCCGTAGTCGGACTGACGGCCACGGCGCTGGCCGTGGATACCTGGGGCTGCTTCGATGTTGCACTTCGATTCCAGAGCGCGAACGCCGCTCTTCAGGAACAGGTCGGTGCCTTCACGACGAGACAGTTTGCATTTTGGACCAATGTAACGTGCCATTTATCTGTCTCCTGATTACACGCGACGCTTCTTCGGCGGACGGCACCCGTTGTGCGGGATTGGCGTCACGTCGGTGATGCTGGCGATCTTGTAGCCGCAGCCGTTCAGTGCACGAACAGCGGATTCACGACCCGGACCTGGGCCCTTGACGTTTACGTCGAGGTTCTTCAGGCCGTATTCCAGCGCAGCTTGACCTGCACGTTCAGCAGCTACCTGAGCAGCGAACGGGGTCGATTTGCGGGAACCACGGAAACCCGAACCGCCGGAGGTAGCCCAGGACAGAGCGTTACCTTGACGATCGGTGATGGTCACGATGGTGTTGTTGAAAGACGCGTGGATGTGGGCGATGCCATCAACCACTGTCTTTTTGACTTTTTTACGAGGACGAGCAGCAGGTTTTGCCATGTCTAAATTCCTGTCGATTCGCTGGTGCGATTACTTGCGGATCGGCTTACGCGGACCCTTGCGGGTACGTGCATTGGTCTTGGTACGCTGACCGCGTACTGGCAGACCCCGACGATGGCGCAGACCGCGGTAGCAGCCCAGGTCCATCAAACGCTTGATTTTCATGTTGATGTCACGACGCAGGTCACCTTCGGTGGTGAACTTCGCGACTTCGCCACGCAGCTGTTCAATCTGCTCGTCGCTCAGATCCTTGATCTTAGCGGCTGGGTTTACACCAGCATCTGCACAGATTTTCTGTGCAGTAGTGCGACCAACACCATAGATGTAGGTCAGCGAGATAACAGTATGCTTGTTATCTGGAATGTTAACGCCTGCAATACGGGCCATTCAGTGGGACTCCAATTGACAGCTACCTACGCCCCGGAAGCCAAGAAATAGGGCGCGAGATAATATCGCTGTAGAAACAAATAATCAACCCAGCAGCACACTAGCTGCTGGGTTTGAAGCACAGATCACACTCAGCCTTGGCGCTGCTTGTGACGCGGTTCCGCGCTGCAAATTACTCGAACCACACCTTCGCGGCGAATAATCTTGCAGTTACGGCACAGTTTTTTGACCGATGCACGAACTTTCATCACCAACTCCTCGAACCTTAGGGGTTTCAGCGCAGCAGACCGCTGCCACCGTAGCCTTTCAGGTTGGCTTTCTTCATCAGGGATTCGTACTGGTGCGAAACGAGGTGCGATTGTACTTGGGACATAAAGTCCATCACAACCACTACCACAATCAGCAACGAGGTCCCGCCAAGGTAGAACGGAACGTTTGCAGCCACGACCAGGAACTGGGGCAGCAGGCACACGGCCGTCATATAAAGAGCACCGAACATGGTCAGACGAGTCAGAACGCCATCAATGTAGCGTGCGGACTGCTCACCAGGACGGATACCCGGAATAAAGGCACCGGACTTCTTAAGGTTTTCCGCTACGTCCTTCGGATTGAACATCAGCGCTGTGTAGAAGAAGCAGAAGAAAACGATCCCTGCACTAAACAGCAAAATGTTCAACGGCTGACCAGGAGCGATCGACTGCGCTACATCCTGCAACCAGCCCAAACCTTCGGACTGGCCGAACCAGGAACCCAGCGAAGCCGGAAACAGCAGAATGCTGCTTGCGAAAATGGCCGGAATGACACCAGCCATGTTCACTTTCAGCGGCAAGTGGCTCGTCTGCGCAGCGAAGACCTTGCGGCCCTGCTGACGCTTGGCGTAGTGAACAGCAATACGACGCTGACCACGCTCGATGAAGACCACGAAACCGATAATCGCTACTGCCAGCAGACCGATAGCGACCAGGGCGAAGATGTTGATATCACCCGTACGTGCAGACTCGAAAGACTGCCCGATTGCTCTCGGAAGACCGGCAACGATACCTGCGAAGATAAGCATCGAGATACCGTTGCCCACACCGCGCTCCGTGATCTGCTCACCCAGCCACATCATGAACATTGCGCCAGCCACGAAAGTGGAAACCGCAACGAAATGGAAGCCGAAGCCTGCAGAAAACGCCACGCCCTGACCGGCAAGACCAATGGACATGCCAGTGGCCTGGACCAACGCCAGGATAACGGTGAGGTAGCGGGTGTACTGGCTGATCTTGCGACGGCCAGATTCACCTTCCTTCTTCAACTGTTCCAGCTGTGGGCTGACAGCAGTCATGAGCTGCATGATGATCGACGCCGAAATGTACGGCATGATCCCCAGCGCAAATACGCTCATGCGCTCCAGCGCACCGCCGGAAAACATGTTGAACAAGCTAAGAATGGTCCCCTCATTCTGTCGAAACAGTTCCGCCAGCCGGTCCGGGTTAACACCTGGAACTGGGATATGCGCACCTATCCGATAGACGATAATCGCCAGGAACAGAAAACGCAGACGAGCCCAAAGTTCAGACATCCCGCCTTTGCCGAGCGAAGAGAGAGCACCTTGCTTAGCCATTTATTCCTCGAACTTGCCGCCAGCTGCTTCGATAGCCGCACGCGCACCCTTGGTGGCTGCGATGCCCTTGATGGTGACCGCGCGAGTAACTTCGCCGGACAGCATGATTTTCACGCGCTGTACGTTCTGGTTAATCACGTTGGCGTCCTTCAGGGACTGAACGGTGATCACGTCGCCTTCCACCTTGGCCAGCTCGGACAGACGCACTTCTGCGCGGTCCATGGCTTTCAGGGAAACGAAGCCGAACTTCGGCAGACGACGGTGCAGCGGCTGTTGACCGCCTTCAAAGCCTGGAGCAATGGTGCCACCGGAACGGGAGGTCTGACCTTTGTGGCCGCGGCCACCAGTCTTGCCCAAACCGCTACCGATACCACGACCCGGACGATGCTTCTCGCGACGGGAACCCGGCGCTGGACTCAGATCATTGAGTTTCATCGATTAACCCTCGACGCGCAGCATGTAGTAAGCCTTGTTGATCATCCCGCGGTTCTCGGGAGTATCCTGGACTTCTACAGTGTGACCGATGCGACGCAGACCCAGACCCTTAACGCACAGTTTGTGGTTAGGCAGGCGGCCGGCGGTGCTTTTGATCAGCGTTACTTTAACGGTAGCCATGATCAGAGGATCTCCTCAACGCTCTTGCCGCGCTTGGCAGCAATGGACTCAGGAGATTGCATAGCCTTCAGACCCTTGAAGGTGGCGTAAACCACGTTTACAGGGTTGGTCGAGCCGTAGCACTTGGCCAGGACGTTCTGAACGCCAGCAACTTCCAGGACGGCACGCATTGCGCCACCGGCGATGATACCGGTACCTTCCGAAGCAGGCTGCATGTAGACCTTCGACGCGCCATGGGCGGACTTGGTGGCGTACTGCAGGGTAGTGCCATCCAGGTCGACCTGAATCATGTTGCGGCGAGCGGCTTCCATGGCTTTCTGGATCGCAGCTGGAACTTCGCGCGACTTGCCACGGCCGAAGCCAACACGGCCCTTGCCATCACCTACCACGGTCAGCGCGGTGAAGGTGAAGATACGGCCACCTTTTACGGTCTTGGCAACGCGGTTAACCTGAACCAGCTTCTCGATGTAGCCTTCGTCGCGCTTTTGATCGTTATTTGCCATAACTTAGAACTCCAGCCCGCCTTCACGAGCAGCATCAGCCAGCGCTTTAACGCGGCCATGGTACTTGAAGCCGGAACGGTCAAAGGCAACTTGAGATACACCGGCGGCTTTCGCACGCTCAGCTACCAGCTTGCCAACCTTAGTGGCCGCGTCGATGTTGCCGGTGGCGCCATCACGCAGTTCTTTGTCCAAAGTCGAGGCACTGGCCAGGACTTTGCTGCCGTCGGCCGAAATGACCTGGGCGTAGATGTGCTGCGAGGAGCGGAACACGCACAGACGCACGACTTCGAGTTCGTGCATTTTCAGGCGTGCTTTGCGAGCGCGACGCAGACGAGTAACTTTTTTGTCGGTCATTTGCTATGCCCTACTTCTTCTTGGCTTCTTTACGACGGACTACTTCGTCCGCGTAACGCACACCCTTGCCTTTGTAAGGCTCTGGCGGACGGAAGTCGCGGATTTCAGCGGCCACCTGACCTACCAGCTGCTTGTCGATACCCTTGATCAGGATGTCGGTCTGGCTAGGAGTTTCAGCGGTGATACCGGCTGGCAGTTCGTAATCCACTGGATGCGAGAAGCCGAGCGCCAGGTTCAGCACGTTGCCTTTGGCTTGTGCCTTGTAACCAACACCGACCAGCTGGAGCTTGCGCTCGAAGCCTTGGCTTACGCCTTGGACCATGTTGTTTACCAGGGCGCGGGTGGTACCGGCCATAGCGCGGGTTTGTTGATCGCCGTTGCGAGCAGCGAAACGCAGCTCACCAGCTTCTTCGATCACTTCTACGGACGAGTGAACATTCAGTTCGAGAGTGCCCTTGGCACCCTTCACCGAAAGCTGCTGGCCAGCGAATTTGACTTCGACACCGGCTGGCAGCTTAACGGGGTTCTTAGCGACGCGAGACATGCTTATCCCCCCTTAGAACACTGTGCAGAGAACTTCGCCGCCAACACCGGCAGCGCGCGCAGCACGATCGGTCATCACACCTTTGTTGGTGGAGACGATAGACACGCCCAGGCCGCCACGTACTTTCGGCAGCTCATCGACGGACTTGTACTGGCGCAGGCCAGGACGGCTTACGCGCTTGACTTCTTCGATGACCGGACGGCCTTCGAAGTATTTCAGCTCGATGGAGAGCGATGGCTTGGCATCGGCGGTTACCTGGTAACCAGCGATGTAACCTTCGTCCTTCAGAACTTTGGCGACCGCAACCTTCAGAGTCGAAGAAGGCATGCTTACGACGGACTTTTCAGCCATCTGGGCATTACGGATGCGAGTTAGCATGTCCGCTAACGGGTCCTGCATACTCATGGGCTAGACGCTCCTGATACACAAAAAAATTAGCCTTTCGGCTACTACTGTCACCTTGAGGCGCGCGAGAAAACCCGGGCTCAGGTGAGCCGATCATTCTAGACACATCCCTGAAACGAAACAAGCCCCAAAAGGGGCTTGCTTCGATGCAAGATCACCAGTGGTCGGAAGATCTCTCCTCCGCCACCAGGACGCTGCCGGTACGTCTTACCAGCTGGCCTTGACCAGACCTGGAACGTCACCGCGCATTGCTGCTTGACGCAGCATGTTACGGCCGAGGCCGAACTTGCGGTAAACGCCATGTGGACGACCGGTGAGGCGGCAACGGTTACGCAGGCGCGCAGCGCTGGCGTCACGTGGTTGCTTCTGCAGAGCTACGACAGCAGCAAAACGCTCTTCTGGACTTGCGTTCAGGTTCACGATGGTTGCTTTCAGCTCAGCACGCTTCTTGGCGTATTTAGCGACCGTCAGCTGACGCTTCAGCTCACGGTTTTTCATGCTCTTCTTGGCCATTTTCCTACTCCAATCAGTTGCGGAACGGGAATTTGAAAGCGCGCAGCAGAGCGCGACCTTCATCATCCGTACGAGCCGTGGTGGTCAGGGTAATGTCCAGACCGCGGAGAGCATCGATCTTGTCGTAGTCGATTTCCGGGAAGATGATCTGCTCTTTCACGCCCATGCTGTAGTTGCCACGACCATCGAAGGACTTGGCATTCAGGCCGCGGAAGTCGCGAACCCGAGGCAGGGAGATCGCCAGCAGGCGGTCCAGGAACTCGTACATACGATCGCGGCGCAGGGTGACTTTGACGCCGATCGGCCAGCCTTCGCGGACTTTGAAGCCAGCGATGGATTTCCGGGCGAAGGTCACGACAGCTTTCTGGCCGGTGATCTTTTCCAGGTCGGCAACAGCGTGCTCGATGACTTTCTTGTCGCCGATCGCTTCGCCCAGACCCATGTTCAGGGTGATCTTGGTAACGCGCGGAACTTCCATCACGTTCGCCAGCTTAAGTTCTTCCTTAAGCTTGGGAGCGATTTCCTTCCGATAAATCTCTTTCAGTCGTGCCATGGTCTTCTACCTAGCAGTGTTCAAGCATCAACCGCTTTTTGGGTCGACTTGAAGACACGAATTTTTTTGCCGTCTTCTACTTTGAAACCAACGCGGTCAGCCTTGTTGGTTTCACCATTGAAGATGGCGACGTTGGAAGCGTGCAGTGGCGCTTCTTTCTCGACGATACCGCCCTGTACGCCCGACATCGGGTTAGGCTTGGTATGACGCTTCACCAGGTTGATCCCACCAACGACCAGACGGTCGTCAGCGAGAACCTTCAGCACCTTACCGCGCTTACCTTTGTCTTTGCCGGCGATCACGATGATCTCGTCGTCACGACGAATCTTTTGCATGTCGGATCTCCTTACAGCACTTCTGGGGCGAGCGAGACGATCTTCATGAACTTCTCGGAACGAAGCTCACGGGTCACTGGCCCAAAGATACGGGTGCCGATCGGCTCTTGCTTGTTGTTCAGAAGAACAGCAGCGTTGCCATCAAAGCGGATGATGGAGCCGTCAGCACGACGGACACCATGGCGGGTACGAACCACAACAGCGGTCATGACCTGGCCTTTCTTCACTTTACCGCGAGGAATTGCTTCCTTGACGGTTACCTTGATGATGTCACCGATAGCGGCGTAACGACGGTGCGAACCGCCGAGAACCTTGATGCACATGACGCGACGAGCGCCGCTGTTATCGGCCACATCGAGCATGGATTGAGTCTGAATCATAAAATATCTCCGACCCCTAGCCCTTAGACTTCAACAGCGCGTTCGAGAACTTCAACCAGTGCCCAGGACTTGGTCTTGGCCAGCGGACGGGTTTCACGGATGGAAACCTTGTCGCCGATCTTGCACTGGTTGGCTTCGTCGTGCGCGTGCAGCTTAGTCGAACGCTTAACGTATTTACCGTAGATCGGGTGCTTTACGCGACGCTCGACCAGTACGGTGATGGTCTTGTCCATCTTGTCGCTGACGACACGGCCAGTCAGCGTACGGACGGTTTTTTCAGCTTCAGCCATGATCACTTACCTGCCTGCTGGTTGAGCACAGTTTTCACGCGAGCGATGTCACGCTTAACTTGCGAGAGCAGGTGCGACTGCCCCAACTGGCCAGTTGCTTTCTGCATACGCAGATTGAACTGGTCGCGCAGCAAGCCGAGCAGTTGCTCGTTCAGTTGCTGTGCTGATTTTTCACGAAGTTCATTCGCTTTCATCACATCACCGTCCGCTTAACAAAGGAGGTGGCGAGAGGCAGCTTTGCAGCCGCCAGGGCGAATGCCTCACGCGCCAGCTCTTCAGAAACACCCTCGATCTCGTACAGGACTTTGCCTGGCTGGATCTGGGCAACCCAGTATTCGACGGAACCTTTACCTTTACCCATCCGCACTTCGAGAGGCTTCTTGGTAACCGGCTTGTCCGGGAATACGCGGATCCAGATTTTGCCGCCACGCTTGACGTGACGGGTCAGCGCACGACGCGCGGACTCAATCTGACGGGCGGTGAGACGACCGCGAGCAACAGCTTTCAGGGCGAACTCGCCGAAGCTGACCTTGCTACCGCGCAGCGCCAGACCACGGTTGTGGCCAGTCATCTGCTTGCGGAATTTTGTACGCTTTGGTTGCAACATTTGGCGTACCCCTTACTTAGCAGCTTTTTTACGAGGCGCTGGTGCTTGTGGTTTCAGTTCTTCTTGGCGACCACCAATAACTTCGCCTTTGAAGATCCAAACCTTGACACCGATCACACCGTAGGTGGTGTGAGCTTCGTAGGTGGCATAGTCGATATCGGCACGCAGGGTGTGCAGCGGCACACGACCTTCGCGATACCATTCAGTACGTGCGATTTCAGCACCGCCGAGACGACCGCTCACCTGGATCTTGATGCCTTTGGCACCAATACGCATGGCGTTCTGTACGGCGCGCTTCATGGCACGACGGAACATCACACGACGCTCCAGCTGCTGAGCTACGCTCTGAGCAACCAGCATACCGTCGAGCTCCGGCTTGCGGATCTCTTCGATATTGATGTGCACAGGCACACCCATTTGCTTGGTCAGGTCCTGACGCAGTTTTTCAACATCTTCACCTTTCTTCCCGATAACGATACCTGGACGAGCGGTGTGGATGGTGATGCGTGCAGTTTGAGCCGGACGATGGATATCGATACGGCTAACGGACGCGCTTTTTAGTTTGTCTTGGAGGTACTCACGCGTTTTCAGATCCTTCAACAGGTAATCTGCGTAAGTAGCGCCGTCTGCATACCAGACGGAGGTGTGCTCCTTGACGATTCCCAGGCGAATGCCAGTGGGATGTACTTTCTGACCCATCTGATCGACTCCGTTACTTGTCCGCAACCTTGACAGTGATATGGCAAGACCGCTTGACGATGCGATCAGCGCGGCCTTTGGCACGCGGCATGATGCGCTTCAGCGAACGCCCTTCGTTGACGAAAACGGTGGAGACCTTCAGGTCATCAACGTCTGCGCCTTCGTTATGCTCGGCGTTGGCTACGGCCGACTCGAGGACTTTCTTCATGATTTCAGCAGCTTTCTTGCTGCTGAAAGCCAACAGGTTGAGCGCTTCGCCCACCTTCTTCCCGCGGATCTGGTCGGCGACCAAGCGGGCTTTCTGGGCGGAGATGCGAGCGCCCGACAACTTAGCGGCTACTTCCATTTCCTTACCCCTTAACGCTTGGCTTTCTTGTCAGCCACGTGCCCGCGGTAGGTGCGGGTACCGGCGAACTCGCCCAGTTTATGGCCGACCATGTCTTCGTTCACCAGAACTGGGACGTGTTGACGACCGTTGTGTACCGCGATGGTCAGACCGACCATTTGTGGCAGGATCATGGAACGACGCGACCAGGTCTTAACTGGTTTGCGATCGTTCTTTTCCGCCGCCACTTCGATCTTCTTCAGTAGGTGAAGATCAATAAAAGGACCTTTTTTCAGAGAACGTGGCACTGTCGTATCCCTCTATTTACTTGCGACGACGGACGATCATGTTGTCGGTACGCTTATTACCACGAGTCTTCGCACCCTTGGTCGGGAAGCCCCATGGCGATACCGGATGACGACCACCGGAGGTACGACCTTCACCACCACCATGCGGGTGGTCAACCGGGTTCATGGCAACACCACGAACGGTTGGGCGAACGCCACGCCAGCGTTTGGCACCAGCTTTACCCAGCGAACGCAGGCTGTGCTCGGTGTTCGAGACTTCGCCCAGGGTCGCACGGCACTCAGCCAGCACTTTACGCATTTCACCAGAGCGCAGACGCAGGGTCACGTAGACGCCTTCGCGAGCGATCAGCTGAGCCGAAGCACCAGCGGAACGAGCGATTTGTGCACCTTTGCCTGGCTTCAGTTCGATGCCGTGAACGGTGCTACCTACCGGGATGTTACGCAGCTGCAGGGAGTTGCCTGGCTTGATTGGAGCCAGAGCACCTGCGATCAGCTGGTCGCCAGCGCTCACGCCTTTCGGCGCGATGATGTAGCGACGCTCGCCGTCTGCGTAGCACAGCAGGGCAATGTGAGCAGTACGGTTCGGGTCGTATTCGATACGCTCGACAGTGGCGGCGATGCCGTCCTTGTCGTTGCGACGGAAGTCGACCAGACGGTAATGCTGCTTGTGACCACCACCAACGTGACGAGTAGTGATGCGGCCATTGTTGTTACGACCACCAGACTTCGATTTCTTCTCGATCAGCGGTGCGTGAGGAGCGCCTTTGTGCAGCTCCTGGTTGACCACCTTGACCACAAAACGGCGGCCAGGGGAAGTCGGTTTGCATTTAACGATTGCCATGATGCACCCCTTCCTTACTCAGCACTGCTGCTGAAATCGAGATCTTGGCCTGGCTGAAGGGAGATGATCGCCTTCTTCCAGTCATTGCGCTTGCCCAGGCCACGAGCGGTGCGTTTGGTCTTACCCAGAACATTCAGGGTAGTAACGCTTTCCACTTTGACGCTGAACAGGCTTTCAACGGCCTTCTTGATTTCCAGCTTGGTTGCATCGGTCGCAACCTTGAAAACGAACTGGCCTTTCTTGTCAGCCAGAACCGTAGCCTTCTCGGAAACGTGCGGGCCAAGTAGAACTTTGAATACGCGTTCCTGGTTCATCCCAGCAGCTCCTCGAATTTCTTCACTGCCGAAACAGTGATCAACACTTTTTCGTAGGCGATCAGGCTGACTGGGTCGGAACCTTGTACGTCACGTACATCGACGTGCGGCAGGTTACGAGCGGCCAGATACAGGTTCTGGTCAACAGCATCCGAAACGATCAGAACATCGTTCAGGCCCATGCCGTTCAGCTTGTTCAGCAGGTCTTTGGTTTTTGGCGCTTCGACAGCGAAGTCCTGAACCACGACCAGACGGTCGCTACGCACCAGCTCGGAGAGGATCGAACGCAGTGCTGCGCGATACATCTTCTTGTTGAGCTTTTGCGAATGATCCTGAGGACGAGCTGCGAAGGTCACACCACCGCCACGCCAGATAGGACCGCGAGTAGTACCGGCACGAGCACGGCCAGTACCTTTCTGACGCCATGGGCGCTTACCGCCACCAGCCACGTCGGAACGGGTCTTCTGCTGCTTGGTGCCCTGACGGCCGCCGGCCATGTAGGCCACGACTGCTTGGTGTACCAGCGTCTCGTTGAATTCGCCACCGAAGGTCAGTTCGGAAACTTCGATCGCCTGAGCGTCATTTACATTAAGTTGCATGTCAGCTTCCCCTTACCCGCGAGCCTTGACAGCCGGACGCACAACAACGTCACCGCCAGTAGCGCCAGGAACGGCACCCTTGACCAGCAACAGATTGCGTTCAGCGTCGACGCGCACTACTTCCAGGGACTGAACGGTCACGCGCTCGGCGCCCATGTGACCGGACATTTTCTTGCCCTTGAATACACGACCAGGAGTCTGGCACTGGCCGATAGAGCCCGGGACGCGGTGGGAAACGGAGTTACCGTGGGTATTGTCTTGACCGCGGAAGTTCCAGCGCTTGATGGTACCGGCAAAGCCTTTACCCTTGGACTGACCGGTAACGTCTACCAGTTGGCCCGCAGCGAAGAGCTCAGCATTGATCGAGTCGCCAGCCTGGTACTCGCCTTCTTCAAGGCGGAATTCCCAGACACCGCGACCAGCGGCAACGTTCGCTTTGGCGAAGTGACCAGCCTGAGCGGCAGTCACGCGCGAAGCACGACGCTCGCCGACAGTGACTTGCACTGCACGGTAGCCATCGGTTTCTTCAGTTTTGAACTGGGTGACACGATTCGGCTCGATCTCGATGACCGTGACCGGAATGGAGACACCTTCTTCGGTGAAAATGCGGGTCATACCGCATTTACGACCGATTACACCAATAGTCATGTTGTAAACCTCATGAGTGTACGGGGCTTTCACCCGCTATGGCCGCCCATTTCAGAGCGTTACACGACCAAGACCCGAGTCTTAGCCGAGGCTGATCTGCACTTCCACACCTGCCGCAAGATCAAGCTTCATAAGTGCATCAACGGTTTTATCCGTTGGCTGGACGATGTCCAGGACGCGCTTATGAGTACGGATCTCGTACTGGTCACGCGCGTCTTTGTTGACGTGCGGGGAGACCAGAACGGTAAACCGCTCTTTACGGGTAGGCAGTGGAATTGGACCACGCACCTGAGCACCAGTACGTTTCGCGGTTTCCACGATTTCCTGGGTAGATTGGTCGATCAGGCGATGGTCGAATGCCTTCAACCTGATACGGATTTGCTGATTTTGCATTGGATTTCAGACTCCAGGCTGCTATTCCCACCGGGCGCACTACGCCCGTTAAAAGGAGGCGTGATTCTATAGACGCCCCTATTGGGTGTCAACCCAATAAAAAAGCCCCCGCTGAGCGGGGGCTTTTTCAACCGATCGATATTACTCGATGATTTTTGCTACGACGCCGGCGCCGACGGTACGACCGCCTTCACGGATAGCGAAGCGCAGACCGTCTTCCATAGCGATGGTCTTGATCAGGGTAACAGTCATCTGAATGTTATCGCCTGGCATTACCATTTCTACGCCTTCCGGCAGTTCGCAGTTACCGGTCACGTCAGTGGTACGGAAGTAGAACTGTGGACGGTAGCCTTTGAAGAACGGAGTGTGACGACCGCCTTCTTCCTTGCTCAGAACATAGACTTCTGCGGTGAACTTGGTGTGCGGCTTGACCGAACCTGGCTTGACCAGAACCTGGCCACGCTCAACGTCGTCACGCTTGGTACCACGCAGCAGAACGCCGCAGTTCTCGCCAGCACGACCTTCGTCCAGCAGCTTGCGGAACATCTCGACACCGGTGCAGGTGGTGCTGGTGGTGTCACGCAGACCAACGATTTCCAGTGGATCCTGAACGCGGACGATACCACGCTCGATACGACCGGTAACAACGGTACCACGACCCGAAATCGAGAATACGTCTTCGATCGGCATCAGGAACGGCTGGTCAACGGCACGAACTGGCTCAGGAATGTAGGCATCCAGAGTCTCTACCAGCTTCTTGACAGCGGTAGTACCCATTTCGTTGTCGTCTTTGCCTTCCAGCGCCATACGAGCCGAACCGATGATGATCGGGGTATCGTCGCCTGGGAAGTCGTAGGTGGACAGCAGGTCGCGAACTTCCATCTCGACCAGTTCCAGCAGCTCAGCGTCGTCTACCAGGTCAGCCTTGTTCAGGAAGACCACGATGTACGGAACGCCTACCTGACGGGACAGCAGGATGTGCTCACGGGTTTGCGGCATCGGACCATCGGCGGCCGAGCAAACCAGGATCGCGCCGTCCATCTGGGCAGCACCGGTGATCATGTTCTTCACGTAGTCAGCGTGACCTGGGCAGTCAACGTGAGCGTAGTGACGAATGTTCGAGTTGTACTCGACGTGAGCGGTGTTGATGGTGATACCGCGCGCTTTTTCTTCCGGAGCCGAGTCGATCTTGTCGAACTCAACGACTGCAGAACCGAAAACTTCGGAGCAGACGCGAGTCAGAGCTGCGGTCAGAGTGGTCTTACCGTGGTCAACGTGGCCGATGGTGCCGACGTTAACGTGGGGAAGGGAACGATCAAATTTTTCTTTAGCCACGACAGTGAACCTCTTGCCTAAAGGGCTGGATTAGCCTTGTTTTTTAACGAGTGCTTCGACGATGTTCGACGGAGCTTCGGAGTACTTGGAGAATTCCATGGAGTAGCTAGCGCGACCCTGAGACATGGAACGGACGTCGGTTGCATAACCGAACATCTCTCCCAGCGGAACTTCAGCACGGATAACCTTGCCGGAAACCGAGTCTTCCATACCCTGGATCAGACCACGACGACGGTTCAGGTCACCCATCACGTCACCCATGTAGTCTTCTGGGGTTACCACTTCAACCTTCATGATCGGCTCAAGCACAACACCGCCGCCCTTCTGGGCCAGCTGCTTGGTCGCCATGGAGGCCGCCACCTTGAACGCCATCTCGTTGGAGTCGACGTCGTGGTAGGAACCATCAAACACGGTTGCCTTCAGGCCGATCAGCGGATAGCCGGCGACAACGCCGTTCTTCATCTGCTCTTCGATACCTTTCTGGATGGCCGGGATGTATTCCTTAGGAACCACACCACCTACAACCTCGTTATGGAACTCCAGGCCTTCGGTGATGTTGCCCTTCTCGTCCACAGCAGGCTGCGAGAAGCGGATCCAGCAGTGACCGAACTGACCGCGACCACCGGACTGACGAACGAATTTGCCTTCGATCTCGACATTGTCCTTGGTGATCTTCTCGCGGTAGGAAACCTGAGGCTTGCCGATGTTGGCCTCGACGTTGAACTCGCGCTTCATGCGGTCAACGAGGATGTCCAGGTGCAGCTCACCCATACCGGAGATGATGGTCTGACCGGTTTCTTCATCGGTCTTGACGCGGAACGACGGGTCTTCCTGGGCCAGCTTGCCCAGAGCGATACCCATCTTCTCCTGGTCCTGCTTGGTTTTCGGCTCAACGGCAACCGAAATTACAGGCTCAGGGAAGTCCATACGCTCGAGGATCACAGGCTTGTCGGCGTCGCACAGGGTGTCACCAGTGGTGACGTCCTTCATGCCGATCAGGGCCGCGATGTCGCCAGCGCGAACTTCCTTGATCTCTTCACGCTGGTTGGCGTGCATCTGCACCATACGACCAACGCGCTCTTTCTTGCCCTTGACCGAGTTGATCACGGAGTCGCCCGAGCTCAGGAAGCCCGAGTAGACGCGCACGAAAGTCAGGGTACCAACGAACGGGTCGGTGGCAATCTTGAAGGCCAGAGCCGAGAACGGCTCGTCATCGCTGGCGTGACGCTCGATCTTCGGCGCGTTTTCGTCTTCGACGTGATCCGGGTGGATACCCTGGATAGCAGGGATCTCGGTCGGAGCAGGCAGGTAGTCGATAACGGCGTCGAGAACCAGAGGAACACCCTTGTTCTTGAAGGACGAACCGCAGACAGCCGGAACGATCTCGCTGGCCAGGGTACGCGCACGCAGACCGGCCTTGATTTCTTCGACGGTCAGCTCACCTTCTTCAAGGTACTTGTTCATCAGCTCTTCGTTGGCTTCGGCGGCAGCTTCAATCATGTTGCTGCGCCACTCTTCAGCCAACTCGAGCATATCGGCAGGAATCTCTTCCTCGCGATAGGTAGTGCCCTTGTCGTCTTCGTTCCAGTAGATCGCCTTCATCTTGATGAGGTCGACCTGGCCCTGGAAGTTGTCTTCCGAACCGATGGCCAGTTGAACCGGAACCGGGGTGTGACCCAGACGGTTCTTGATCTGACCTACGACACGCAGGAAGTTGGCACCGGCACGGTCCATCTTGTTCACGTAGACAACACGCGGAACGCCGTACTTGTTGGCCTGACGCCATACGGTTTCGGACTGTGGCTCGACACCGGAGGTGCCGCAGAACACAACGACCGCGCCGTCGAGTACACGCAGCGAACGCTCTACTTCAATGGTGAAGTCAACGTGGCCGGGGGTATCGATGACGTTTACGCGGTAGTTGTCGTACTGACCACGGGAACCTTTCCAGAAGGTAGTCACAGCAGCGGAGGTAATGGTGATACCGCGCTCTTGCTCCTGCACCATCCAGTCGGTGGTCGCGGCGCCGTCGTGCACCTCGCCCATCTTGTGGCTCAGACCTGTGTAGAACAGGATCCGCTCGGTAGTGGTAGTCTTGCCCGCGTCAACGTGGGCACAGATACCAATGTTACGGTAGCGGTTAATTGCTGTAGTACGAGCCATAAAGCCCTCGCAAAAAGATTGATGCTTGAATTAGAAGCGGTAGTGCGAGAAAGCCTTGTTGGCTTCGGCCATACGGTGCACGTCTTCACGCTTCTTGACAGCAGCACCCTTGCCTTCAGCGGCATCCAGCAGCTCGCCAGCCAGGCGCAGCGCCATGGACTTCTCGCCGCGCTTGCGGGCGAAGTCTACCAACCAGCGCATTGCCAGCGCGTTACGACGGGATGGACGAACTTCGACAGGAACCTGGTAAGTTGCACCGCCAACACGGCGCGACTTCACTTCGACCAGCGGAGCGATGGCGTCGAGAGCTTTCTCGAAGATTTCCAGGGGATCGCTGTTCTTGCGTGCCTTGACGGTATCCAGAGCACCGTAAACGATGCGCTCGGCTACTGCCTTCTTGCCGCTTTCCATCACGTGGTTCATGAACTTGGCGAGGATCTGGCTTCCGTATTTCGGATCGTCCAGGATCTCACGCTTGGCTGCTACACGACGTCTTGGCATTGATAAGCCCTCAAACGGTCTTCAGGTTAGCCCGGGACATCCAACTCGAGGAGTTCGCGCCCGACCTTACTCTTATCGACTCAATAAAATGAATGAACTGCTGCAAACGGCCGATTACTTCGGACGCTTGGTACCGTACTTCGAACGACCTTGGTTACGACCTTTGACGCCGGAGGTATCCAGGGAGCCGCGAACGGTGTGGTAACGAACACCTGGCAAGTCTTTTACACGGCCGCCACGAATCAGGACGACGCTGTGCTCTTGCAGGTTGTGGCCTTCACCACCGATGTACGAGGAAACCTCGAAACCGTTGGTCAGACGCACACGGCATACTTTACGCAGTGCCGAGTTAGGTTTTTTCGGCGTAGTGGTGTACACGCGGGTGCACACGCCACGACGTTGCGGGCAGTTCTGCAGCGCAGGAACGTCGGATTTCTCGACGATACGCTTACGCGGCTGACGTACCAGCTGGTTGATAGTTGCCATCTACTAGCTCCACTGTTGTCTTGCGACGCTATTGTCTTGCAAGAAAAGCAAAAATTGGCAGGACGGAGCCCTACCAAATTTAGGGGTACAAGAGTCTAAAGAGGATCTCGTACGCAGTCAAGACGAGGCCCCGGCTCGCCCACTCCGGTCATCGGTGACGAATCATGTCGCCGAATTTCAGAGAAGACTTGCCGGGGCCCCACCCTTTCTTCAGTTACCGCTGGAGTTCAGCGCTTCGGTCAGTGCGGCTTCCACCTCACTGGCGCTCACACGCAGCGGCTTGTCGGCATCACGGCGACGCTTGCGCTCGCTGTGGTATGCCAGACCGGTACCGGCCGGGATCAGACGACCCACAACCACGTTTTCCTTCAGGCCGCGCAGGTAATCGCGCTTGCCGGTCACCGCCGCTTCGGTCAGAACGCGGGTGGTCTCCTGGAAGGAGGCCGCCGAGATGAACGACTCGGTGGACAGCGAGGCCTTGGTGATACCGAGCAGCACGCGCGAGAACTTCGACACGAACTTGTCTTCGGCAGCCAGGCGCTCGTTTTCGACCAGCACCTGGGTCAGCTCCATCTGGTCGCCCTTGATGAAGCTGGAATCGCCGGACTCGGTGATCTCGACCTTGCGCAGCATCTGACGCAGGATGGTCTCGATGTGCTTGTCGTTGATCTTAACGCCTTGCAGACGGTAAACGTCCTGGATCTCGTTGACGATGTACTTGGCCAGCGCGCTCACACCCAGCAGACGCAGGATGTCGTGCGGATCGCTCGGACCGTCGGAGATAACTTCGCCGCGGTTCACTTGTTCGCCTTCGAAGACGTTCAGGTGACGCCACTTCGGAATCAGCTCTTCGTACGGATCGCTACCGTCGTTCGGCGTGATGACCAGGCGGCGCTTGCCCTTGGTCTCTTTACCGAAGGCGATGGTACCGCTGACTTCAGCCAGGATCGACGCTTCTTTCGGACGACGCGCTTCGAACAGGTCAGCAACGCGCGGCAGACCACCGGTGATGTCACGGGTCTTCGAGGTTTCTTGCGGGATACGCGCAATAACGTCACCGACACCGATCTGGGCACCGTCAGCCACACCGACCAGGGCGTTCGCCGGCAGGAAGTACTGGGCAGGTACATCGGTACCTGGCAGCAGCAGATCCTTGCCATTGGCGTCGACCATCTTGATTGCAGGACGGATTTCCTTGCCTGCAGCCGGACGGTCTTTGACGTCCAGGACCTCGATGTTGGTCAGACCGGTCAGTTCGTCGGTCTGGCGCTTGATCGTGATGCCTTCTTCCATGCCCACGAAGGTCACGGTACCTTTCATTTCGGTAACGATCGGGTGGGTGTGCGGGTCCCACTTGGCGACGATGGCGCCAGCTTCGACCTTCTCACCTTCCTTCACGGAAATTACCGCACCGTAAGGCAGCTTGTAGCGCTCACGCTCACGACCGAATTCATCGGCAATGGCCAGCTCGCCGGAACGCGATACCGCGACCAGGTTGCCGTCGGCACGCTCTACCTGCTTCAGGTTATGCAGACGGACCATACCGCCGTTCTTCACCTGGACGCTGTCGGCAGCCGAGGTCCGGCTTGCAGCACCACCGATGTGGAACGTACGCATGGTCAGTTGGGTACCAGGCTCACCGATGGACTGGGCAGCGATAACGCCAACCGCCTCACCAATGTTCACCTGATGACCGCGGGCCAGGTCACGACCGTAGCACTTGGCGCAAATGCCGTAGCGGGTTTCACAGCTGATCGGCGAACGCACGACCACTTCGTCGATGCTGTTCAGCTCGATGAACTCGACCCACTTCTCGTCGACCAGGGTACCGGCCGGAACGATGACATCGTCGGTGCCAGGCTTGAACACGTCACGAGCAATGACACGACCCAGAACACGCTCACCCAGAGGCTCCACAACGTCGCCGCCTTCGATGTGCGGGGTCATCAGCAGACCCTGCTCGGTGCCACAGTCGATTTCGGTAACGACCAGATCCTGGGCAACGTCTACCAGACGGCGAGTCAGGTAACCGGAGTTCGCGGTTTTCAGCGCGGTATCCGCCAGACCTTTACGAGCACCGTGAGTCGAAATGAAGTACTGGAGTACGCTCAGGCCTTCACGGAAGTTCGCGGTAATCGGCGTTTCGATGATGGAGCCGTCCGGCTTCGCCATCAGACCACGCATACCGGCCAGCTGACGAATCTGGGCAGCCGAACCCCGGGCACCGGAGTCAGCCATCATGTACATGGAGTTGAAGGACTCCTGCTCGACTTCGTTGCCTTCGCGGTCGATGACCTTCTCTTTCGA
The DNA here is from genome assembly GCF_048586865.1 of Pseudomonas bharatica. Classification (NCBI taxonomy): domain Bacteria; kingdom Pseudomonadati; phylum Pseudomonadota; class Gammaproteobacteria; order Pseudomonadales; family Pseudomonadaceae; genus Pseudomonas; species Pseudomonas bharatica. The sequence goes on along the minus strand of NZ_JBMAWR010000010.1, from coordinate 13,888 downwards.
GAGGTTGGCCATCATCGCCTTGGACACTTCGTCGTTGGCCTTCGACCACAAGTCGATGACCTTGTTGTACTTCTCGCCCTGGGTTACCAGGCCGGAGGCGTACTGGCTCTCGATTTCCTTCACTTCTTCGGTAGCGGTACCGATGATGCGGGCTTTCTCGTCCGGGATAACGAAGTCGTTAACGCCAATCGAAACGCCGGAAATGGTCGAGTAGGCAAAACCGGTGTACATCAGCTGGTCAGCGAAGATCACGGTCTCCTTCAGGCCAACCACGCGATAGCACTGGTTGATCAGCTTGGAGATCGCCTTCTTCTTCATAGGCTGGTTGACCACGTCGAACGACAGGCCGGCCGGCACTACCTGGAACAGCAAGGCACGGCCGACGGTGGTGTCGACGATGCGGGTGTTCTTGACGCTGTTGCCATCACGGTCGTTCACGGTCTCGTTGATACGGACCTTGATCTTCGCGTGCAGGGCAGCCTCGCCGGCGCGGAATACGCGGTCGACTTCCTGCAGGTCGGCGAACACGCGACCTTCGCCCTTGGCGTTGATGGCTTCACGGGTCATGTAGTACAGACCCAGTACCACGTCCTGCGACGGAACGATGATCGGCTCACCGTTGGCTGGCGACAGGATGTTGTTGGTCGACATCATCAGCGCGCGCGCTTCCAGCTGGGCTTCCAGCGTCAGCGGCACGTGCACGGCCATCTGGTCACCGTCGAAGTCGGCGTTGTACGCGGCGCAGACCAGCGGGTGCAGCTGGATTGCCTTGCCTTCGATCAGAACCGGTTCAAAGGCCTGGATACCCAGACGGTGAAGAGTCGGCGCGCGGTTGAGCAGTACGGGGTGTTCGCGGATCACCTCGGCGAGAACGTCCCAGACCTCAGGCAGCTCGCGCTCGACCATCTTCTTGGCAGCCTTGATGGTGGTCGCCAGACCACGCATTTCCAGCTTGCCGAAAATGAACGGCTTGAACAGCTCGAGAGCCATCTTCTTCGGCAGACCGCACTGGTGCAGACGCAGGGTCGGACCCACGGTAATTACCGAACGGCCGGAGTAGTCGACACGCTTTCCGAGAAGGTTCTGACGGAAACGACCCTGTTTACCCTTGATCATGTCAGCCAGGGATTTCAGAGGACGCTTGTTCGAACCGGTGATTGCACGACCACGACGACCGTTATCGAGCAGGGCATCGACCGCTTCCTGCAGCATGCGCTTTTCGTTGCGCACGATGATGTCCGGAGCGGACAGATCGAGCAGGCGCTTCAGACGGTTGTTACGGTTGATCACCCGACGATACAGGTCGTTCAGGTCGGAAGTCGCGAAGCGACCGCCATCCAGCGGAACCAGAGGACGCAGATCTGGCGGCAGAACCGGCAGAACGGTCAGGACCATCCACTCAGGCAGGTTGCCCGAGCCTTGGAAGGCCTCCATCAGTTTCAGACGCTTGGACAGCTTCTTGATCTTGGTTTCCGAGTTGGTCTGCGGGATTTCCTCGCGCAGGCGGCCAATCTCGTGCTCTAGGTCGATAGCGTGCAGCAGTTCGCGGACAGCCTCGGCACCCATGCGGGCGTCGAAGTCGTCACCAAACTCTTCCAGCGCTTCGAAATACTGCTCGTCGTTCAGCAGCTGGCCTTTTTCCAGGGTGGTCATGCCCGGGTCGATAACGACATAGCTCTCGAAGTAGAGAACGCGCTCGATATCACGCAGGGTCATGTCCATCAGCAGACCGATACGGGACGGCAGGGACTTCAGGAACCAGATGTGGGCGACCGGCGAAGCCAGCTCGATGTGCGCCATGCGCTCACGACGAACCTTGGCCAGGGCAACTTCAACGCCGCACTTCTCGCAGATCACGCCACGGTGCTTCAGGCGCTTGTACTTGCCGCACAGGCACTCGTAGTCCTTGACTGGGCCAAAGATCTTGGCGCAGAACAGGCCGTCACGCTCAGGCTTGAACGTACGGTAGTTGATGGTTTCCGGTTTTTTTACTTCACCGAACGACCACGAACGGATCATCTCAGGCGAGGCCAGTCCGATACGGATGGCGTCGAACTCTTCGACTTGACCCTGGTTTTTCAGCAAATTCAGTAGGTCTTTCAAGGCCTTTCCTCCTGGCGGAGCAGGGAGCGCGCCGTTAGGCCACGCTCCCGATTCGCGTCACGTGTTATTCGGTTTCCAGATCGATATCGATACCGAGCGAACGGATCTCTTTGATCAACACGTTGAAGGACTCGGGCATGCCCGGCTCCATACGGTGATCGCCGTCCACGATGTTCTTGTACATCTTGGTCCGGCCGTTCACGTCGTCCGACTTCACTGTGAGCATTTCCTGCAGGGTGTATGCCGCGCCGTATGCTTCCAGCGCCCACACCTCCATCTCCCCGAAACGCTGACCACCGAACTGCGCCTTACCACCCAGCGGCTGCTGGGTAACCAGGCTGTAGGAACCAGTGGAACGGGCGTGCATCTTGTCGTCCACCAAGTGGTTCAGCTTGAGCATGTACATGTAACCAACGGTCACAGGACGCTCGAACTTGTTGCCGGTACGACCGTCGAACAGCACCATCTGGCCGCTTTCCGGCATGTCGGCCAGTTTCAGCATGGCCTTGATCTCACGCTCCTTGGCGCCATCGAAGACCGGGGTCGCCATCGGCACGCCCTTCTTCAGGTTCTGCGCGAGCGTCAGGATCTCTTCATCAGTGAAGGACTCCAGGTCTTCCTGGACACCACCGATCTCGTTGTAGATCTCGGTCAGGAACTTGCGCAGTTCGGCGGCTTTGCGCTGCTCTTCGAGCATGCGGTTGATCTTCTCGCCCAGGCCCTTGGCTGCAAGGCCCAGGTGGGTTTCGAGGATCTGACCGACGTTCATACGCGAAGGTACGCCCAACGGGTTCAGAACGACGTCGACCGGGGTACCGTTGGCGTCGTGCGGCATGTCTTCCACCGGCATGATCACCGAGACCACACCCTTGTTACCGTGGCGACCGGCCATCTTGTCGCCTGGCTGGATGCGACGGCGGATTGCCAGGTAGACCTTGACGATCTTCAGCACGCCTGGAGCCAGGTCATCGCCCTGCTGCAGCTTGCGCTTCTTGTCTTCGAACTTGTCGTCCAGCAGACGACGGCGATCGACGATGTACTGCTGAGCCTTTTCCAGCTGTTCGTTCAGCGCATCTTCCGCCATGCGCAGCTTGAACCACTGGCCGTGCTCCAGACCGTCCAGGACTTCGTCGGTGATCACGGTGCCTTTCTTCAGGCCCGCGCCACCATCGACCACCTGGCCGTTCAGAGCCGAACGCAGACGCTCGAAGGTGGCACCTTCGACGATGCGGAACTCTTCGTTGAGGTCCTTGCGGATCTCGTCCAGCTGCATCTTCTCGATGGACAGCGCACGGCTGTCACGCTCGACGCCATCACGGGTGAAGACCTGTACGTCGATGACAGTACCTTTGGTGCCGGTTGGCACGCGCAGGGAGGTGTCCTTAACGTCGCTGGCCTTCTCGCCGAAGATCGCGCGCAGCAGTTTTTCTTCCGGAGTCAGCTGGGTTTCGCCTTTTGGCGTGACCTTGCCGACCAGGATGTCGCCGGCGCCGACTTCGGCACCCACGTAGACGATACCGGCTTCGTCCAGCTTGTTCAGCGCAGCTTCACCCACGTTCGGGATGTCCGCGGTGATTTCCTCTGGGCCAAGCTTGGTATCACGAGCCACGCAGGTCAGTTCCTGGATGTGGATCGTGGTGAAGCGGTCTTCCTGGACCACACGCTCGGACAGGCAGATGGAGTCTTCGAAGTTGAAGCCGTTCCATGCCATGAACGCGATGCGCATGTTCTGGCCCAGAGCCAGTTCACCCATGTCGGTGGACGGACCGTCGGCCATGATGTCGCCACGCTGGACCACATCACCCTTGTTCACCAGCGGACGCTGGTTGATGCAGGTGTTCTGGTTCGAACGGGTGTACTTGGTCAGGTTGTAGATGTCGACACCGGCTTCACCGGTTTCGACTTCGTCATCGGCAACGCGAACAACGATACGGCTGGCGTCGACCGAGTCGATCACACCACCGCGGCGAGCAACTACGCAGACACCGGAGTCACGGGCAACGTTGCGCTCCATGCCGGTACCTACCAGCGGCTTGTCGGCGCGCAGGGTCGGTACAGCCTGACGCTGCATGTTGGAACCCATGAGTGCACGGTTGGCGTCGTCGTGCTCGAGGAACGGAATCAGCGACGCTGCGACCGAAACTACCTGCTTCGGCGAAACGTCCATCAGGGTCACGTCTTCAGGTGCCTTGACGGTGAATTCGTTCAGGTGACGAACAGCTACCAGCTCGTCGATGAGTTGCTTCTTCTCGTTCATTGCGGCCGAGGCCTGTGCAATGACGTGATCAGCTTCTTCGATCGCCGACAGGAACACGATATCGTCGGTAACCACACCCTCTTTCACCACGCGGTACGGGCTTTCCAGGAAGCCGTACTGGTTGGTGCGGGCATAGGCCGCCAGGGAGTTGATCAGACCGATGTTCGGACCTTCAGGGGTCTCGATCGGGCAGACACGACCGTAGTGGGTCGGGTGTACGTCACGGACTTCGAAGCCGGCGCGCTCGCGGGTCAGACCACCTGGGCCGAGTGCGGAGACACGACGCTTGTGGGTGATCTCGGAGAGCGGGTTGTTCTGGTCCATGAACTGCGAGAGCTGGCTGGAACCGAAGAACTCCTTCACCGCCGCCGCTACAGGCTTGGCGTTGATCAGGTCCTGAGGCATCAGGCCTTCGCTTTCGGCCATCGACAGGCGTTCCTTGACCGCACGCTCTACACGCACCAGGCCAACACGGAACTGGTTCTCGGCCATCTCGCCGACACAGCGAACGCGACGGTTACCCAGGTGGTCGATGTCGTCGACGATGCCTTTGCCGTTACGGATGTCGACCAGGGTCTTCAGGACCTCGACGATATCTTCCTTGCTCAGCACGCCCGAACCTTCGATCTCGGTACGACCGATACGACGGTTGAACTTCATGCGGCCCACTGCGGACAGATCGTAACGCTCGGCGCTGAAGAACAGGTTGTTGAACAGGGTCTCGGCGGCATCCTTGGTTGGCGGCTCGCCAGGACGCATCATGCGGTAGATCTCGACCAGCGCTTCCAGTTGGTTGCTGGTGGAGTCGATCTTCAAGGTATCCGAGATGAACGGACCGCAGTCGATGTCGTTGGTGTACAGGGTTTCGATGCGGACAACCTGGGCCTTGGCGATCTTGATCAGCAGCTCGGTGGTCAGCTCGGTGTTGCATTCAGCCAGGATTTCGCCGGTGGCCGGGTGCACGATCGCTTTTGCGGTGGTGCGGCCCAGGACGTATTCCATTGGAACGTCCAGTTGCTTGACGCCAGCTTTCTCGATCTGGTTGATGTGACGCGCAGTGATACGACGACCCTGCTCGACGATGACCTTGCCGGTCTCGTCCTGGATGTCCATCACCGCGACTTCACCACGCAGACGCTGCGGCACAAGTTCCAGGCTCAGCTTCTCGCCGGAAACGTGGAAGACGTTGGTGGTGTAGAAGGTGTTGAGTACTTCTTCGGTGCTGTAGCCCAGCGCACGCAGCAGTACCGAGGCCGGCAGCTTGCGACGACGGTCGATACGGACGAATACGCAGTCCTTCGGATCGAACTCGAAGTCCAGCCAGGAGCCGCGGTAAGGAATGATGCGCGCCGAGTACAGCAGCTTGCCGGAGCTGTGGGTCTTGCCACGGTCGTGGTCGAAGAACACACCCGGGGAGCGGTGCAACTGGGAAACGATCACACGCTCGGTACCGTTGATTACGAAGGTACCGTTCTCAGTCATCAGGGGGATTTCACCCATGTAGACTTCTTGCTCTTTGATGTCCTTGATCGCTTTGTTCGACGATTCTTTGTCGAAAATGATCAGGCGCACTTTCACCCGCAGCGGAACGGCATAGGTCACGCCACGCAGCACGCACTCCTTGACATCGAACGCCGGATCGCCCAGACGATAGCCAACGTACTCCAGGGCAGCATTGCCGGAGTAGCTGATGATCGGGAAAACCGACTTGAAGGCCGCATGCAGGCCGACGTCGCGGAACTGATCCTTGGTCGCTCCCGCTTGCAGGAATTCACGATAAGAATCCAGCTGGATGGCCAGGAGGTAAGGCACATCCATGACGTCCGGCAACTTGCTAAAGTCCTTGCGGATACGTTTTTTCTCAGTGTATGAGTAAGCCATCAGCGTTCCCCAGCTTGGTCACCTGCTTGTTTGGCTCCTCCCGGCGGGAGCAACCAGAAAATCTTGCAAACCCCTTGGTTTGCGCCACCGTTCGTGGTGGATACCGCTCGTCATCAGCGTCAACCGGGTTGACTACCAATAACGGAAAAAGGCCGGTGGCAATAGCCACCAGCCTCAGCCGTTTGCTTAACGCTCGGGCTGGAGTCGCAAGGTCGAAATTACTTGACTTCGACTTGTGCGCCTGCTTCTTCCAGCTTCTTCTTCGCGTCTTCAGCGGCTTCTTTCGAAACGCCTTCCAGCAGGGTTTGAGGAGCGCCGTCGACTTTCTCTTTGGCTTCCTTCAGGCCCAGGCCGGTCAGTTCACGAACAGCCTTGATCACGTTGACTTTCTTGTCGCCAGCAGCGGCCAGAACAACGTTGAACTCGGTTTGCTCTTCAACGGCAGCAGCAGCGCCAGCAGCTGGGCCAGCGGCAACAGCGGCAGCGGCGGTAACGCCGAAGGTTTCTTCCATCGCTTTGATCAGTTCAACAATTTCCAGAACGGTTTTCTGGCCGATCGCTTCGATGATTTGCTCGTTAGTCAGAGACATGACTATGAATTCCTGTATTGGGGGATAGCCTACGCGGCCATCAAATTAAACGTTTGATTTCGAAAGAGACGCCGGTGCCTTAGGCAGCAGCAGCTTCTTTTTGGTCGCGCAGAGCTGCCAGGGTACGAGCCAGCTTGCTGGTTGCACCTTGGATTACGCTCATCAGCTGTGCGATAGCCTCGTCGCGAGTTGGCAGGGTTGCCAGCACGTCGATCTGGTTAGCGGCAAGGAACTTGCCGTCGAACGCAGCTGCCTTGATCTCGAACTTGTCCTGACCCTTGGCGAACTCTTTGAACAGACGAGCAGCAGCGCCCGGGTGTTCGTTCGAGAAAGCAATCAGGGTCGGGCCTTTGAACGCGTCGTTCAGCACCGAGAATTCGGTACCTTCAACAGCGCGCTTGAGCAGGGTGTTACGTACGACACGTACGTAAACGCCAGCTTCGCGGGCCTCTTTACGGAGTCCGGTCATCGCGCCTACAGTCACACCACGGGCATCGGCCACGACAGCGGACAGAGCGACTTTGGCAGCCTCGTTGACTTCAGCGACGATGGCCTTCTTGTCTTCGAGTTTAATTGCCACGGGTTTACTCCTGGTTTTTACCGTTTCATCCAGCCGGAGCCAGATGTCGTTTTGGTGTCTGATTCGGTAACGAATCGGGAGCACCATCTGCGTAGGCTTGAGGTTTAAGGCTTGCGCCGCCTACGGTCTTGGATAGCCCCCGCCAGGCAGGGACCCCAATTTTTCAACGTCGGGCCGATTATTCGGCCCGGCGTTTTCTTAAGCGTTCAGCGAGCTCTGGTCGATGACCAGACCTGGGCCCATGGTGGTGCTCAGGGTAACGCGCTTGACGTAGATACCTTTCGAGGAAGCTGGCTTGATACGCTTCAGGTCAGCGATCAGGGCTTCAACGTTTTCCTTCAGCTTGCCAGCTTCGAAGCCGACTTTGCCAACGGAGGTGTGGATGATACCGTTTTTGTCGGTGCGATAACGAACCTGACCAGCCTTGGCGTTCTTCACTGCGGTGGCGACGTCTGGAGTTACGGTACCGACTTTCGGGTTAGGCATCAGGCCGCGAGGACCCAGAACCTGACCCAGTTGACCTACAACGCGCATGGCATCCGGGGAAGCGATGACGACGTCATAGTTCAGGTCGCCGCCTTTCATTTCGGCAGCCAGATCGTCCATACCTACGCGGTCAGCGCCGGCAGCCAGAGCGGCTTCAGCAGCTGGACCCTGGGTGAAGACGGCAACACGTACAGTCTTGCCAGTGCCGTGTGGCAGCACGGTAGCGCTACGAACGACCTGGTCGGATTTACGTGGGTCAACGCCGAGGTTGACAGCAACGTCGAAGGACTCGGTGAACTTCACAGCGGACAGTTCAGCCAGCAGGGTTGCTGCTTCTTCGAAGTTGTAGACTTTGCCAGCTTCCACTTTGGAAGCGATGGCCTTTTGGCGCTTGGTCAGCTTAGCCATTACACACCCTCCACGTTGAGGCCCATGCTGCGAGCAGAACCGGCGATGGTACGCACGGCTGCATCCAGGTCAGCAGCGGTCAGATCGGCAGACTTGGTCTTGGCGATCTCTTCCAGCTGAGCACGGGTCACAGTACCGACTTTAACGGTGTTCGGACGTGCCGAACCGCTGGTCAGGCCGGCGGCCTTCTTCAGCAGAACCGAAGCAGGGGTGCTTTTGGTTTCGAAAGTGAAGCTGCGGTCACTGTAGACAGTGATGATCACAGGAGTCGGCAGACCTGGTTCTTGACCCTGGGTACGGGCGTTGAAGGCCTTGCAGAATTCCATGATGTTCACACCGTGTTGACCCAGTGCTGGACCAACGGGTGGGCTTGGGTTGGCCTGGCCGGCCTTAACTTGCAGCTTGATGTAAGCCTGAATCTTCTTAGCCATGAGCTACTCCAATATCGGGTACGAACGCCAGAAGGCTCCCCGGTTTGCTTGCGTTTTATCCCGGTGACGAAAAAACCCCGCAGCGCAAGGCTGCGGGGTGTGGGATGCTTCGCTCAACTAGACCTTTTCGACCTGGCTGAACTCGAGCTCTACCGGAGTAGAGCGACCGAAAATGAGTACCGCAACTTGCAGGCGACTCTTTTCGTAGTTGACCTCTTCGACAGAACCGTTGAAATCAGCAAACGGACCATCGATAACCCGAACAACCTCACCCGGCTCGAACAGGGTTTTTGGCTTCGGCTTGTCGCTACCATCAGCGACCCGACGCAGAATGGCCTCGGCCTCTTTGTCGGTAATAGGCGCAGGCTTATCAGCAGTACCGCCAATGAAACCCATCACACGAGGAGTGTCCTTGACCAAGTGCCAGGTACCCTCGTTCATTTCCATCTGAACCAGCACATAGCCAGGGAAGAACTTACGCTCGCTCTTGCGCTTCTGGCCATTACGCATTTCGACCACTTCTTCAGTGGGGACCAGAATCTCGCCGAAGCCGTCTTCCATGCCTGCCAGCTTCACGCGCTCGATCAGCGAGCGCATTACATGCTTCTCGTAACCCGAGTAAGCATGCACAACATACCAACGCTTAGCCACAGGACACCCTTAGCCAACAATCAAGGAAATCAACCAGCCGAGCAGGGAATCAAGACCCCACAGCAGCAACGCCATGACCAGCACCACGACCACCACGATGAGAGTAGTCTGGGTAGTCTCCTGACGGGTTGGCCATACGACCTTACGAATCTCGGTGCGAGCTTCCTTAGCCAACGCAAAGAACGACTTACCCTTGACAGTCTGCAGCGCAATGAAAGCAGCAGCAGCAGCGAGAGCGAGCAAGGCGATTACGCGGTACAGGATCGGCGAAGCAGAATAATACTGATTGCCTACAACCCCGACGACGACCAAGGCAACAACAGCAAGCCACTTGAGCAGATCAAAGCGAGAGTCTTGGGCTTCAGACTTGGAAGTCATACAGTGGGGTCCTGTGAAAAGAAAGCCAGATACACGAGAGAATCTGGCAGGTCAGGAGGGAATCGAACCCCCAACCTACGGTTTTGGAGACCGTCGCTCTGCCAATTGAGCTACTGACCTAAAAGCTTAATCAGGCCGGCCACTATACCGGCCTGATAGAGATAAATCAACTACTTATTCGATAACCTTCGCTACTACACCCGCACCGACGGTACGACCGCCTTCACGGATAGCGAAGCGCAGACCGTCTTCCATAGCGATGGTCTTGATCAGGGTAACAGTCATCTGAACGTTATCGCCTGGCATTACCATTTCTACGCCTTCCGGCAGCTCGCAGTTACCTGTCACGTCAGTGGTACGGAAGTAGAACTGTGGACGGTAGCCTTTGAAGAACGGAGTGTGACGACCGCCTTCTTCCTTGCTCAAAACATAGACTTCTGCGGTGAACTTGGTGTGCGGCTTGACCGAACCTGGCTTGACCAGAACCTGACCACGCTCAACGTCGTCACGCTTGGTACCACGCAGCAGAACGCCGCAGTTCTCGCCAGCACGACCTTCGTCCAGCAGCTTGCGGAACATCTCGACACCGGTGCAGGTGGTGCTGGCAGTGTCACGCAGACCAACGATTTCCAGTGGATCCTGAACGCGGACGATACCACGCTCGATACGACCGGTAACAACGGTACCACGACCCGAAATCGAGAATACGTCTTCGATCGGCATCAGGAACGGCTGGTCAACGGCACGAACTGGCTCAGGAATGTAGGCATCCAGAGTCTCTACCAGCTTCTTGACAGCGGTAGTACCCATTTCGTTGTCGTCTTTGCCTTCCAGCGCCATACGAGCCGAACCGATGATGATCGGGGTATCGTCGCCTGGGAAGTCGTAGGTGGACAGCAGGTCGCGAACTTCCATCTCGACCAGTTCCAGCAGCTCAGCGTCGTCTACCAGGTCAGCCTTGTTCAGGAAGACCACGATGTACGGAACGCCTACCTGACGGGACAGCAGGATGTGCTCACGGGTTTGCGGCATCGGACCATCGGCGGCCGAGCAAACCAGGATCGCGCCGTCCATCTGGGCAGCACCGGTGATCATGTTCTTCACGTAGTCAGCGTGACCTGGGCAGTCAACGTGAGCGTAGTGACGAACGTTCGAGTCGTACTCTACGTGAGCAGTGTTAATAGTGATACCACGAGCCTTCTCTTCTGGAGCGGAGTCGATCTTGTCGAACTCGACAACAGCAGAACCGAAAACTTCGGAGCAGACGCGGGTCAGCGCTGCGGTCAACGTAGTTTTGCCATGGTCCACATGACCGATGGTGCCGACGTTAACGTGCGGCTTGTTACGTTCAAACTTTTCCTTAGCCATCGATACCATCCTCCAACAGAAGAATTGAGCTGCGATACCAACCATTAAAACAAAGGCAGATATTTTCATATCTGCCTTGTTAGATGGAGCTCTTGAGCGGACTTGAACCGCTGACCTCACCCTTACCAAGGGTGTGCTCTACCAACTGAGCTACAAGAGCGAAACACATTTTGCAACAGCAGCAAACTTGGAGCGGGTAGCGGGAATCGAACCCGCATCATCAGCTTGGAAGGCTGAGGTTCTACCACTAAACTATACCCGCGGAGCTTGCTGCTCTCGCTAAACTGGTGGAGGGGGAAGGATTCGAACCTTCGAAGTCGTAGACGTCAGATTTACAGTCTGATCCCTTTGGCCGCTCGGGAACCCCTCCTGAGCTGTGGTCGGCATTTTGTATCCTTGCCGTCCGACTGTCAAGCTTTTTCTCTTTAAAATCTTGAGGTTAGCTAATTTGACAGTCACTTCCCAGGCTCACCACCTAGTGGTTATCCCTGTGAAGCGGGCGCCATTCTATGCAAACTATTCGACCGTTGCAATACCCTCGCACTGCATTATTTTACTCTTTAAGTCATTGAAATCACGAGAAAGACTGCCGACCAAGGTTTCATCCAGCAAATGCCGGCTTTCAGGGCGGATCTGCAACCACCAGCCCGAGCTGTCCATAAGTTTTCCTACCACCTTCCTGGAGGCGACATCCAAAGCAACCAGACGCTGACGCAACGACTCGAGCAACTCCGGGGTAGCAAGCCCGCCGAGATAGAAACACCCTTTCTCCGGACTGGCTTGCTGCGCCTCACTCAGCAACTGGATATCCTGCTGGCTTCCCTTGTACAACGACAGCGAAACGACTTCCTTCGCCTTGAGCGGCGCCTCCTGCTGATGCCAGACGTAATAGAAGACATTCAACACCAGCAAAAGAAGAAACAACCAACGCATATGCACCTCAGTCCAACGGACAAGCGATGGCGAGCCCGACGAACACCAGATCGGGAACAGAACGAGCCGACGGCACCACACGACTCACCAGGGCGGCATCGCCCCCGGTGATGAACAAGGTGAAATCTTCACCCCACAGCGCCTTGGCCTGCTCGACTTGAGTGAGAACGAAACCTTGCAGCATTAGCGTGCACCCTCGCTCCACCGCCTCCACTGTCGCGCGACCAGGCGCCAGGCTGGAAAGAGCCTGTTCGGCAGACACGTCATCGTAGCGGATTCTCCGCGTATGGGTTCGTAGCTGGTTGCGCATGAGTGGCATCCCTGGACAGATGAAACCGCCCAGGTGCTCTCCATCAGCACTTACAAAATCAGAAGTCACTGCGGTACCCAGGTCAATGACCACGCAGGCCGAGCTCACTAGATGGTAACCACCCAAAAGAGCAAGCCAACGATCCAGCCCCAGGCGCTCGAAGTTTTCATAACCATTGCGCACGCCAGCCAGCTCCTGCGCCGGCCCGGCTTTTTTCACTTCAAGAGAAAACGCAGCCCTTAATGCTGTAACCAGGGCATTGGTTTCATCCTCGGTACGTACGCTGACCAACCGACACCACTTGGGAGACAACCCCTCCTTTTCAACAGCAAGAAGCAAGGCCTTGTCCGAGTCGACCACGCCACCAGCCATGACCACTTTGTCAATCCGCCGGATAATTCGCCATTTGATAAAACTGTTTCCGCAATCGAGCTCAAGAATCATCACGCAACCTCAAGCTGAGCTCACCACCACTGAAGCTCTTTTCAATACCATCAACATCCAGTCGCAAGGCGCCCTGATGATCAACCCCCAAAACGACGCCATCGACGCTATTGCTTCCCGCGATCAGGGAAACGGGCCGTCCCTGCCAGAGGTGTGCGCTCTCCCATTCCGACTGCAGGGCCGAGAAGCCTTCCTGGTGATGGCGCTCCAGGCATATGCGCAGGTTGTCGCCAAGCAACGCCGCGAGACGGTTACGATCAACCATATGACCCGTTTCCAGATGCAACGAGGTCCATGCCTGGTCGATATCGGCGCTCTGCATATTCACATTGATACCGATACCAAGAACGACATGACAGACATCCGCAGGGTCCCCGACAAGCTCCAGGAGAATGCCGGCTACCTTGCGGTTATCCACAAGAACGTCGTTAGGCCACTTGAGACCCGCCGAAGCAACGCCAAGGGCGAGCAGCGTCTGCCTCACAGCGAGCCCCACGACAAGACTCAGCCCTTCGAGCTGGCGCATGCCACCCTCTACTCGCAGCACAAGACTGTAGTAGAGATTCTGAGCAAACGGGCTCGACCATGCACGACCACGGCGACCACGACCGGCGCTTTGCCTTTCGGCCAGCACGAGGAACGGCGCTGCCTGCCCAGCCGCAACCAAGCGCAAGGCCTCGGCATTGGTAGAATCAATGTCATCAAGCACAACAGCAGGCCAAGGCTCTCTCACAGCCAGGGATGCGATCTTTTCAGCATCGAGCAGCAACAAAGGTTCGGCTAACCGATACCCCCGGCCGCGGACCTTGTATACAGTCAGATTCAACTCCGACTCGAGAAGCTGCAATTGCTTCCAGACCGCACTGCGACTTACGCCCAGTACGGCCCCCAGGGCCTCGCCAGAATGAAATCGACCATCCTTGAGGAGTGTTAACAACTTCAGCATGCCAATCTCGATACACAATGAGGCAGGCATGATAGCCACGCCCGGAGAGATTGCATAGAAAGCAGAGGCCCCTTCGAGGGGGATTTGACGAAGAGATCGATCATCCGGATTCGGATTGCCGG